>JAFUPA010000038.1 GCA_017481575.1 Clostridia bacterium | reverse complement strand
CAACGCCTTCGGGAACGTTGTCTGCACCGTAGCATCTTACCTTTGCTCTGTCGCCGTTTGAATATGCTTTTTCTTCAACAACGGTAACTGTTTCAGCATAGGGATCGAACTCTGTCTTGCAGTAGGTGAAGCCGTTGATTCTTGAAATAATCATTGCAGCGTCCTTGCCGAGACCGTTAAGGATAACACGAAGGGGCTTAACGCGAACTTTGTTTGCGTTAAGAGCAATCTTGATTGCACCTTCAGCAGCAGCGAAGGATTCGTGACCTGCAAGGAAGCAGAAGCATTCTGTTTCTTCTGAAAGAAGCATCTTGCCGAGGTTACCGTGGCCAAGACCAACCTTTCTGTTGTCAGCAACCGAGCCGGGGATGCAGAATGACTGAAGACCGATACCGATAGCTGCAGCAGCGTCAGCAGCCTTTGTGCAGCCTGTCTTGATAGCGATAGCGCAGCCTACTGTATATGCCCAAACAGCGTTTTCAAAACAGATGGGCTGTGTTTCTCTTACTATTTTATCGCAGTCGATACCCTTTGCAAGAGTGATTTCTTTGCATTCTTCGATTGAAGAAATGCCGTATTCTTTAAGACAAGCATTGATCTGGTCAATGCGTCTTTCGTAGCTTTCAAATAATGCCATGTTTCTTTACCTCCTGCAATTATTCTTTTCTGGGATCGATGTACTTAGCGGCGTCTGCAAATCTGCCGTAAGTGCCGATAGCCTTGTTGTATGCGTCGTTGGGTGTGTCACCCTTCTTGATGAAGTCTGTCATCTTGCCGAGTGAAACGAATTCGTAACCGATAACCTGATTTTCGTCGTCAAGAGCAAGTCTTGTAACGTAGCCTTCAGCCATTTCAAGGTAACGAACGCCCTTAACCTTTGTGCCGTACATTGTACCAACCTGTGAGCGGAGACCCTTACCGAGGTCCTCAAGACCTGCACCGACTGAAAGACCGTCATCCGAGAAAGCGGACTGTGAACGACCGTAAACAATCTGAAGGAAGAGCTCTCTCATAGCTGTGTTGATAGCATCGCAAACGAGGTCTGTGTTGAGAGCTTCAAGGATTGTCTTGCCGGGAAGAATTTCAGCTGCCATAGCTGCTGAGTGAGTCATACCGGAGCAGCCGATTGTTTCAACAAGAGCTTCTTCGATGATACCGTTTTTAACGTTGAGTGAAAGCTTGCAGGCACCCTGCTGGGGAGCACACCAGCCAACACCGTGTGTGAAAGCGGAAATATCCTTGATTTCGTAAGCCTTAACCCATTTGCCTTCTTCGGGGATGGGAGCGGGACCGTGGTTGGGACCCTTGGCTACGCAGCACATTTCCTGTACTTCGCGTGAATAGTTAATCATTTTGAATTTCTCCTTTCAAAAAGGGTGATAAAATTATCGTTATTATATTATACCAAAATTTATTTGATATCAAGTGTAAATTTGCACAACAAATTACCAAATAAGGCAATTAAATTATAATTTCTTTGTTTTGTAAAGAATACCAACGCCTGCAACGGCAGCAACAATTGTTATAAACATGAGAGTGCCTACGCCCATTGTGGGGGAGAAAATGAGTACGATTACGCCAACGATAACGGGCAGGGGAACAAGCTTCCAATGCTTTGCAAAATAGCTTGCACCGAGTGCACCGAAAAGAGCGGGAAGAACCCATTCAAATGCGGGCTTGAATGCAGAGCCTTCGGCGGTGATATAGGGAAGAACGGGTGAGAATGCAAGCACGCCGACTGCGATGATAACCGTTGTTGTGATTGAGGAAACGCCGATAGCGATTGTTGAAATAACCTCGCCCTCTTCTGTGTTTGCACGAACCTTTGCGTTTTCCATTGCGGCAAGACCGACGGGAAGCTTGAGGTTTGTGATGTTGCCTGTAACAAAGCTGAGGTATGTTCCGCCTGCACCGAGCATGGGAACGTAGGTGATAACCTCAACAACTGCGGTTACCCAGTAGAGAAGCATAAGCTTGCTCAAAACCGTACCGAGAACCTTGAGCTCGGGCCAAACGCCGAGATATGTTGAAATTGCAACGGGGATAGCAAGGAGCATGAGCAATGCACCGATGTTCCAGAGGATACCCCATCTGTGAACTCTGTCAAAATATGTTTTCTGCATAATTCATTTTCTCCTTTCTTATCTCCAGATAAAGCTTGTGACTGTTTCGGGAAGAACTGCCTCAAAGAGCATTGCTGCACCCATGCCGATAAACATTGCAATGGGCATTGTGAAGGGACGGAGCTTTTCGAGGTTGAACTTCTTGCAGATTGTTTCAAGAATAACCATTGCGATAACGGCAACGAGAAGAACGCTGATTGACATGAAGCCTGCGTTGCCTGCGCCGTCGGAGGTTGTGCCTGCGATTGCTCTTGCAACGAAGGCGGAGATGATACCTATGAATGCAGCAGCGGAAATTGCGTCGCCGAGCTTTGCGGCACCTTCGCTCTTGTTAACGGCTTTGCCGATTTTGTTTTGGAGCTTTTTGCAAACGAAGGGGAGCATGAGAAGGGGAGCGATGCTGCCGATTGTCATTGCCCACGCAACGGTTGAAAACTGCTGGGGGTCTGTAATTGAGCTTGTGAGAGTTCCGCCCATTGCTTCAACAGCGGTTTGTGCGGCGGTTGTTTCGTAAGCAAGGTTACCGATAACGGTAAGTCTTATCCAGGGAAGAACGATTCCCAGAGCGTTTGCAAGAACGATAACGGTTGCGAGAATCGAAATTGCGGGTGCAACTGTGAAAAGAATGCTGGAAACAACTGTGTTTTTGAGCTTTTCTTTTTCAATGCCGAGTTCTTTAGCGTGCTTCCAAGATTTGACGATAAAGAAAACGGACTGGAGAGTTACGAATGCCACAACGCCGAGAGCGAGGACATACATAAAGGTGCTTTCTTTGAAATCCAAGGTTACTCACTCCTAAATTCATAATGTGTTAATAATATCATATTAATATGTATTAAGTCAAGATTTTACAGGAATTGATAAAGAATAAATTTAATGTTCCGAAAAAGAAGAAAACGAAAGAAAAACAAAAAAATCAAAAAAATTTCAAAAAAAGACTTGACGAACAGAATTATTTGTGATATATTAATCGAGCGTTCTACGGAACACGGCAAAATATGCTGGTGTAGCTCAGTTGGTAGAGCAGCTGATTTGTAATCAGCAGGTCGGGGGTTCGAGTCCGTCCACCAGCTCCAGTTTAATATGGAAGAGTTCCCGAGCGGCCAAAGGGAGCAGACTGTAAATCTGCCGTCAACGACTTCGGTGGTTCGAATCCACCCTCTTCCACCACAATGGAGAAATCCGAACTTAATGCCAATCGGCAATGGGTTCGGATTTTTTATTTTTATCAGGGATATTAGTTTTTGAAGTTGTAACAAAAAAGCAGGCGGGACTTCCGTCTCGCCTGCAACTGTCTTACTCATTCTTCAGCTGTCTGTTCATATTCCCTAAGTTCCCGCTGTCCTTCCTCGCTTTCAAAATGTTCCTGCATTATCGGAAGTAAGCACCGTGCAATTCTTTCAATCGCATAATCGGGAATTTCCATACCGCTGTTTGATTTTTCTGACATCAAATTGATTTTTGCGCTCCTTTCACATTTAAAAGGAGATCTTTTAATTATGAAAAACACATTTTTCCTCGCATTTATATTTTAAACTTTTTCCGGAAAAATGTCAAACTTTTTTCACCGTTGCAAATCGACTGATTTTTTACAACTTAAAATTCAGCTTTTGGAACAATAGAACCACAAAATCAAGGTAATAGGTCAAACTATACGCACCCCTCAATCGCCGCACTTTGAGACCGTTGATATACAACGGTTTCAGAAGCTCTATTTGGTTAATTTTTAACTGTAATGAAAGTGTTTTTTATCAGTTGATTTTTGTGACCTTAAAGTTCGTTATGTGGAAAAAGTAACCGCAAAATCGGGGTTACAGGTCAAACTATACGTACCCCTCAATTACCGCACCTTCAATCCCTTATATATCAACGATTTCAGACGCTACTTTTCCTACTTTTTTAAACAAATAAAAGGAGTTTTTTTACTTATGAATAATGACATTATTTCTTGTGAATTTAATATCGATACCGCTTGCGTTGAAGTTAAACTTGCTGACGGCTCAATGGTATCAATCGACTGCATCGCCGCCGAAAACGAATATGCAAACAATATGTACGAAACATCAGAACTTGATTATCTCATCTATAACGAACCGATGAGTTATGTAAGATTACTGCTCAGCGGCAAGATGGAAGAATATCTGCGAAACAGTACGGATTACACACCGTTATCTGATTTGAGATAAAAATTCAGCTGATAACGTCATTTGATGTGGCGTTGTCAGCTATCTTTTTGTCATAATTAAAATTTT
>JAFUPA010000037.1 GCA_017481575.1 Clostridia bacterium | reverse complement strand
TTGATATGGTGTATTATATTTTCTTGTGATATTCTTTTTCATTGCAAGTAAATTATATCACAAAAAGGACTACATTCCTACCTTTCGGTAAGTTTGTAGTCCTTTTCTTTTTCAGGCTGTTTTTTTACAGCCCCTTTTGTTGTCAGATGATATTCTTCTGTTTGTGATTAACGAAACTGCCGGGGTTCTGTAAAAGCCAAATTGAAATCACAGACTATCCCTGTCGTTGATTTTTTCGCCTTGCGGTTTAGTTATGCTAAACGAATAAGTTATTGTTTTTTTGATTTTTTTAAGTTATTATTTGGTTGTAAACAGTACTGTTAGACAAAAACGGAGGTAATATATATGATCCATATCGGAGAAACAATCAAAAAGCTTCGTAAGGAAAAAAACATCACTCAGGATGAACTTGCAAATTTTTTAGGTGTATCCTACCAGAGTGTAAGCAAATGGGAAAGGTGTGAAAGCTATCCCGACATAATGCTTGTTCCGTCGATTGCTTCCTTTTTCGGCGTTACAACTGATTTGCTGCTCGGTGTGAATACCGTTGATAAGGAAAACCGGATGAAAGCCTGTCTCAAAAAATATGAATCTCTAAAGTCAGAAAAGAAATATAAAGAAGCAAGTGCTCTTATGAAGGAGGCAATTGTCGAATTTCCTGATAATTATCAGTTTATGGCAAACTATATGCATGCTCTTCTTTTAGTATTTTTGCGTGAAGATGAAAGTATTGCAGTTATCAGGCCGGAGGTCGAACGGGTTTATGATATTATTCAGAATTACTGCACAAACGACCATATTCGGGTTTGGACAAAGGGCCTTATGTGTAATTTTATTCAGAAATTGAGCGGTATGGAAAACAGTGGTGTTGACATAAGTGAAATTGACCCCATTCTTGAAGAAATGCCTGTTATGCGGAACACAAGAGATTTTATGGCAATGATGCTTTATCCTATGGGCAGTGAGAAAAGAAATATGGCATGTGCAAAGGGGCTTTCTGAGATGATTCAGCTTATAGGTGAAATTATAAACCGAAAAGCAAGCTGTATTCTTGAACGCAACCCGGAAATCATTGAAGCGTACCTGAATTTTGTCAATACTGCTATGCCTGATGGTGATTATGGCCAGAGCAGCTATCTTGTCATATTCAATTACGGATACCTGGGAGTTATCAAGCACCATAACGGTGATGACAAGGGTGCTCTTGATTGCTTCAGAAAGGAAGCCGAGCTTGCGGTTAAATATGAAGATATGCCGGATATAACTACTCATACCTCATATCTCGTTGAAGGTCTTGAATTCGATAAAACAACAGCCTTCAAGGGCGGATACGATAACATCGCTTATGCAATCAAGGAAGCATTGACGCAAGGCTATCCGCTTTCGGACGAGTTGAGAAAAACTGAGGAATTTAAACAGATTGTTGCGTGTATAAAATAAAGCTTCAGCCCGATGTTTTTGAACATCGGGCTGAAGCTTTGTGTGTTGTTCTTATTTAAGTCCCTTTTCAGAAAGAAGCTTGTTGATTTTATCAGCCGGGTCGAGAAGCTCGCCGATTGATGTGTCGTGGTTAAGAGTGTCAACCATGTATGAGATATACTTTGAAAGGTCAACCTCAACATACCACTCTCTCTTCTGAAGCTCGGGTGTGCGATAGATAAGGTTTGTTGTGAACACTCTGTAAATAAGACCGTTCTCATAAGCCTTGTCAAATCCCTCAAGACCGTTGCAGAAGAGACCGAATGATGAGAATACATAAATTCTGTTAGCCTTAAGCTCCTTAAGCTTTGTAGCAACCTCAATCATTGATTCGCCCGAAGAAATCATATCGTCAACAATGATAACGTCTTTGCCTGCAACGTTGTCACCGAGGAACTCGTGAGCGATAATCGGGTTACGTCCGTCAACAATTCTTGAATAGTCACGGCGCTTGTAGAACATACCAAGCTCAACGCCGAGAACTGTCGAATAGTAAATACAACGTGACATACCGCCCTCGTCGGGGGAGATAACCATAAGGTTGTCCTTGTCAAGTGAAAGGTCTTCGATGTTGCGTACCATAGACTTAATCATCTGGTAAGCAGGGGAAACGCTTTCAAAACCGCAAAGGGGAATAGCGTTCATAACTCTTGCATCGTGAGCGTCAAATGTGATGATGTTTTCAACACCCATGTTGTAAAGCTCCTGAAGCATCATAGCGCAGTCAAGTGACTCACGGCTTGAACGCTTGTGCTGTCTGCCTTCGTAAAGCATCGGCATAATAACGGAAATTCTCTTTGCCTTGCCCTCAACCGCACTGATTGCACGCTTGATGTTAGCGAAATGGTCATCGGGAGACATCGGAACGTCCATACCGTACATTTTGTAGGTTATACCGTAATTGAAACAGTCGCAGAGGATGAAGATATCGTAACCTCTTACAGTCTGCTTAAGAGCAGCCTTGCTTTCACCCGTACCGAAGCGGGGGAAGTTGATGTCAACGATGTAAGTATCTTTTTCATATCCTGCAAAAGCGAGAGTGCTTTTATGTTCACTGTTTCTTTCATAACGCCATTTTTTAAGATAATGGTCGATTTTTGAAGCAAGCTCCTCGCAACCGGGTAAAGCGATAATACCAAGCTGACCGACGGGAATTGTGCTGAAGTTTACTTTGTTTTTCATTTCCGTTCCACCTTTGCAGTAATTAGTTATTAAGTATTGAACAATACAACAATATTGTACTATATTTGACAGATTTTTTAAAGTCAAAACCCGTCATTTTACACGAAAAATATAATTCGAAAAAAGCGGTTTAATTTGTTGAGTTTACACAAAAGAGTGCTCAACATTCATCACACAGAAAAAATTAGGGTCATTTTTGATGATTTCAGAGGAAATTTCAGCCATAAGGTCGTCGTTGCTTATGGGAAATTTGTGAGGTACAACAACGTCAAAAATCAGGTTGGTGTGCGACGGTCCGTCAACTACTCTGAAGTCGTGAATGGAAAGCTTTTCGTCAATGCGCTTAACCACATTTTCGGCAATGCTTTTTAACTCAGCAACCCGTTCGTTGTTAACCTCAATCGGGTCATAGTGAATAATAAGCTGAATTCCCATTTCACGCATAATGTCACGTTCAATGTTGTCGATTATATCGTGCGAAATCATAACGTCAATATCCGACGGCATTTCAACATGAACACTGCCGAAAAATCTGTCAGGACCGTAATTATGCAGGATAAGGTCGTGTATTCCTGTCACATTGTCGTAAGAAAGTATCTTCTCTTCAAGCTTTTTAACAGTTTCCTTTGTCGGTGGCTCACCGATAAGCGCACCCAATGTCTCCTTAAAAATCCCGTAGCCTGCCTTTAAAACAAAGCACGCAACAATAATGCCGAGCCAACCGTCAATATGAAGCTGTGGGAAGAAATTGGAAAGCACAAGAGCAATCAAGGTCACACTCGTTGCGGCAATGTCGCTCAGACTGTCGGCAACAACGGCGGACATAGCAGGGGAGTTTATCTTTTTGCCGAGCTTGCGGTTAAAGAGTGCAAGCCACAGCTTGCCGAAAATCGAAACACCGATTATTACCGCACCCACAAGGCTGAAAGTAACATCCTCGGGGTTGCGTATTTTGTCAATTGATTGCGAGCCAAGCTCAAAGCCCATAAAAAGAACAATGAACGAAACAACCATTGCGGTTATGTACTCAATTCGTCCGTGACCGAAAGGATGCTCGTCGTCGGCAGGCTTACCCGACATTTTAAAGCCGAACACAGTAACCGCACACGAGCCTGCGTCGGAAAGGTTGTTTACAGCGTCGGCAGTGATAGCAATGCTGTTCGTAAGAGTGCCTACAAGGAATTTTGCCGCAAACAGAATTACATTAACAGCGATTCCCACGCAACCGCTCAGAATGCCGTATTGACCACGCACCCGAGGGTTTGCAATATTATCCTTGTCCTTAATGAAAATTTTTATCAAAAGCTCTGTCAAAAAACTCACTCCGATTCTTATTTTGACCTCCCTGCCTAAAGGAGGGTGGCACAGCGTAGCCGTGACGGGAGGATATAACTATTAAATTATACCTTGCTTGACCTCAACAGGCAATAGGTATTTTACAAATTTTATCCAACCGGCATTGAGTAGCGCCTCGACATCCCGATTTAATGCAAATCCCCTTGACAAGCACATATATCTATGCTAAATTATACCTAGATAACCAATGCATAGATTTAAAATGTATGGAGGTATTATTATGAAAATCAGCAAAGAGTTATTAAAAGGCAGCACATCTCTTCTCGTATTGTCCGCAATAAATTCGGGCGATATGTACGGCTACGAGATTGTCAAGCAAATCCGACTTGCTTCGGACGATGTCTTTCACCTGAACGAGGGTACACTTTACCCGATTTTGCACGCAATGGAAAAGGAGCGTCAGGTTGAGAGCTATTGGCAGGAGGTTGACGGCAGAAAGAGAAAGTATTATCGCATCACGAAAAAGGGCAAGAAGCTATTGCAGGAAAAGACGGAGGAATGGAAGGTCTACTCAAACTCTGTCGAAAAAGTTATGTGCCTTGGCATTGAACCTCTCACAGTCTGATAAAGGGGAATTTTTATGCCGGATATGTTTGAGGGGTACTTGAGTGTTGTCAGAAGCACAATACATAATAAACGCTTGCACGACCCTATATGCTTGGAGCTTGAAGGGCATATGCAGGATAAAGCTGATTTCTATGTCGAAATCGGCTACGACGAACTAACCGCACAGCGCAAAGCCCTTGAAGAAATGGGCGACCCCCGCCTTGTTGCGGAAAATATGGGAAAGATTCATAATTTATCAGGTAAGCAGTACCTTGTGCTGGTGGCTTACCATATTGCAGTTTTTGTAAATTTAATAATGGAACTCGGCTTGTTCAACTTGATCGATTTCTTTGGCGAAGGCTCAAACTACAGCTTTGTTTATTTAAAGCATTTTTCGGCATTTGTCTTGCTTATACTGTGGAGTGTGTGGCTCTCACTTTCCTATAGGCGGAAAACTCCTGCAATAACTTCCGTAATAACCATACTGTCGGGCATACCTAGCGTATGGTGGTTCTCGTTTGCCTTTACGCATCTGATAACGGGAAAGCTTGAGTATTTTGCCGGCAAAATGCTTTGTTCGGACAAATTCTGGTTTGACGTGAATTTTACCTGTATCTCGGCAGTTGTAATTTTTGGTCTTATTCTTGCTTTGTCGGTTGCGACTGTGATTATGTCAATCAGGTACAATAATTCCGCCTTTATGAGCGACAAAAAGATAAAGAAAAACACATTGATAGCATTTTTGTCAATGCTTCTTGTTTTCGCTGTCGTGTTTTCGGTTAATTACATTGAAGTTGAAAAGCAGGAAACTATCCATGCCGAAACTTTTGCCGACCTGCGTATACGGTTTATTGATTTTATTCAGAACGACGGCAACGGAGCCGAGGGTGACGTTGAGAATATACTCACTTTATTTAACGATGTTGAATTTACACAGCAAACAACGGTAAATGATTACGGTCAAAAAATAACAGAGCTGAAAGGTAAAAAGGGAGTAGCGGTACTTGAATTCTTTGTGAATGAAGACAAATCCTTGGATGCATATCTACGTTTTGATGATGAAACCTTTTCTGCCACAAATGTTCTGGGTTTTTTCAGTATAAAGTCAACTTTTAACCATAAAAACTATCTGCTGATGGATTCAGCCGTTTTCAACACCTTGGTGGATAACTTTGAATTGATTTCTCGCACAGACACAATAGTGAACAGCATTGAAATTTTCAGAGGTGTAAATTATCTGCATATTCAATACAGCTTTGATGCCGATGAGAACAGTAGTTCTTTCCACACGAGAATTTACGGCCCCGAGTCGCTGTTCTTTGGAACAAATGATTTTTATTTAACTGAAGAAAACGGAAGAATTGTTCATAAGGATTCAATCCTTGATTAGGGTGATTATATGAAGAAAATAGTAGCTTTTCTTTTAGTTTTATCAACATTTTTTCTCTGCGGTTGCTCAGTTGATGATAATATTTTTGAATTTCTCAACCGCAAATTGGTGGTTGAGCCTCTGGTTGAAGATGGCTTGTTTTATAAATTTCCGCCTGCACAAACAGGTGTCGAGGCTGTCCTTGATGAAAGCGTGGAACAGCCTTTCGGGATAACTGATATTATCATAAATGGTCAAAAATATACCGATGCTGCACAGGATGTATCTGAAAATGCAAAGTGGATAAAGCCGATTGCAAATTATTCAGATGAGTTTACTTTTTACGAGTTTGAAACCGACAGCGGAGTATATGTTATAGCGGATAATATCAATTTACAGATTTTTGTAAAACCCGAGGATAAGGAAAAATTCACCGCCTATTATGATGACTTGAGTAACTACATTTTTATGTGTTTGGATGAAAAATACAATTTGGTGGGAACCAATCTGGATAACCAAATGCTCAAAACACTTGTTAAAGAAAACCGATGGGTACACGAAGGTGGTCACTACGATATAAGCGAGTACAGTGCATTAAAGGATTATCAAACCGTGTTAATAGAAGATTTTGACGGTATGTATCCGATAATTGCTACCAGCAAGGACTGGCTTGTAGATGGTAATTACCAATCGTATCTGTATCAAAAAGACGGCGTGTTTTATTCTTCTTTATATGATTCTGCGTACGACGGATATCCGGCAGAAGCCGTTGAACTCTCCAACGAATACCAGCAGTATTTCCGAAAAATGTTACACAGTTAAACAACGAGAAGAGGTGGAAAAATGAAAAAGGTAATTGCTCTTCTTTTAATTCTGTCGATAATTTTTCTCTGCGGTTGCAGTTCGGATAAGGGACTGTTTGAATATCTTAATGAAAAAGATGCAGAAGAAATGCGTGTGTTTCCACACATTGATACAGGTATTGAGGCTGAACTTCTTGGAAGTGTTGAACAGCAAGAAACAGCTTTTCTTTTAGACGGTGAAAAATATGTTTCCGTCGCAGATTACAAAGTTTCAAAAAACGCTAAAAGAATAAAAGCTGTTGCTAATTATCAATATCATACCTTTTATGAATTTGAAACAGACTGTGGAGTTCGAGTGCTTGCGGATAATATATATTTGCAGATTTTTGTTAAACAAAGCGACAGACTTGAATTTATCAGTTATTATGAGGATTTGAACAATTATAACCGCTTTTGCTATGACAGCAAAAATAATATGGTTGATTATGCAATGGATTCATCGTTTGTTCAAAAAATGTTTTCTTCACAAGTGTGGGTTAACGAGGGCGAATGTTATGATGTTAGCCTATACCGAAAATCCGGAATAAATGAAAATTTTACCATTGACGGTTATGATGAAATCTACTTCATTAAAACAGTAAGCACAGATTGGTTGCTTGAATATTATGAGGGAATGGTAATTTGCAGAAAGGACGAAGATTTTTACATAACTCTTCGTTATAAGGAAAACTATGAACCGCTGAAACTTTCCGAAGAATATCAGCAGTATTTCAAAAAAGCATTTGCAGAGAAGTAAGGTAAGCTAAAAAATTACAGGCTTCTTTGGAATGAGATGTTACGGTTCGAAATCGATACAAATTTTAATTTGTCGTGGAGATTATATTTTGCTGTAAACTTGGATTGAGAGAAAGCGCCCCTTGTCAGGGGAGCTGGCTTGCCGAAGGCAAGCCTGAGGGGTAGTCAAAGATTTCGTTATCTCTCCCTCCGTCTTTTGCTTCGCAAAATCCACCGTCTCAGCTGCCGCCTCGGTCGGCGCTTCTGCTTTGCAGAGGTGTCCACCGGACACCCGCGCCCTCGTCAGATGGAGGTTTCTGTTGCTCCGATATTCATCTTATTTAAAGATCCCGACAAACCCCAATTTATCGATACAATTATAATTTTCATCCAATCAGGTAGGGCGGTGGCTTGCTGCCGCCGTAGAACAGAACAAAATTGAAAATTTGAAGTAATCGTACAGCCTTCTTTTAAAAGAAGGTGGATTTTGCGAAGCAAAAGACGGATGATTGATAAAAATGAAAACTAGAGGTGACAAAATGAACTACAATTTTGATGACTACCTTAATGTTGTAAAACTGAACATAAAGAACAAAAAGCTCCACGCACCGATATGCACAGAGCTTGAAAGCCACCTGCAGGACTCTGCCGATTTTTACGTCGAAATCGGCTATGACGAGGTAACTGCAAAATATAAGGCACTCGAAGATATGGGACCTCCGCATTATGTTGCGGAAAATCTTGCTAAACTTCATAAGCTGTCCACAGGGCAGGTTATTGCGGAGGTCATTTATACTGTCTTTATGGTTGCAGTAATCGGTTTTTCGGTTATCGGATTTTTAGGTAGCTTTGTGATAACTTGGGATTATAATAACAGCGACGATTTATTGCTTTCGTTGGCACCCGTTCTTGTCGGATTTATAATGTCTGTACGCCATAAGAGGGTACTGCCCGCCAGATTAGCAATTATACTTGCTGTAGCAGACTTTGGTACTTTAATAGGCTTCTGGAACATCACGCTTGTCCGTGTGTTCGGCTTGTGGGTCGAAAGCCGAACAATAATGGAAATCGATATGTACGGAAAATATCAGAATGTATTTGTTCTTATTCTTTCGGTTGTTCTGACGGTTGCGGTTACAGGCTTGCTGATTTTTACATATGACAAAATTTCAACCTATGTCAGCACTCCGAATGTTGCTTCGGTCAACTTCAAACGGATTTTTGACCTTGTTGCAATTCCTCTCTTGTGCGTAGTTGTGGCAGGTACTGCCGTAAACGAAGCGTACGTACGTCAATCCGACATCGAGGAAAAAGAGAAATGGAGCAAGGTAGTAGCGGAATTCTGCGACTATTGTCTTGAAAACGAAAAGATAACCGTAAACGATATTGACGATGTGCTTGCACATTTTGATTATCTTGAATTCAAAGAATATAATCACACAGACGACCCGAGCTGCACACGTCATCTTTCTGCAGTTATCGGTGAAAAATCAGAGGCTTTTCCACATTTTTGTATCTGCGTTATGGAGGATGGCTCAATCGAAATCGAGGTTGTTGCCTATATTTTAAATTCCGTGTGGGAGCAGGAAGATAAGGGCTACACTTTTGGAAGCAATCCGTTGGCACGCTTAGATCAAGGCGACGATGTGACGAAATACACAGAAATAATTAAGAATGAAAATCTGATGCTTTTTTACAAATACGATGCAGAGACAGATGAGGTTCGTTATAAAACTCTTTTTGCGTATGGTGATGGTTATTTTGACAACTTTACTCATCATATAGCAGTCGATTCGGGAAAGATTACAAGTATTTATTATGATGATTGACAGTGCTCTTAAAAACGAGGTGACAAAATGAACTACAATTTTGATGACTACCTTAATGTTGTAAAACTGAACATAAAGAACAAAAAGCTCCACGCACCGATATGCGCAGAGCTTGAAAGCCATTTGCAGGATTCCGCCGACTTCTACGTTGAAATCGGCTATGACGAAGCCACCGCCAACGAAAAAGCTCTTGCGGATATGGGCGAGCCTGCAGTTGTCGGCGAAAGCATGGCAAAGCTGCATAAGCTCTCGGCGGGACAGATACTTGCGTCAGTTGTGTTTTTTATTGTTGCGTTTTTGAAGCTGGCTGATGTTTTGTTAGCGAATGTATTTATAACATCTTTCGGCACAGATTTATTTTATGACCCCACGGGTAGCTTTTATTTTGCAGGCGAATATGTGGTATTGCTTCTAGTGCTTTCTGTATCATTTCTTATCGCTTTTTGGACAAAGCGAATTGCTCCTGTAATAATCTCTGCTCTTATTGCGATTTTAGATTTATATTCGCTCTGGTCATTTTGCTTTGTTGTATGGATTTCTGTAAACGGAAAATTGGAAGAGTACATTGATTCTTGGCGGGAATACGACTATATTCCGGATTTCAATATAGTTGATTACATCGCTTCGGCAATCTTATTTGTACTGCTTCTGTCCGCATTATTGTTTGCTTTTGTCAGCATTATCCGCACCTTAAAAAATCCGTTTTGCAACAGCAGTAAAATAAAGAAAAAGATATCCGTTTTAATGCTTGCCCTTGTAATTGTCTCGGCTTTTGCATATACGCTGATAAACTCATATATTGATAAACGCGATGCGGCTCAGTTTGAAGCATATTCCAAAGTTGTTGCCGATTTGAGTGACCTGTTAGCTCGGGAGGGAAAAATGACCGCAGATGATTTTGACAAGGTGACCGCAAAGTTTAACTATCTTGAGTTTGAGGAGTTCCGTTCCTACTATACTTCGGAAAACGAGGAGCGAATCGATGTGTATGCCGCTGATATAGGTGATTTTGCATTGACTTCTCCGCGGTTATATATCAGCAAAGGCTCCGAGGGCTCGTTTTCAGTACAAGCCTTTTCAATCGGATATCATGCTGATTTTGATTTATCGTTCAGCTTCTTTGTTACCTTCAACTACTTTTTCGGAGGGTCAAACCGTTGGCTGGCATCGTGGGATGCGATTCATTTTCTGAATAATCTTTCAGATACCGCACAGCCGGGTGACAGCCTGGACGAATACTTTAAAATGATTAAAGAAACGGCATCCTGCATTGAATATTCCTATAATGCTTTAACCGGCAAGGAGCTATATTCGAACGAATTAATGGAGTCGGGACTGTTTTCAGAATGGTTTTATTACATCACCGCCGAAGACGGCAAATTCGTTTCAATGGAAGATATGATTGACTAAACAAAAAACGGCTGTTTCACTTGATTGTGAAACAGCCAATTTTATGTATTAACTTATTCGCCCTTCATACCAAGGAGCTGAACCTTGCCGTCATAAACAGCCTGGCTTACCTTGATTGAATCAAAGATAGCAGCTCTGATATCGTCTTCAGTAGCTCCAAGCTCTTTACTGTACTTGGTATCCATGAAGAGGTTGATGTCCATAATGTCTGCAAGTCCGTCAACGTCAATACCGCTTTCAATGCCCTTTTCAGCATATTCCTTCTTGACCTTGCCAAGACCCATACGCATCATCCACGGCGGAACGCTGATAATCTTTCTGTTTTCTCCCATGCCTCTTGCAGCATAAACAATCTTAAGGAACTCTTTCCATGTCATGTTATACATGCTGATAGGCCATGCCTTTGCACCCTTTGACTTTTCAGCAGCACCAACAATAACCTCACCAACCTGGCGAACTGTAAGCATTGCTGTACCGCCGCCCGGATACATTGTGCAGGGGAGCTTATCCATCATCTTGATCTGCTCAATAAGGATAACCCAAACAGGCTTTCTGCCCGGCTGTGTACCGAAAATGTACGGAAGCTCAAGAACAGCAACGTCGAAGTTCTCGTCTGCGAATGAGAAAGCAACTTCCTCCTGATCAATACGGCTTCTGATGTACGGATGCTTTTCTGTAGCCTTAAGCTCGGGATAATTCTTGTGAAGGTATGAGAAGTAGGAACCAAGGATAACGGCGTTCTTCATACCAACTTCCTTACAGATAGGAAGAATTCTCTTGAGCGGAGCGATGTTGTACTTGTAGTAAGCATCATAAACGGGAGCAGGGAACTCAACTCTTTCGTCAATACCTGCGGCGAAAACGAATGAATCGTAGCCTTCAAGCATAGCCTTGATTTCTTCGTCGCTCTTCTCGTAGATGTTGCAGAACTCGATTTCCATTTCCTTCGGAATGGGAGCTCCTTCGGGGAGGGGAGGAAGAGCAACACTCTTAACCTCGTGACCTCTTTCAATAAATATTCTTGCAGCTTCGCAGCCGAGGAGGCCGGTGCCGCCAATCATAAATACTTTCATTACTGTGTAACCTTCTCCTTAAAGTTATCGAAGATTTCAGGACCGTAAACATTGTTTTCGCCTTCACGATCCCAAACCTGAGCAAAGAACGGGTTAAGCTTTGCTTCTGTGTCGTAATCCCACGGCCAAGGAAGCTCTTCGGGACACCAGTGACCGCCACGAAGTACAAGGTTCGGGCTCATTTCGAACTCGTTGCCTCTTGCACTTACCCACTTAACGGGTGTGTACATGTCAACGATTTCAGTTGCAAGGCACTTACCGCCTCTGAATTCAGCAGCCTTCTGAAGGTCTTCAAGAGTAAGAGAATCAAACGGCTTTGTCTCGTCATAACCGTGGTCAAGAACAACAACGTCGCTTGCAGTCTTTTTCTTTGACGGGATAACGATATCAAACTTATCCCATGTTCTCGGAAGCTTGTCATACTCTTCCTTGCTGCCGTAGTAAGCCTTCATTCTTACGTCAACATTGTTCTCTGCCCACCAGATTGTACCGTACTCGGGGGTCTTTGCAATGCTCTTCATCCAGAGCTTAACAATCGGAGCAAAGGGCTTGCCAAGGAAAGCGAGTTTGTAGAAGAACTCAACCTTGTTCATCATGCTCTTGAAATACTGCTTAACGGGGATGTTAGCACGGAAGTGGCAATACTTCTCAAGCTCGTCGCCGTCATAGTACCACTGACCGTGGAAGTTACGTGTTGTGAACCAGTGCGGGTCAAAGAGCTTCTTGGGTGAGCCAAGACCGAGTGTGCCGAGAAGAAGCTCCTCGAACTCGAAGTTTGTAATTCTGTACTCTTCACCTGAACCGATGTTATAGAATCGTCTCCAGAATTCCTCGGGAATGTCGTCGCCGCAAACGTTTGCAAGAAGACGACCTGAGTCCTCAACTGTTGCCCACTCAAGCATACCGTTGATTGGAACGTGATACATGATAGGCTCAAGGTTCTTAAGGATAGCAGGGTAGAGGATACCTGACTGACGAAGAGAAACCCAATGCTTAAGACCTGACTCTGCGAATACAGCCTCAGCCTTAACCTTACTGATTGCGTAGTGGTCATAAACGCTGATTTTGAGCGGGTCACCGGTTCTGCCCCAATGAATCGGAGCGTTTCTGTCACCTGTCTCTGCAACTGTGCCTATGTAAACAACCTTAACTGCGTCCGGGTCGGGCTGAGCCTTAACAGCGTTAACGATGTTCTGTGCAGCAGCAACGTTTGTTTTCTGTGTCTTAACAGGATAGTAGTCAGCAGCGGGGGAAACCATACCGCCAACGTGAAGAACGTAGTCAGCACCGTTAACCATTTCAAGAACGTCCTCATACTTTGTAAGGTCACCCCAAACAAACTTAATTGACGGGTCGTTCATGTACGGCTCAAACTTCTTGCGGTTTTTCTCGCTGTCACGGTTGAGCAACACGATGTTGTACTGGTCCTTTTTCTTATAGAGCTCTAAAAATCCCTGGAAACCCATTGTTCCCGAAGAACCTGTAAGAGCTACGGTTTTCTTTGCCATAGGTAAACACCCTCCTTGATATAATTTTAACATAAATTTAATGTAATTTTAACATGTTTCTGTTGTACTGTCAATGAAAATTGAATTATTTGTAAAAATAAATGATATACACTATTGCAAAAAAGTCATATTTGATGTTATAGTGTCGTTGAATCAGAATAATTAAACTGAAAAGTAATATGAAATGAGCAATAATTCTCGGGTAAACCTTGACAAAAATATAAGCTTTTTGCTATAATACTGAATGTTCAGCAGGCGTTGAGAAGTTGATAAACTTAACTTCTTCACTGTTGCTTGTTAATTCAACAAGATGAGCACTTGCAAAAAGCAAGGCTTCACATCGGCGAAGCCGATACTTCATTTGCGATAGCAAACTGCACTTTTGCGATGCAAAACTTCACTCATAATACGGGGGCGTAGCTCAGCTGGGAGCCCAAGGCACTCAGAAACGCACCCTACGAAAATTAAATAAAAATCAATTACTTAGTGTCCTCAAACATGGGGGTGTAGCTCACTTGGGAGAGCGCTTGAATGGCATTCAAGAGGTAAGGGGTTCGATCCCCCTCATCTCCACCATCGGACACTAAGTAATATTTTTTTGCTCACAATATTTGAGCGTGGGTTTAGTTTTTGATATAACATTAAAAGTTTCAGGAGAATCAAAATGAAACTATATCATGTAAGTACACTCAATAAAAATAAAGTTGAAATTAATATGACTGAGTCCGTAAAAAACGATGTGATTTATGTGTATTTTTTGATGGACAATATGAATGCTTACACAAATTTTTATCAGGCATATAGTAGTCAGTTGATTGAAATGTATTCTAATCAAAAAGGTTGGAGTAAAGAGAAATTAGCTGTTGAAGCTATCTTTGAATATGTTAGATTACTTGAATATTCTAATAGTCCATCTAGATTGCTATATGCCTATTTTACCGATTCTATTGATAACGCAAAAACATTTAATCAAGTTGAACGAAATAATTGTGGCGATTATTTTTCATTTGAAGCTGAAGAAGATAAAGTTTTCTATTATGATATGGATATATTTGATTCAGCAGTTAAAACATTAGAAAGCGTTGGACTTACAGAAATTGCTTTTGAAAATTTAAAAATGCTTGCGAGAAAATATTGGTTGACCTCTAGAGATGGTAATACTGAAATTTTGTACCAAGGAAGACCAATATTAAAAAACATCAGTAATACACTACAAACCTCCCCGTAATAATTGCGAGGAGGTTTGTGTTTACGCCACCTTATCCAATCCTACCATAAACTGCTCAAAGTCTATGTTAAACTCAACTTTTAGATTATATCCTCTGCTTACCTCAACCCGTTTTATCAGGCAGTTCACAATCATTTTCTTCTTTTCAAAGCTTGCTTCATCATAAAGCTCTGCCCAAGAAATAAGTTCATCAAAACTGTCAGATAAGTTTTTGAGTACACTCTCACCGTCGGCAACATCCTTTTCCGCATCAGTGCATAAATTCAAAAGTCTGTTGCACTCTTTCTCTGATTTTGAAATCAGTTCCGAAAGAGTATCGGCAGAAAAAGAACTTTCACCCTTGATTGCCTTAACAACTTCGGATTTTAGAATGGTGAGATTTTCAAACTCTTTGCCGTAAGCTGCCTTTAACTTAGATAACCTTGCTTTTCTTACCTCAAGCTCGTTAGTATATCGTGACATAATAATATCATTTTTCGATACACCTTTCATCTTCTTGAAAATGTCACGGACAATCTCATCAATCAAATCATCAAGAATATGCAGAGTATAACCCGACTGCCCATCACACTCAGTTTGCTTTCTGCTTTTGCCGTAGCAGGCATATCTGATTCGTTTTGTTGTATCAATAGAGCCGTCTTTTCTTTTACGGTATCTTCCGCTTGTTGTAAGATTCAGCCTTGAACCGCAATGCCCGCAGTAAACCTTGCCGGAAATAAGTGACTTGCCTTTTGTGTTAAGAGGAACAGTAGGATTTTCTTTCTTCCTGTCTGAACGTTCTTGCCTAATCATCCTTGCCCTTTCAAATTGTTCTGGCTGAATTATCTGAAGTTCAGGTATAACATCTGAACGAGCCTCACCGCTGCGAAGAACACCTGTATAGGTAAGGTTACAGAGAATACCCCTTATGGTTGCATCGTGCCACATTCTACCCATTCTTGCTCGGTAACCGTTATTGTTCAGCCAAGTTGTAATTCTATGAGCTCCGTAACCCTCTTGTGTGTACTTGTCAAAGATAATCTTAACAACAATAGCTTCATCGGGATTAACTTTCAAATCATAAAGCTCGTGTTTTCTTTTGTTGAATCTGCCGCTTTTTACAAGGTCGTATCCAAAGGCGGCAATGCCGCCCTTGAAATGACCTGACTCAACCAACTGACCGAGGCTTGTTTTTGTTCTGACTGAAGTTTTCTCGCTTTCACCGTCAGCCTGCCAGAAACGGATATAGTTTAAGAGCTTGTCAATGTGGTTATCAAATCTCTGTTCGCCTTCTTGAGTGCTCCAAACTTCAATTCCGTTTTTAACAAACCACTCGACAACAAAAGGTGTTTCATCTGCAATTCTGCCGATACGATCAAACATAAATACGAGCAGTATATCAAACTGTTTCTTCCTCGCAAGTTCTTTTATGATTTGAATTTTGTCACGGTTCTCTGCTCTTATCTTGTGACCCGATACACCGTCCTCCTGCTCTTCGTAAACAATTTCCCAACCCATCTCACTTGCAAATTTGTGGCAAGCCTTTCTTTGCATAGGGATATCCGCTTCATTGTTGCTATCATAGTCAACCTGTTTGCCCGTTGAAACTCGGTACAGACAGCACACTCGTTTTGACATTAAACCGCCTCCTTGATATTTTTCTTTAGTTTAATATCAGGGGTATCACTTTGTCGAATGTGCGAAGTACCCAATAATATTTCACGAAGGCGAGGTAAGATTTCAGTATTGGGTTTTTCTGCGAAAGTAGCGACGACCTCATGACCTTTAACATTAAAGGTGTATTCGCCTCGAATGTCTGTATCAAGATAACGGATATATGCTTTAAGAATTCCAATATATTTCATACTCATCACCTCGCATCCCTATCACGACTTCGCTGTCTTTGCAAAGCTTTGTTGTAATACTCGCAGGCTTTCATAACATAATCCTCAAGCTGTTTTTTATTGGCATTCGGATAGAATTTCTGTACCTGTTCAAGCGGGAGCTTGAACATAGCTTTCTGATTCGGCTTTTCTGCAGTAAGTGTATTTTCAATACTTTCAGTAGTAAGAGTACCTGCGGTAAAATCCTTGTGCATATGCCACGCCTGAGAATATGAGGGTGTGCATTCCTGCTCCTCAATTACACGAAGCAAATCATACTGCATTTGCTCATCAAGGAACGAAAGCTCAACACCGACTGATAAAGCAATTTTATCTTCGTCCATCATTTCAAGCAGTTCGGGGATGAGATAAGTCAGACGGATATATCTGTAAACTTTATCTCGGCTTTCACCTGTAATATTGCCTATTTCAGTTGCAGAGTCGAACTTTGTCGCAACTTGCGACGAAGTTAAGTCTGTTCTTTCACCCTGCCTTTTAATCGCTTCAAGTTTTAACTTATAAGCAAAAGCTCGTTCACTCGGGAGAATATGCTCACGGTGAAGATTGCTATCCACAAGCATAATTGCCGCTTCATCACGGCTGACGGCATAAATTAAAGCAGGGACTTCCTTCATCCCTGCTTTGACTGTTGCGTGTAAACGTCTGTGTCCGCTTATCACTTCATATTCATCTGTGTTTTCAATAGGTCGTAAAAGAACAGGAGAAAGAACTCCTTGCTCCTGAATACTTTGAATAAGAGAGTTCATTTCTTCGTTGTCCAAGACCTTATACGGGTGTCCCTCAAAAGGACGGATTTTTTCTACCGGGATGTTTACCGGTGATTTCAAATTATTATTCATTTATTTTCCTCCATAATAATATAATCTTTTACTTTCATTTATCTGTCTGCGTTCTTCTTGCACAAGCCTTAAGAATTTTTTGTTTGAGAAATATTTAGTGCCGAAATACATACCAAGATATTCGTGCGACGACATTTCTTCCTCGTAGTAATTTTCACTATCAGCCTTTTTCTCTTCTTGCATTTTCTTACATAAATCTTCGGGGTTCATAATATCTACCTCCCTTCATAATCTTTTTCTTTGTCCCTTTGCCTTTCGGGGAAGTACCATTCACGGATAAGTTGTTTTTCCGTTTCAAGCTTTTCTTCAAGCTCAGGACTGTCTTTTATAATTCTTTTGGCAAGCTTTAATTTCTCACGAAGCTCACCGATTTCAGCCGTTAAAAAATCCCGACGGGCAACAAGGTCTTCCTTTGCCGTCGGGTCTTTACATCGTCTTATCTGATTGTAGATTTTATTGCGCTGACTTTTCAGTTCTTCAATACGAAGCTCGGTCTTTGAAATAAACTTATCAACCTCTGCAAAATCATAAAGTTTTTCGTTTATAGCAAGGTCAATATGGTTCTGCATAAATTCTATTCTCGGAGTTGAGTATTTCATTTTAGGCGTAAACGGATGCGGGTTGCAGTTATTCTTCTCGGCTATTGCTCCTGCAAAAAGCAAAGCAAGAAACAACAGTGAAATAACAGGTGCACCAAGTACGGCACCGCCTACAATCAGTTTTGTAAAATCAGAAACCATTCTGTTGAAATATTCAGGATGTCTGTAACACTCTCTCGATTCTTTGAACTCATAACCCTTGTAATTGAAAACGAATATTTGCTTCTGCAAAAAATCATTAGCGTACAAATAATTTCTGTAATTGTTGTTTGCCGCAAATTTATCCTGAGAGTAAATTTTTTCTCTGATTTTTTCATAGGTGTAAATTTCACCGAGGGTTGAAAGATTAACTGCGTGCTTGTCATTGCGGTAAGCTATCTTTCCGTTGTCAAACCAATAACCTTTCTGTGTTAAAATTCTGAAAAACTGTTTCTGGGTTGCA
>JAFUPA010000036.1 GCA_017481575.1 Clostridia bacterium | reverse complement strand
TTTAATTTTAATATTTCCTCTTTGTATTGACTAACTCGTCTATATTCTCTTGGCATAACAAAACCTCCTATGGTAGTTTCTTTAATTCTACCATAGGAGGCTATTTTTTTCATTGTCCGTTTTTACTGGACTTGTTCAAAAACTCTGCGATGCTTTTTGTTTTATCTCGGCTTATACTTGTTAATCATTTCATTCTTCATATCCCACAGCTTCTGTGACATATCGACATAATAGTTGTGCGGGTTTTCAAAACGCTTAACCTCGTCCCAGAGAGTGTCGACCTGCTGTGCGCAGTATTCTCTGATTTTTTCAAGGTCAGGGTAGTCATAAACACATTTACCCTTTACAAAAAGAGGTTTAAGAAGCGGTCTTGCTGTGTAGTTTTCAACAGTCTTTCTCTTCCATGTAACGTCGGGGTCAAAAAGCTCATAAGGCTTTGAATCGTCGACAACTTCGCCGTCAAGCGTGATAAGGTCTGCGATAGCCTTACCTGTCTCGTTGTCGTAAAGTCGCCACAGGTTTTTAGCACCGGGTGTCGTAACCTTGGCAACGTTTTCGCTCAACTTGATTTTTGGTTGCATTTCGCCGTCCGACTCAACTGCAACAAGCTTGTAAACACCTCCGAAAACGGGGGTAGAGGAGGCGGTGATAAGTCTTTCACCGACACCGAACGAGTCAACCTGAGCACCTTGACGGAGCATATCTCTTATAATGTATTCATCAAGCGAGTTTGAAGCTACAATCTTAACATCCTCAAAGCCTGCTTCATCAAGCATCTTTCTTGCCTTTACCGAAAGGTAAGTGATGTCACCGCTGTCAATTCGTATTCCCTTTGGTCTGAAGCCACGGGGAAGTACCTCTCTTTTAAAAGCCTCAATCGCATTCGGTACACCCGACTTAAGAACGTCATAAGTGTCAACAAGAAGTGTACAGCTGTCGGGGTATGCCTTTGCATAAGCGCAGAAAGCCTCAAGCTCGTTGTCAAAAAGCTGTACCCAGCTGTGTGCCATTGTGCCGAGTGCGGGAACACCGAACTCACGGTCGGAAATCGTACAGGCAGTACCTGTGCAACCGCCGATATAAGATGCTCTTGCACCGTAAACAGCTCCGTCAAAGCCCTGTGCACGTCGTGAGCCGAATTCCATAATTGAACGTCCCTGTGACGCACGCACAAGTCTGTTTGCCTTGGTTGCTATAAGGCTCTGGTGGTTAATTGCAAGCAAAAGCATGGTTTCAATAAACTGTGCCTGAATTGCAGGGCCTCTTACTGTAACAATAGGCTCACGGGGGAAAATCGGTGTGCCCTCGGGCACGCACCATATATCACATTCAAATTTAAAATCTTCAAGGTATTTAAGGAAATCCTCTCCGAAGCCACGACCTCTTAAATATTCAATATCTTCAGCGGTGAAATTCAAGTTTTCGAGATACTGTGAAAGCTGTTCAACACCTGCCATAATTGCAAAGCCGCCTTTGTCGGTCACAGTTCTGAAAAACATATCAAACTGCGTAACAGCGTCACCTTTACCGTTGAGAAAATAACCGTTTGCCATGGTCAGTTCATAAAAATCGGTGAGCATTGTCAGGTTTCTTTTCTTTAAATCATTCATTTTGACACCGCCTCGGGTAAAAATTTTATATGATTATATCACAACGTTTATTGTATTACAATACCGTACACAACTTGAATTTTGTCTAAATTTAGCAGATTTTTTCAACAAAAATGTAAAAGTGTCTAAAAAACACTTCGAAATATATCCAAAAATCGACAATTA
This sequence comes from Clostridia bacterium, assembly GCA_017481575.1. Lineage (GTDB taxonomy): Bacteria > Bacillota > Clostridia > Oscillospirales > Acutalibacteraceae > CAG-488. Next base: position 8,436 of record JAFUPA010000036.1, on the reverse strand, counting down.
TTTAGAATTTGCTTTTTTGTAAAAATTTATATTGTTTATCATGTTTTACCGTGATAAAATATAACTAACATTAAAAGTCCTGATGAGGAGGAATTTTTGTGAGGACAAGAAAACAGGAGCTCGGTGATATGAACATCATCGGAGCAAAGGTTGAAAAGAGAAGAAAGGCTATCGGAATGAAGCAGAAGGATCTTCTTGCACAGCTTCAGGTCAGCGGCATCGACTTGAATGCTTCGGGTCTTTCAAAGCTTGAAGGTCAGCTCAGAGGTGTTACTGATTACGAGCTCAAGGCTATCGCTCTGGCTCTTGACGTTAGTGTCAACTGGCTTCTTGGTATTGAAGAATAATCGTTTTTAAAGGTTGCTTTTTCGGAAAGTAACCTTTTCTTTTTTTGTTGACAAAGAAAGCACTGTATAGTAAAATTATTATTGGCAAAAATATCGATAAAAGGAGTTATTTTATGGCAGTTTTCAAACCTTTCAAAGCGATCAGACCCATTCCCGAGAGAGCACAGGACGTTGCCGCTCTTCCTTACGACGTTATGAACAGTGACGAGGCAAGAGAAATGGTAAAAGGCAAGCCTTATTCTTTCCTTCACGTTGATAAAGCTGAGGTTGACCTTGACAAGAGCGTTGACCTTTACGATAAAAAAGTATATTTAAAAGCAAGAGAAAACCTTGATAAGCTAGTTTCGGACGGCGTTTGCAAATCGGACGAGACACCTTGTATTTACATCTACCGTCAGATTATGAACGGCAGAAGTCAGACGGGACTTGTCGGCTGTACTGCAATTGATGATTATATAAATAATGTAATCAAAAAGCACGAGCTTACCCGTGCAGACAAGGAAGCTGACAGAATTAACCACGTAGACTACTGCGATGCCAACACAGGCCCCATTTTCCTTACCTACCGTGAGGACGATTTCATCAACACAACTGTTGAAAAGTGGAAGGCGGAGCACGAGCCTGTTTACGACTTCGTTTCCGAGGGCGTAGACAATACAGTCTGGGTAATAGATTGCCCTGAAACTATCAAAGCAATCACCGAAAAATTTGCCGCTATCGATTATCTTTACATTGCCGACGGTCATCACAGAGCCGCATCCGCAGTAAAAGTGGGCAAAATGCGCCGTGAACAGAACCCTGCATACACAGGCGAAGAGGAGTTCAATTTCTTCCTTGCAGTTCTCTTTCCGTCAAATGAGCTTGAGATTATGGACTACAACCGAGTTATGAAAGACCTTAACGGATACTCAAGCGAGGAGTTTATCAGCAAAATCAAGGAAGTTTTCGACGTTGAAGCAGTCGGCACCGAGGCTTACAAGCCCGAGGCAAAGCATACATTCGGAATGCTCCTTGACGGCACTTGGTATAAATTGACTGCAAAAGAGGGAACTTACGACCCCAACGACCCTGTTGATCAGCTTGATGTTTCAATTCTCCAGAAGAATGTCATCGCCCCGATTTTCGGTATCGAAGACCCGAGAACGGACAAGAGAATCGACTTTATCGGCGGTATCCGTGGTCTTAGCGAGCTTGAAAGACGTGTCAATACAGATATGAAAATTGCATTCTCAATGTATCCGACAACTCTTGACGACCTTATGGATATTGCAGATGCAGGTCAGATTATGCCCCCGAAATCAACCTGGTTTGAGCCGAAGCTTATGAGCGGACTTTTCATCCACAAGCTTTCATAAGCTGTGAAAGGGGAGAGAAAATGAAGAAGAAAGATTTATTTCTTGCTTTGTCGCTGGCTTCACTTGTGCTGTTTGCCGCCGTGCTTTTGTTGGCGGTTGCCGAGGTTATCAACGTAAATGTGCTTTACTCGCTGGTGTTTCTTGTGGTGTCTGCAGTTTTTATACTGCTGCATATCAAAGAGAAAAACGGCGCACAGGCAGAAGCGGATTTTGTCAGCACGGAACGAAGCAGAATATATGAAAAACCGCAGTATATCCGTGATTTTGAAATTGTGAAAGATTGTTTTGAAAACATCGTCACAATTCTTAAAGAGGACAGAAACATTGTTGGCATCACCCTTGCAAAAAACTCTGATGATTTTGACGGATATTACGAAACAGAAATTGACACTTTCGAGTTTCTGGACTGTCTTTATTTTCAGACCGATGAGGAAATCGACAGCGTATCGCCCGATGTTCTTGCTATTCTCGAAGACGCATTTCTTACAAGAAAGTTTTTAGAGGTAGACGCAAGGTTTATAAAAGATAATGTTGTCTTTTTCAAAAGGGACGAGGAGACTTTCTACGAAACATTCTATGTCTATTCCGAAAATCCCGATGCTTTTTCGGACGGCGGTTTCGAGGTTGAAAGACTCGGCGGGTGCTGGTACTACGTCAAGTCAAATAAAAATATTACGGAATTGTTAAATATTTAAAATACCCCTTGAAAAAAGGAAAATATAGGATTATACTTAATTAGCACTCTAAAGTCTAGAGTGCTAATTATTCTTTTGTAAGGTGATTTTATGGCTACAAAGCAGTTCAAAGCAGAATCAAAGAAACTGCTCGATATGATGATTAACTCAATCTACACTCACAAGGAAATCTTCCTTCGTGAGCTCATTTCAAACGCAAGCGACGCAATGGACAAGCTCTACTACCATTCGTTGCAGGAAAATCTCGCTCTTAACAGAAGCGACCTTTCCGTTCAGATTACTCCCGACAAAGAGGCTCGCACCCTCACAATTGCCGACAACGGCATTGGTATGACAGCGGAAGAGCTTGAAGAAAACCTCGGCACAATCGCAAAAAGCGGCTCCTTCGACTTTAAAGCAGACAACGAGAAAAAGGATGATGTGGATATCATCGGTCAGTTCGGTGTCGGCTTCTATTCCGCATTTATGGTCAGCGACAAAATAGAGGTTGTAAGCAAGGCTTACGGTTCGGACAAAGCTAATAAGTGGACTTCAAGCGGTGCAGAGGGCTACACGGTCGAGCCGTGCGAAATGGACTCTAACGGTACTGTCATTACCCTCTATATTAAGGATAATACAGATGACGACGATTATTCACAGTTCCTCGAGGAGTACAAAATCCGTGAAATCGTCAAGAAGTATTCCGATTATATCCGCTATCCTATCAAGATGCCCTCAACCCATTCCAAGCTCAAGGAGGGTACAGAGGACGAGTATGAGCAGGTGACCGAAATTGTTACTCTCAACTCAATGGTTCCTCTCTGGAAGAAGAATAAAAACGAGGTCACAGCCGACGAATACAGCGGCTTTTACCGTGACAATTACTTCGATTACGAAGAGCCTGCAAAGGTAATTCACACCAAAATCGAGGGTCAGGTCGAGTACAACACACTTCTCTTCATTCCACGTCACGCTCCGTTTGATTATTACACCAAGAGCTACGAAAAGGGCTTACAGCTTTTCTCAAACGGCGTGCTTATTATGGACAAGTGTGCCGATCTCTTACCCGATTATTTCAGCTTTGTCAAGGGACTAGTTGACAGCGAGGATTTGTCGCTCAATATTTCCCGAGAAATGCTCCAGCACGACGCACAGCTCAAGCTCATTGCAAAGAGCCTTGAAAAGAAAATTCATTCCGAGCTCGTAAAGCTTATGAAGGATTCAAGAGACACTTACGAAAAGGTTTACAAAGCATTCGGCACACAGCTTAAGTTCGGTCTTTACAACAGCTTCGGCATGAAGAACGACGTTTTGAGCGACCTTGTAATGTTCCATTCTTCAAACGAGAAAAAGCTCACAACCCTTAAGGAATATGTCGGCAGAATGAAGGAGTCGCAGGACACAATCTACTATGCCTGCGGTGAAACTGTTGATAAAATTGACCTGCTTCCGCAGTCCGAAGCAGTTAAGGAAAAAGGCTTTGAAATCCTTTACTTTACCGAGAATGTGGACGAGTTTGCAATTCAGATGTTAAGGGAATTTGACGGCAAGAAGTTTGCAAACATCTGTACCGACAACATCGAGCTCGACACCGACGAGGAAAAGGAAGAGCTTAAGGAAAAGAACGAGAGTGGCAAGGCTTTGCTCGATTACCTCAAAGAGTCAATCGGCGAAAGCGTGTTCGGCGTACGCTTTACCAACAAGCTCAAAAATCACCCCGTCTGCCTCACCACTGAGGGCGAAATTTCCCTGGAAATGGAAAAGGTGCTCAACTCGATGCCGACCAATGACCAGAAAATCAAGGCGAACGTTGTGCTCGAAATCAACGCAAACCACCCGATTGCCGACAAGCTCGCAGAGCTTTATGAGTCCGATAAGGACAAGGCAGGGGAGTATGCAAAAATCCTCTACGCACAGGCAAGACTTATCGAAGGCCTCTCCGTCGATAACCCCACAGAGCTCAGCAATATGATTTGCAATCTTATGGTATAATAACAAACAACAGCGTATCTATGGCTATCCATAAATACGCTGTTTTCTTATTCTTCATTTTTAATTGATTGCTCAACCGAAAGGCTGTACCTTTGTTGCATTGCCGAAATCCAATTGTCAAGCACCTTTGCACAGCTTTCAATATCATTCACATAAACCGTGCCGGCTCCGTTCAAAAGTACCTTACAGAAGTCACTTGTCGACTCAATGCCCGATACAATAAACGGAATACCGAAATCATTTAGTGCAGTCACAACCTCGGCGCTCACATCGTCAGCATCAATCTCCAGTCCGCCTGCACCGTACTTTGCGATGCACTCGGGTGCGGAGAATTTACCGTCTGCGATTGCCTGTGTGTCCTTCTGCGTGATTTTGTATTTCAAAAGGAAAGGAACAATCGTGCTGTCCGAGGTCACAAGAGAGTAATGGCTCTCGTCAATGCCTATAAGATATGTCCTGCCGACCATATTATATTTCACCGCAATGTGGTTAAGCTCCGTCAGAGTAGACAGCTGAACGATGTTGAGGTAGATTTTAACGTCCTTGTACTTTTCACCGTTCATTTCACGGAAAAGCTCTTCAACCGTCTGTGCCGCTTCGTTGTCCTCATACCTGTCCGTCATAACAGGCGTTCCGTCTGCCCTGAAGCACAAGTCAACAACAACCGCATCTGCGCCAAGTCTCACAGCCTCTTTAACTCCCGCAACGGAGTTTCTGTTGCCGTCAACTTCAGCACAGTCGGCGGCAAGCACAATATTGTCAACGTTTTTAAGATCCTGACCGATGTATCTGCGTGCAATCAGCATCCCTATACCGTCTTTTATAAAAGGCGAGGCAATTGCAAGCGTTACTGCAAGTGCTACGATTACAGCACAGGCAATAAGCAAGCCCCGTTTTTTACTCTTCAAGCAAAGCCCTCCTGTAAAGCTCGGCTGTGGTCTTGTTCATTTCGTCAAGATTCTTTTCAATCTCTCTTACGAGCTTGAACTGTGTACGGCATCTTACAAGGTTATGCTCGGGGTAGGCGATACCGAAATAAACGTCACCGTTGAGGAAGTCTGTAAGGAAACGTACACCGCATTCAAGTGTCATAAGCTTTGCAGAGAATGCAAGGTTGTCCACCTCGTTCTGTGTCAATGCAGGTGCGGCTTCGGAAAGGAATCCCTCCACATAAGCGTTATAAAGCTCAATGTCAAAGTTGAATTTGTCAAGGTCTTTTTCGTCCTCGTCAGCAGTAACTGCACCCGAACGGATACCGTCACCGAAGTCGTAGAGCGAAAGTCCGGGCATAACCGTGTCAAGATCAATTACGCAGAATGCCTCGTTTGTGATAAGGTCAAAAAGAACATTGTTGATTTTTGTGTCGTTATGTGTAACTCTTATGGGAAGGTCACCCGACTTGATCATGTCGGTAAGCTTTGAAGCGTCACACTCACGTGAAAGGGCAAATTCAACCTCTTCCTTAACCATGTCAAGTCTGCCTGAAAGGTTGTTTTCAATAGCCTCTTTAAGAGCCTCGTAACGTGCAGGTGTGTTGTGGAAATTCGGGATTGTTTCAAAGAGATTATCAATCGGGTAATCGGCAAGTCTCTTCTGGAAAACACCGAAAGCTTTTGCAGAACGCATAAGCTTAACAGGGTCGTCAATCTTATCGTAGGTTGTGCAGCTGCCTATGTAGTTGTACGCTCTCCAGCAAGCACCCTCGTCGTCACGGTGGTAGGGTGAGTTGTCCTTTGTATAAAGGAAAGTGAGAGTTTCTCTCTCAGGATTGCCGCCGTCAAGAATAATCTTGTTTCTCAAAAATCCCGTAACATTCATAACGTTGGACATAAGCTCATCGGGCTTCTTGAAAACAGCAGGGTTAATAAGCTGTAAAATATACTGGTAGTTTACGTTTGAGTCAGAAGTCGTAACAAGATAAGTACTGTTGATGTGACCCGAGCCTGTTTTTTTAATTTCAACAAGCTCGCCCTCAAACGGAAAGTTTGCAATAATTTTTAAGAGTTTTTCGTTATTTGTGTCTGACATAAATACACCCCTCGGAAAATACATACAAAAATATTATATATTTAATTCCAAATTTAGTCAATATATTTATTTGTCAGTATATGTTGAATTTTCCTTTTGTATGTGATATAATGTTCCCAAATGACTTGGAGGTTATTGAAAAATGGAAAGGAAAAATAAAGTTATCAGAGCGATTGCTGTAATCGGCATCCTCACTCTGGTTACACTTACGGTTTTACCGGGCTGTAACTTTATCGGCCAGGCAGACCCCGACGATGCAGGCACAACACTTGGTGATGCATCTGATATGGCAAACGGCGATTCACTCCAGCAGTGCTGCCCGATTTGCTCATCAACCGACATTGCAGGTCCCGACGCAGAGGGTTATTTTACATGTAATGCTTGCGGTCAGAAGTGGACACAGGACGACAGCACAATCGATGTTATCGGCGACGACGGCAATGTTGTAACACAGCTTGACCCGTCAGCAGGCTACGTTTCAGGCGGAAGCAGCTCATCAGGCGGAAGCAGCTCATCAGGCGGCATTTCAAATATGGGCGGAAGCTCATCTTCAGGCGGAAGTTCGACAGGTGGCTCGTCAACCGGTGGCAGTTCATCAACCGGCGGTAGCTCCGGCTCAACCGGCAACACAACCACCACAACAACAAAGTCTACAGACGAGATTCTCAACGATTATCTCGAGGATCTCAAGGCTTCTGCTGAACGTTTTTCAGAGTCTATTACCATCAAGGAAGACGAAGACTATATTACTGTTGAAAGTGTTGACGGAACAGACACAGGTCTCTTCGGTTTTAAGTATTCAAAGAAGGACAAATGCTTTGTAACAGCCGAGAACGCATGGCAGAGAAACTTTGGTTACAACGAGGTTTATGACGCATCAGCTCCCGTGATTGCAATTACATACGACACAATGAGAGTTAAGTTCAACTACGGCGGACTTGAGTGGATGATTCAGTACTGGAAGGGTCAGTACGGTATGGTTATGATCGGTGCTGAAATCGGTGTTTATAACCGTCCCGAGAACGCTGTTGCAGGTACTCACTACGAATGTGCAGACGACGAAACAAAACTTCTTCAGAGCATGGACGTTTACAGACGTGAATCTTCAACATCTAACAAGTTTAAGAAGATTTTCTCAAGAAGTCAGTCAAATACATGGTGGTGCACAGGTTTCATTCCTGGCACACTCGGCGCCGGCAGATACAACGTAACTGCTGAAGAAACTGCAACCCTTCGTGTTGACTCCAAGCTTACACTCAAAACCCCCGAAATGGCACAGGCATTTATTCAGGGACTTAAGGAAGTTGACCTCATTTATCACAACTCTCCCAACGTAACCCGTGGTGTTACATTCAGGGAAATGACTTCAGTTGAGGAATACGAGAAGTTCAGCTATAATGCAATGTATCTCCTCGAAGAGGACGGCGTAACAGTAAGAGTTTGCTGGAGATAAGAGGTTGGTTTTAATGAAAAAAACGGCGGCTTTAATTCTTGCACTTTTAATGCTCTTTGCCTGTGCTTCCTGCACGGGAAATCCGGACGAAGCTGAAGCGGCAATAATTGCCTTTTACAGCATCAAAAGTGCCGAGGGCGAGTTTATCGTCGAAGTTCAGGACCTTGGCGGTGTTTATGACGAACTGTACGATAAGGACGGACTTTACATCACCTTCAAAGGCTCTGACGAAAAGATTTATGACAAAGAGGGAAATGAGCTTACCCGTGAAGATTTGAATTACGGCGATACGCTCGAAATTCATTACGACGGTGAGCTTCACCGCAAAAATCCCAAAACAATCAAGGCTTACAAGGTTGTAAAGGTATCATAAAATCATAACCACTAGTAAACTAGTGGTTTGCACAGGCCCTATAAGGGCCGCCTACTGGCTAAGCCCCTGAAAGGGGGCATAGAAGTTTGACAACGCATTACTATCACAAGCAGCCGCTCACGTGCGGCTGTTTATTTTTGCTTACTTATTCTTGGCACCCGTAAACGGGTCCATATATTCTTTAAGGCTTATTTGATCTTGTGCAAAATCTTCT
>JAFUPA010000035.1 GCA_017481575.1 Clostridia bacterium | reverse complement strand
TTTAATTTTAATATTTCCTCTTTGTATTGACTAACTCGTCTATATTCTCTTGGCATAACAAAACCTCCTATGGTAGTTTCTTTAATTCTACCATAGGAGGCTATTTTTTTCATTGTCCGTTTTTACTGGACTTGTTCAAAAGAACAAGTCTTTCGGGGCTTAGTTTTGTATCGTTAACATTATCCCAACAAAACATCCGAAACAAGCATTACGCAGAAGCCGACGAGGAGTGCGTAGGTTGCGCCGCTCTGACTGCCGTGGGAGTGGGTTTCGGGTATCATTTCGTCGCTGATAACATAAAGCATTGTTCCGCCTGCAAACGCAAGGGCAAACGGCAGAATTGCCGAAGCAACGCTGACAGCAAAGTAGCCGAGAAGCGTGCCGACGACCTCTATAAGTCCCGTTACCATGGCACAGAAAAAGGTTTTGCGTGGTGTTATACCTGCCGCAAGCATAGGGCCGATGATAACCATACCCTCGGGCACGTTTTGAAGTGCGATGCCGCCTGCAATAAGAATTGCCTCGCTTGTGTTTCCTGCACCAAAACCAACCCCTGCCGCAATGCCTTCGGGCAGATTATGAATGGCGATTGCCATTACAAACAGGAGCACCTTGCTCAATTTTTCGTTGCCGTTATGCTCCTCCATATCCGAACCGACAAACTTGTGGAGATGCGGAACAATTCTGTCAATAAAATTCAAGCAAAGGGCGCCTGCAAATATGCCTGCAACCGTGGTAACTATTCTGAATTTGCCGCCGTACTCGAGTGACGGAAGGATAAGCCCTATAACTGCCGCCGCAAGCATTACGCCTGCCGCAAAGGCAAGGACAATGTCGCTGAATTTATGTGAAATCTTTTTGAATATAAAACCGATTATCGAGCCGATTATTGTTGCTCCGCCGACACCGAGTGCCGTAAGAATTACCATTTCCATAGGAAGCCTCCTTTCAAGTAACCGCTGATTAAATCGTTGGTTATTAAATGTATCCTATAATCAGTATATGTAAATAATAGCATTTGTGAGTGGAATAGTAAAGTTTTTTTGCAACAAAAAAGTCCGTTGACTGAAGCCAACGGGCTGAATTTGTAAGATAATCTGTTATCTTTTTAATCACTCTGCAAGCATATATCTTGTAAGATTGGAGCTTTTGCGGCGTGCGCCTCTGTCAAGTACGCAGAAAACAGGCTCGCCGTTTTCGTCGGCATAAATCGTCATACCTTCAGCCTCAATCTCTGCGCCGACATTTCTTGTGAATGCCACCTGAACAAGACCTGTTTCAACATCAACGCAGTAAATGTGCTTGTTGCCGTCGAGCTCGTCGCAGGACATATAGAGCTTTCCGCCAAACATTTCGGCACCCTGAACTCTGTCTACGGGCTGTGAAAGAGGAACTGTTTTAACAAGCTCCAAAGTGTCGAGGTCGAAAACATTGAGAACGGTTGCATTTGTCCATTCGGCGGTGTAAATATAATTCTTCTCGACATCTACCGCACACCACGGCACACCTTCTGTGTGAAGGTCGTAAGGAAGAGGATAATACTGACCTGTATATTTAAGTGTTTCGGCATCGTAAAGGACAATGCACGAACGCTCGTAATCAGGACCATCCTCTACAGCGGCATAGACGATTCCGTCGTAGTAGCTTAAACCGCCGATATGGTCATATCCCATATCTTCAAGCTCGTCGGGGATTGCATTTGTGGTAATGAGAAAAATCTCGCCCGTTTCAACGTCAGCCTTGCCAAGATTCTTTTTGCCGCTGAAATAGAAATATTCACCGTCATTTGTAACACCCTGCGAGGTCATATGATAATCATATAAAACATAGGTAGTCTTTGCAATAACATCAGCCCCTACCGGTGCAGGAGTATTCTTTTCGTCAGCACCGACGATGAGCAGCATAATTGCGGAAATCAATGTAACTAACTTTTTGAAAATCACATAAATTGTGCCAAATGTAGCAGTCATAAAAACATCTCCCGTGTTTATTGTTGATAGTACAAAGAAAAGACCCTTGGAATCGGTGTGATTCCAAGGGTTTTGATAATCCCATTCGGGAAAAATTATCTCTTTGAGAACTGAGGTGCACGACGTGCGCCCTTGAGACCGTACTTCTTTCTTTCCTTCATTCTCGGGTCACGAGTGAGGAAGCCTGCCTTCTTGAGTGCCGGGCGAAGAGCCTCGTCATACTGAAGGAGAGCTCTTGAAAGACCGTGACGGATAGCACCAGCCTGACCTGTTACGCCACCACCGTTTACACGGCATACGATGTCGAACTTCTCAGTTGTGCCTGTCAACTCGAGAGGCTGACGAACGATGAGCTTAAGTGTTTCAAGACCGAAATAATCGTCGATATCTCTGTCGTTGATTGTTACCTTACCTGTACCTGCGTATACACGAACACGTGCAACTGACTTCTTTCTACGGCCTGTGCCATAGAAATACGGAATTGAATCGTACATTATATTTGCCTCCCTTCTTTAAAATGCCCACTCTTCGGGCTTCTGTGCAGCGTGCTTATGCTCTGCACCTGCATAGACACGAAGTCTTGTGAGAGCCTCACGGCCGATTGTTGTGTCAGGAATCATACCCTTGATAGCCTTTTCCATTGCGAAAGCCGGCTTTGTACGCATAAGTGTGCTGTACTTAACTTCCTTCATGTGACCAACATAGCCTGTGTGATGGAAATACTTTTTCTGATCAAGCTTGTTACCTGTAAGAACAACTTTCTCAGCGTTGATAACGATTACATGGTCGCCGCAGTCTGCGTGCGGTGCGAATGTGGGCTTATGCTTACCGCGAAGGAGTGTTGCTGCTTCAGTTGCTACACGACCGAGCGGCTTGCCTGCTGCGTCAAGCACATACCACTTACGAACGATGTCGTTCGCCTTAGGCATATAAGTTGACATAAACTTACCTCCAAATAATTTTTAATGCTCGGATAGTTTACCATAAGGTGTAAAATAAGTCAATACCTTTTTTGCAATTTTTTAATTTAACTTTTACAAGCTCGTTTTTTCTTTGATTTTCTCGTTTTTTCATAGTAAATGCTCATTTTTAAAATATAAAAATTTTTTGTTTTATTTTTGTAGAGAATTACAAAAAAATTAATTTTTCGTTTTTTCGGCAAATTATAACCTTTTCAGGGTATAATCTGCCGTTTTTTGCTTTTAGGTTGAGAGGTAAATCTCTCAAAAGCGATAGAAAGGACAACACACAAATGGCACTTAAGGAAAAAGAAAAACTGTTTTGCTCATACTTTTCGGAGCTGCGTAATGCTCGCAACGCCGCCGCAAAGGCAGGCTACGGAATACTTACGCACCGCAATGCGGTAAAGCTCCTCGCCCGTGAGGATATCCGCAAGGAGATTGAGCGCATCGACCGCACAAGGCTGGTAAGCGCAGAGGAGGTAATCTCGGGTTACCGTCAGCTTGCTTTCGGGTCGGTTGCCGATGCTCTTAAATTGGTATATGCCGATGAAAATCCGAACGCATACGAGCTGGAGGGACTTGAGCTTTTCAATGTGAGCGAAATCAAGAGACCGAAGGGCGGCGGAATTGAAATTAAATTTTTTGACCGTCTTAAGGCACTTGAGCATCTTGAAGAACTCTGCAACGGCGGCAAGGAGGACGATTCTGCCCTGCCGTTTTATATGGCTCTTGAAAAGAGTGCCGCCGCCTTAAGGAGTTGTGACGATGAGTAACGCACTCGACGGTTTTTCCGAATTCTCCCCGAAACAGCTCCGTGTACTGACCTGGTGGTGCCAGAGCTCCGACAAGCACAAGTACGATGCAATCATCTGTGACGGTGCTGTGCGTTCGGGCAAAACCGTGTGTATGTCCCTTTCGTTTGTTGCATGGTCTTTCTATGATTTCAACGAAACCTCGTTTGCAATCTGCGGTAAAACAATAGCATCACTTAAACGCAACGTTATCACACCGTTGACACCTATTTTAACCTCCCTTGGCTTCGGGTTGAAAATGAAGGCTTCGCAGAATTTTATAGAAATAAGCTACAAAGACAAAACAAATCGCTTTTACCTTTTTGGCGGTAAGGACGAGGGCTCCGCTTCGCTCATTCAGGGTATGACACTCGGCGGTGTTCTGCTTGACGAAGTCGCCCTGATGCCACGCTCGTTTGTTGAGCAGGCTATTGCAAGATGCTCGCTTGAACGCTCGAAGATGTGGTTTAACTGTAACCCCGAGCATCCGATGCATTGGTTTTACCGTGAGTGGATTAAAAAGACAGAAGAGAAAAACTGCCTTTATCTACACTTCACAATGCACGATAATCCTGCTCTTACCGAGGCTATCATCAGACGCTATGAAAGCCTTTATTCGGGTGCTTTCTACAAGCGTTTTGTAGAGGGCAAATGGGTTGCGGCACAGGGCACGGTTTATCCGATGTTTTCGCAGGAAATTCACGTGCGCAAGCCGCCCGACATTTCGCTTATCGGCCGCTTTTATATCTCGTGCGACTACGGCACGGTTAACCCCTGCTCGTTCGGGCTTTGGGGTGAATACGGCGGCAAGTGGTACAGACTGCGTGAATACTATTATAATTCACGCACCGAGGGCGAACAGCGAACGGATATGGAGCATTATGCCGAGCTTGAAAAGCTTGCGGGAACGGTTGAGCCTGAGGCAGTAATTGTTGACCCGTCAGCGGCAAGCTTTATTCAATGTATACGCCGAAAAGGACGTTTCACGGTGATACCTGCAAAGAACGATGTTCTTGACGGTATTCGTCAGGTGTCCGATGCACTTAAGCAGGAGCTTATTTATTTCTCCCCCGAGTGCGAGGATACCCTGCGTGAATTTTCACTTTACAAATGGGACGAAAAAGCTGTCCGAGATGCACCACGCAAGGAAAATGACCATGCTATGGACGATTTGAGATATTTCGTGACTACGGCGTTAAACGCACCTGACAACGACTTTTTCGTAATGAGCGTATCACGGCAGAGTGATGCGCTCTCCCACAATGAAAGGAGAGTTTGAGTGGGAATTTTCAAGAAATTATCCTCTGCTAAAACTGCGGTTACAGCACCGCAAACTTACAAGCACAATCCTTTCGACCGACTTGACAGCTATGTTCCCCTTGCAACACCGCAGAACGCTCTTTACAGAGAATTGCGTGAGGCTGTGCCCGTGCTTGATGCCGCAATTTACAAAATTGTGCGGCTTACGGGCGGTTTTCGTGCCGAGTGTTCAAAGTCCGTCAACACAGACAGGCTGAATACATTTTTAAAGAATGTTTCTGTGGGCGGTAATCAGCAAGGCATAGAATCTTTTGTTTCAACCTATCTTGAACAGCTTTTGACTTACGGTACAGCCGTCGGCGAAATTGTAACGGATTCGCACGGCAGATTCGCTGCACTTTATAACGCTGACCTTGATGACATTGAATTAAGACGTGGTGACGACGGACTTTCGACCGTGGTATGTGTAAAGAATTTTTACGAAACCGCACCCGTCCCCTACCCGCAGTTAATCACACTTTCTGTTCTCAATCCCGATGCAGGAAGTCTTGGCGGAAACTCGATTATGAAAGGCTTGCCGTTTGTGAGCAACATACTTATGAAAATCTACAACACCATAGGCATTAACTGGGAGCGTGTGGGTAATGTGCGCTTTGCCGTTACCTACAAGCCGCAGAATGACGTTGTTGACCGTGCATATGCCCGTGACAGAGCACAGCAGGTCGCCCGTGAATGGAGCGAAGCTATGCAGTCCGGTAAGCAAGTGCGTGATTTTGTCGCCGTTGGTGATGTGAGTATCAAGGCTATCGGTGCAGATAACCAGATACTTGACAGTGAGGTGCCTGTACGTCAGATGCTTGAGCAAATTGTTGCAAAGACGGGAATTCCGCCGTTTATGCTCGGTTTGAGCTGGTCTTCGACGGAAAGAATGTCATCGCAGCAGGCAGATGCACTTACAAGCGAGCTTGAAGCGTACCGAAGAATACTGACACCTGCGATTGAAAAAATCTGCCGTTTCTGGCTGAACTCAAACGGTATTCAGGACAGCGTGGAGGTTGTGTGGAACAACATCACTCTTCAGGATGAGGTTGAACTTGCAAGGGCGGCTCTTTACAGAGCACAAAGTAAAAGGATCGAACAGGAGTTGAAGGAAATTGAATAAGGAATTTAAATCGGATGTTTCTCCCTGTGCGGTCACCGAAGAGGAATTAAGCCTCATCAATAAGCTGACCGTCAAGGAGCTTACGGCAGAGGAAGTTTATACATTTAACGTTATCCTTTGTGATAACGAGGTTGACCGTGACTGTGAGCGCTTCGACATTGCGGCGCTTGAAAAATTGGCCGAGCTGTTTGTGGGTGTTACGGGAATTTTTGACCACAACCCCGGTAGCGGCAACCAGACTGCAAGAATTTTTGAAGCAAAAACAGAAAAAATTGCAGGCAAAATCACCTCCTGCGGTGATGAATATGTCTGTGTTAAGGCAAAGGCGTATATGCCCCGTACAAACAAAAATGCAGACCTTATTACAGAAATTGAAGCAGGAATAAAAAAGGAAGTAAGCGTAAGCTGTGCCGTGAGCAAATTCACCTGCTCGGTTTGCGGTGAGAATATGCGTCACGGAAACTGCAACCACGTCAAGGGCAAAACCTACGGCAATGGGATGTGCCATTGCATTTTGTCAGACGTGACGGACGCTTACGAGTGGTCATTTGTGGCAATCCCTGCACAGGTTAACGCAGGTGTTACAAAGGGCTACAAAAAGTTTGAAAGCACCGAAAATCTGATTAAATCCGTCAAGGAGGGGCGCTGTGTCAAGTTCACATACGAGCAGGCCGAGGAGCTTTGCGATTACATTACAAGGCTTGAAAGCGAGGCACAGGACGGCAGACTTTACCGAAAAGCCCTGACTGATGAGGCTGTGAAATTTGCGTTAATTGCCGTCCCCTCGCTTGATAACGAGTCTGTCAGAAAGATGTGCTCTTCGGTTGAAACGGCAGAGCTTATGAAACTGAGAGATGCTTTTAAACAAAAGGCAAGTGAGGTTATTCCGCTTAACCCACAGCTTAAAGCAAAGAAAGAAAAACCGATTGTAAACAACAATGAATATAAATTTTAAGGAGGACTTACAATGAGTTTTGATAATATAAGACTTGAAAAGGGTATGTACGGCACAGGCCGTTCTTTTACACAGACACTTGAAGCGCTTGACCCGTCCGAAAATTATAAGGGTACAGAGCTTGAGGGTCTTGACGCTTACGAAAGACAGCTCAAGCGTTTTAACATCAAGCCGTCGGGTGCTGACAGCTCGGTAGTGGGCAAATTTTTCCAGACAAGCGATGCCGCCGTGCTTTTCCCTGAATATGTTTCTCGTGCCGTTCGTTACGGTATGGACGAGGCAAGCTTTTTGCCCGACATTGTAGCAACCACAACAAATATTGACTCTATGGATTACCGTGTTATGGACCTTAATATGTCAACCGACAATGCAACAATGAACATCATTTCCGAGGGCGACACTCTCGCAAACGCAGACTTTACCGTCAGCGACAGAACAATCCGACTTAAGAAGCGTGGCAGAATGATTACAACATCCTACGACGTGCTTCGCTTCCAGCGTCTTGACATTGTTTCAATTGCGCTCAAGCGCATCGGTGCTTACCTTGCACAGAGCCTTATGGCAGATGCGGTTGACGTACTTGTGAACGGTGACGGCGGCAACAATGCGGCAGTTAATGTTCTTTCTGCAACACAGACCTACACTTACAGCGACCTCATCGACTTCTGGTCAGCGTTTGCACCGTACGAGCTTAACACAATTCTTGCTTCACCGAATGTTACAAGCCTTCTTCTTAAGATGGATGAATTCAGAGATGCCGCCGCAGGACTTAACTTCCACGGTACAGGCAAGCTCATTACTCCGTTCGGTGCAAATCTTATTAAGACAAGTCACGTTACCGAACCCGATATGATGATTGGTCTTGACAAGAACTGTGCGCTTGAAATGGTCAAGGTCGGTGACATTGAAACAGACTACGGCAAGCTTGTTGACAGACAGCTTGAGCAGATTGCAATTACTGCAATTACGGGCTTTGCAAGAATTCTTCCCGACTGTGTAAAGTGTCTTTCTTCCGAGGGCTTTAATTCAGACTCCGTAGGCGAAGAAGAAGTCATAGGTGAATAAGCCATGACAGCGTGGGAAGTTAAGGATTATCTCTCCCAGCTGACCGAATGGGAGAATTCGGAGGAAGAAAGCACGCTGAATCTTTGCAGGGCTTGCCTTAAGGAGATTGAGGCAATGCTGAAGCCCGATGCAGACCGCACAGACGTGCGAATTGCCTCAACTGCCGCCGCACTTGCGTACTACAAGCTGACACTTAAAAGAAGCTGTACCGCCGAAAGTGAGGAAATCACCAACTTTAAAGCAGGTGACGTGAGCATAACTCAATCAAAGGCAGACACAACAAAGCTTCTTGACAGAGCCGAAGCTCTTTACCGAAATGCAGTTGAGGGAATTATTTCCCTTTGCAAGGATAACGGCTTTTGTTTTGAAAACGTTTTAATTAAGGTGAAGATATGACTTTGACATCTATGTTTAATAAATTCGGTCAGGAAGTAACCTTTAAGGGTGATGACGGGTGGAGCACGCCGATTTTCGGCGGCTTCATCCAACCTTTGAGATACAAAAACAAAATGTATCTGAACGGTGTCAATACCGTTATCGGCTTTAACAGTCAGGGTCATTACCTTTATATAGGCCCTCCCGACCACGATGTGAGTAAACTGACCGCTGAGCAATGGATTGAGTCCAACGGACAGAAATTTACCGTTGACAGAAGTGAGAAGGTTTACTTTAAAAACGAAGTGGTTTACATCTGGGCAATTATACGTGAGATTGTGGAGGTGGATTGATGGACAGTATTGTTTCTTTACCTCAACAGATTGTTGACTGGTTGAGCGAGCAGGAGGATATGAGCGATATAAAATTCTTTGTGGAATATCCTCCCGTTAACAAAGCCGTTCCGCTTCGAAGGACGATTGTTGCTGTTGGTATTGAGAATATTGAGATTGTTGACAAATTTGTCGCAAACGACGACGGCGTGCTGGAACGTCAGGAATACTGCCGACTTGCAAAAATCAAGGCAAATCTGAGCATCTGTGTTCCTTTTTCGATGGGAGGTCAGACCTGCCACGATATTTTTACAAGAATTGCAAATGCGCTGACCTTCCGCACCAACCTGAACATTGCGGAGTCGGGTTGTGTGGAAATTAAATCTGACCGTGACACGGATGCACTCGTGATGACCGGCTGGTTTATGATGGAAGCAGACTTTTGCCCTGCACAAAGCACCGACGAAAATTTTGCCTCTTTTCTTGACAAGGAGCTTCTTTGCGGAAGTCACATAAGAAATGATGAAATACACGTCACCGCAGAGGATAAGGTAAAGTGGAACGAGGCTTTTGTAACGGGTATGTATCTCGGAACGGGTGCTTCTTCAAGGTCAGTGTCTCTGGACTTTATGCCCAGCCTTGTTCTGATAAGTGCTTCGGGTTACCCTGCTGTTGTTACGGATTTTGCAAATTCTGTTACCAAAAACTACTTTGGTATGGCTACCATTGACACTACGACAGGTATTACAATAACTGCAACCGGTTTCCGTGCATCAAATAAAACGATATCGGACTCCGAGTATGCGCTGAATGAAGCAGGTCTGACATACAGTTATATTGCTTTTAAGTAAAATTAAAATGAAAATAGAAGCGGTCGGCGGCTGTCGACCGTTTTTTTCGTTGACAGAAAGGGGAAAAACCACTATAATTATAGTGGTTGATACTATACTTTAAAAGAAAAGGAGATTTGAAAATGAAAAGATTTCTTTGTGTTTTTCTTTCTGTCTGCGTTGTTATCACAACTCTTGTTGCAGGAGCTGTAACTGTTTGGGCAGAGGAAAACCAGACTGAACCTGCAGGCATCACCTGGAGCTTTGACGAAGAAACAGGTGAACTTCGTTTTGAAGGCGAGGGCGCTATCCCTGACTATGACGACTATATGGTTGACAACGAGCTTACACTCCCGTGGAAGGACTGTGCTTATACAAGCATTGTTTTCGGCGAGGGTATAACAGGAATCGGCAACTATGCTTTCTGCTACAGCGAAAGCCTTAAAAGCGTTGAAATTCCCGACACGGTAACGGTTCTCGGTAAGGGTATTTTCTACCGTTGCACAAGCCTTGAAAGCGTTAAGCTTCCATCCGAGGTTACTCAAATCGGTGAAAATATGTTTGCCGCTTGTCTTTCACTCAAATCCGTTACACTCGGCGCAAAGACCGAGAGCATTGCCGCAAAGGCGTTTTACAGATGCTCCGCTCTTGAAGAGATAGTTTTCCCCGAAACACTCAAGACTATCGGCAACTCTGCATTTGATATGTGCACCTCACTTACAAGCCTTGTAATTCCCGAGGGTGTAACAGCAATCGGCTCCTACGCTTTTAACGCTTGCGAGGCTGTTACAGAAATCACTCTGCCCTCAACACTTGAGACTATCGGCAGCGGTGCTTTTAACGAGTGTATTTCTTTCAAAACAATCACTATCCCCGAAAAAATTGCAACAATCTCCTCCGGACTTTTCTATAACTGCCGTGTTCTTGAAAGCGTTACACTTCCCGAGGGCTTGGTTGAAATTCAGGAAAACGCATTTTATCTTTGCCCCGCACTTAAGGGTATTACCGTACCTGCAAGCGTGAATGTTATCGGTGAAAAGGCTCTTGGCTACTCAAGCAGAAGTTTGCCTGTTGAGGGCTTCACAATCACGGGTTATGCAAACACAGCCGCACGTCTTTATGCCGATGCAAACGGTTTTGACTTTGTTTCTCTCGGCTATGTTTTGACAGGCAATTGCGGGGAGACAGCCACTTGGGAATATAACGAAGAGGAAAAGACACTTTATATCGGTGGTTCGGGTGCGATGGAGGATTTCTCAAGCAATCCCCCTGCCCTTTACAACCTTATTGATTACGAAAAGGTTGTTATCGGTGAAGAGATTACAAGAATAGGTGCTTACGCATTCTACGGTGCCGCCGCTATGGACTTTGCACTTTCGGCAAACATTACCGAAATCGGCGAAAAGGCTATCGGCTATTATGTAGACGAAAACGGCAATGAGGTGCTCCGTGAGGGCACAAGCATTACTGCTTATGAAGATACTGCCGCTCACGCTTACGCTACCGAAAACGGTATAACATTCAACCCGCTCGCAAAGCCTCTTGTAACAAACGGCTTCTGCGGTGACGAAGCAGGCTGGACTTATGATGAAGAGACAAAAACTCTTACAATAAGCGGTACGGGTGCAATATACGACTATACGGCAGAAAATCTGCCTGAATATGCAGAGCATGAAATTGATGCAATCGTCATCGGAGACAGCATTACAGCTATCGGTGACTATGCATTCTACGGTGTCGCCGCTATGGACTTTGCACTTTCATTAAATATTGCCGAAATCGGCGAAAAGGCTATCGGCTATTATGTAAATGAAAACGGTGAAGAGGTGCTCCGTGAAGGCACAAGCATTACTGCCTACGAAGATACTGCCGCTCACGCTTATGCTGTAGAAAACAGCATCACATTCAATTCACTCGGCAAGTTTATTCTGACACACGGCGTTTGCGGTGACGAAGCAGGCTGGACTTATGACGAAGAGACAAAAACTCTTACCATAAGCGGTGTGGGTGCAATATACGACTACACAGCAGAAATTCTGCCCGAATATGCGGAATATGAGATTGACTCGGTTGTTGTTCCGGACGGTATTACTGCAATCGGTGACTACGCATTCTGCACAACTAACACTTACAGCAGCATCACAATCGGCAAGGATGTTTTCTCAATTGGTGAAAATGCCTTTGGCTTTACCAAAGAGTTCCTCACCGACGAAGAAGGCAACCCCACAGAGGAGGTTGTGTTCATTCCCAACAACGAGCTTGTTGTTACAGGTTATATCGTGACACCTGCCGATGAATATTCAAGAGAGTTTGAGTTTATCTTTGAAGCACTTGACGGCGACACTTACATCGACTTCAGCTTCAACTTCCCCACAGTTACTGACCACATCAATAAATTCATCGTCTCATATCCGAACGATGCAAGCACACAGGAAATTACAGCAAACGTTGCTGACCCTGAAATTGAGGTTACTTGTCCCGAAAAGCTCGCAACAAACACAGTAATCACCTTTACAAAGGGCGAAAGCGTGAGCGAATACAAGTTTGTTGTGCTTGGTGACGTTAACTGTGACGGCAAACAGAACTCGACCGATGCTCTTACAATTCTCCAGCACTCGGTACAGATGGCTATTATTGAAGATGTATGTCAGCTTAAAGCAGGTGACGTTAACGGTGACGGTAAAATCAACTCAACAGATGCTCTTATCCTTCTTCAGATAAGCGTCAGCAAAGTGTATGTTACAGACTTTTATGATCCCGGCTTAATCAGATAAAGGGCAAAAAAACAGCACTTTACACAAATAAAGCATTATAAAATTTACACATTGTGGCTTCAGGCTTTATTACAAAGCTTGCAGCCACAATTTTTTGGTTATTTTTTTAGTAAAATTCACATATTTTTTCAATATCTATTGTTTTTTCTGTTAATATGTGATATAGTAACGGTATGATGCGTTGGTAAGCAAGATGCTTTTTTATTTTTAAAAAACTCCCGCAAATATAACCTGACGCTCAATAAACAAGGAGGAATTTGTTTTGAAATACTATAATGCAAAGGATATCCGAAATATCACACTTGCAGGTCATGCAGGCAGAGGTAAAACAACTCTTGCAGAGGCTATGCTTTACATCGCAGGTCTTACAGACAGACTCGGCAGAGTTGACGAAGGCAACGCAACACTCGACTTCGACCCCGAAGAGAAGCGCCGCCACGTTTCCGTTTCCGCCGCTCTTGCTCCCATTGAATGGAAAGACTGCAAGCTTAATATAATCGACACTCCGGGTCTTTTTGACTTTGAGGGTGAAATGGCAGAAGGTATCACAGCTTCCGAGTGCGTTCTTATCGTTCTCGGTGCAGGTCATAAGTATGACGTTGGTGCTGAAAAGGCTTTCAAGGCTGCTAAAAAGCGTGGTAAGATGTTTGCTATCACACGTTGCGACAAGGAGCATGCTGATTTCTACAAAACATTTGAGGAAGTCCGTGCTGTTCACGGCGGTGCAGTCTGCCCCGTTATCGTTCCCTACATAGTTGACGGTCAGGTTAAGGCTTATGTTAACCTCGCTTCCCGTAAGGGCTTTGAGTACAAGGACGGCAAGGCTACTGAAATCCCGATGCCGAACGACCCGAAGATTATGGAAATGCTCGACATCCTTACAGAGGCTGTTGCAACTGCAAGCGACGACCTTATGGAAAAATTCTTTGCAGGCGAAGAGTTCACACGTAAAGAAATTATCACAGCTCTCAACCAGGGCGTTAACGAAAGCTCTGTTTACCCCGTATACGCTTGCTCCGGCTACACAATGGACGGTGTTGAGCTTCTTATGGACGAACTTGCATACTCTGCTCCCGATGCCGCATCTTATGCAGGCGGTAAGGACGTTGACTGTGACGAAAACGGACCTCTTGCAGCTCTTTGCTTCAAGACAGTTGCTGACCCGTTCGTTGGTAAGATGTCCTACTTCAAGGTAAGCAGCGGTAAGATTACACCCGAAACTCCCGTTTACAATGCCCGCACAGGCGAAACAGAGAGAATGGGTAAGATTATCACAGTTCGTGGTAACAAGTCAGAGGATTGCAAGTGCATCCCTGCAGGTGACATCGGCGTTGTTACAAAGCTCAACTGCGTTAAGACAGGCGACACAATCTGTGCGGCTAACAATGTTATTGAGCTCAGCGGCGTTAAGTTCCCGACACCTTGCCTTTCAATGGCTGTAAAGGCTTGTAAGAAGGGCGAGGAAGAAAAGATTGTTTCCGCTATCAACCGTCTTCTTGAAGAGGACCCGACAATCAAGTTTGAAATGAACAAGGAAACAAAGGAGCAGATCCTTTCAGGTCTTGGCGAACAGCACCTTGACATTATCGTTTCCAAGATTAAGAGCAAGTTCGGTCTTGACGTTGAGCTTACAGTTCCCCGTGTTGCTTACAGAGAAGCTATCCGCAAGACTGTTAAGGTACAGGGAAGACACAAGAAGCAATCCGGCGGTCACGGTCAGTTCGGTGACGTTTGGATCAGATTTGAGCCCACAGAGGAAGAGGGACTTGTATTTGAGTCAGAGGTTGTCGGTGGTTCCGTTCCGAAGAACTTCTTCCCTGCAGTAGAAAAGGGACTTCTTGAGTGCATGAAGAAGGGCGTTATGGCAGGTTACCCGATGGTTGGTCTTAAGGCTGTTCTTTACGACGGATCTTACCACCCGGTTGACTCCTCTGAAATGGCATTTAAGATGGCTGCAAGCCTTGCTTTCAAAGCAGGTGTTCCGCAGGCAAGCCCCGCAATCCTTGAGCCGGTAGGCACATTGAAGGCTGTCATGCCTGAAGCATTCCTCGGTGACATCATGGGTGACGTAACAAAGCGTCGTGGCCGTGTGCTTGGTATGGGTGCTTCCGAAGAAGAGCCGAAGTATCAGGAGCTTATTGCTGAAGTTCCGATGGCTGAAATGAACAACTTCTCAACAGTTCTTCGCTCAGTAACAGCAGGCAGAGGCTACTACACATTTGAGTTCACTCGCTACGAGGACGCACCTGCATCAGTTGCTGAAAAGGTTATTGCTGATTCAAAGGTTGACGACGACGAATAAATTATAAATAATTCAGAGCTGTAAAAAAACTTTCGTTTTTTTACAGCTCATTTTAAGTGGATAGAAAAAAGATGCAGAACGGACAAACCGAGCAAAAATAAGGCGTCAGCCTTGATTTTGTTTGCCCGAAGGCGTACAAAGGTACGTCGAGCGGCGAGGTTTATGCGGTCTGCGCTTTTTTCACATCCACTTTTATGTAATTTCTTCTTTCTATTGCTTTATGCAACAAATTATGATAGAATGATGTCAAATTTGAAATGCGAAGTGGTTGAATGAATGAAATAAAAGATTATATAGATTACCCCGCAGATGTCAAAAAATATGACACATCCAAGTTACCGAAAAGACAGAATTTCTTTTTCACCGTGCTTTTGCGACTTGCTTCACAGCTTGCTTTGCTGACGGTGAAAAAAGGATATAAAATAGAAAAAATAAATATGGAAGGTCTTAAGCCGCCTTATCTGCTTTTGTGCAATCATATGCAGTTCATAGATTTTCCGATTAAATACAAGGCGACATTCCCCCACCGTGTTCACACAATTGCTACGCTTGAGGGTTACTATCACAAGCCGTGGGTGATGGAGCAAATCGGCTCTATCTGCAAAAGAAAGTTCACAACAGACATCAGCCTGGTGCGCTCTTGCGCAAAGGTTTTGCGTGAATTCAAGGATGTTTTGTGCATCTATCCCGAGGCTCGTTACACACCGATAGGCACTTGTGCAATTATTCCCGAGGTTGTCGGCAAGCTCGCAAAGAAAAACAAAGTGCCTGTAGTGGTTATTCTGCACCACGGAAATTATCTGCGTGCGCCGTTCTGGGATTTTCGCCGCAAAAAGGCTGTTCCTCTTTACAGTACGGTCAAGCAGATTCTGACCGCTGAAGAGGTTGCCGAAAAGAGCGTTGATGAAATTAACGAGATTATCCGCAAGGAAATGCAGTATGACGAATACAAGTGGCAGAAAGACAACAATATCCGCATTACAGAGGATTTCCGTGCGGAGGGTCTTCACAAGGTATTGTATCAATGTCCGCACTGCATGACGGAATCAAAAATGAATTCAAAGGGTATTCACATTTTCTGCGAGCACTGCGGCAAGAAGTGGGAAATGACAGAGCTTGGCGAGCTTAAGGCTCTTGAGGGTGAAACTGAATTTTTCCATATTCCCGACTGGTTTGAGTGGGAACGAGCGAACGTCCGCAAGGAAATTGAAAGCGGAAATTACAGCTTTGAGGACGATGTGCGTGTCTACACCCTGCCCGGTGCACACAAATATTATTATATGGGCGACGCAAAGGTGCGACACAATATCGACGAAGGCTTTGTGCTTGAGGGCAACTACAACGGCGAGCCGTACCGTGTTCAGCGCACGGTAAAAAGCCTTTATAGCCTACACATTGAGTACGATTACTGTCATATTGAGCCGCTTGATTGCTTTGATATTTCCACACAGCACGACTCATTTTTCTGCTATCCGTCAAAGGAAAATGTTATAACAAAGCTTTCCTTCGCAACTGAAGAGATGTTCAAGATTGCTAACGAAAAGAAAGAAAAAACAACAGCATAAACTAAATATAAAAATTACGGGGTGTTGCGTTGAGCAACACCCCGTGTTTTTATCTTCCGAGTGCATCAAGGATGTCTTCTTTCGGTCTGTAACCTACAATCCTTTCTGTCTCTTCTCCGTTTTCAAATACAATCAATGTCGGAATACTTGCTACACCGTATCTGTAAGCAAGGTCATTACTTTCGTCAACATTGACCTTGCCGACTGCGATATCTTCATTCTCTGCAGCAATTTCTTCCACTATCGGTGCAACCATTTTGCAAGGGCCACACCAATCGGCATAAAAATCAACCAATGCCGTACCGTTTTTGTTGAGAATTTCATCTGCAAAATTCTGCGAATTCAATTTGATTGCCATTCTATTTCCTCCTTAGGGTGACGGTAATAATCAGAACCATGTTTTTTATCGGATGATTTCCGCCACTTCTTTGTTAAAATACTCGCCAATCCGCAAGGATTGGCTGTGTTTTTGCCTTGAATTGCCAAAAATCCTCTCGATAAAAAATCTTCGACCCGAAAGTTAGGGTATAGGAAGCTGACTACTGTACGGTTTTGAAAGACAAATTTCCGCACTGACTTCAGAAAAGCCTTTTGCAATACGACAGTATTTCTGCAAGTCTTTTCTTTGTCAGAACAAAAATTTTTGTCTTACAAAACTGCTATGCACCTAAAATTATAAAGATTTTGGTATAGCAAGGTGTTTTGAGTCGCTGACATACGAGCGTATTTCAAGACGAAAAACGGCTTGATATGCCAGAAGATTTAAATTTTAGGCGTACAGGGTTCAACTTCCTATACCCTAAGATTTTCAGATGATTTTTGGATGTTGAGGGTGCCGATAGGCTGTCGCCTTTCAAAGCCGAAACGTCGAAAAGCGCTGAAAAGACTAGCTTCCGGGCAGGTTCGGATTACTACCGTCACCCTAAAGTAATCAGCGATTACTTAGTCTTTTGATTTGTAGTAGAGCATACAATGACAGTAGCCTTCAAAATCGGGGTCTGCAATCTGTGCCTTGAACTCCTCACACATACATTTATATTCAGGAAGCTTCTCCATACGACAAGGGCAATAGCCGTCCTTTTCTTTCAGACCTTTCTTTATAGTTTCTACTATTTCTTTATTTTCATTCAATCTGACAGCCATTTTGAGTACCTCAATCTTCAAAGAAAATCGGATTTGTCCATGCTCGCTTTCCGTTCTTGTCGATTATGCAGGCACGGATGTATTTGTAATCTTCGGGGTCAATGTCAGTTTCTGCGTGTGAAATCTGACCGCCCTCGTTAGAATAAATCTCTGTCGGGTGACAGTCGCTGTAGAAATAAATCTTCTCGCACGGCTCGCAGTCAAGGTAAATGTAGCCGTCCTTGAAATAGAAATCATTAATCACGGGGCCGCAAGAGGAATAGAACTTGCCCTCTTTGATTGCCTCGAGAATTGACTTGACGTTATTCTCTGCATTTACCATTACCCAGCCCTTGCAATGGTGGTGCATCTGGTGTCCGTCGTCGGTCGCAACGCCCCAAAGTCTGATGCCCTGACCGAGAAGGTCATCCCAATAAAGAGCGTTTGTGTCCATATAATTTTCGTCTGCTCCGCCCGAATTCCAGACCTCGATTGCGATGTTGCCCTGAAGCTTGTCGATATATCTCGGCGGGGTTGAGCTCCATTCGGGGTGACAGTAGAATGTGATGTTGTTCCTTGAATGAATTTCGTCAAGGTACGGCTGATACTCAAGCTGGTCCTTTGCCGTGCCGTTCGGGAGTCTCTCGTCCTGCTTGTAGCCGTTAGTTTCGTCGTCGGGGCCAAGACAGACGTGGTGGAAGGTGCGGAAGCCCTTGATACGCTCAAAGGTATTGTCAACCTCCATGCCCGGAATGATCGTGATTTCAACGTCCGGAGCGTAGTTTTTGTAGTTATATATGTTATGGTCGGTTATCGCCATAAAATCGTAGTTATTTGCCTTGTGAAGTCGGATTGTCTCCTCGGGTGTGCCTTTGCCGTCCGAACGGGTTGTGTGGCAATGCAATGCACCCTTAAGAAGCTTGTTTTCGCCTGTGAATGCTTGTTGTCTGATGAACATAAGAATCTCCTCCTTGCGTTAAATTATAGCAGACCCGACTGTGCTTTTCAATTATTTTTTCGGATTTACTTGCCAATTAGGAAAATTTTGTGTATACTGTTTTCAAAATTAACAAAAAGGGAAGGCACAGAATTATGGCAGCATTTTTTCAACAAATAATTTCGTTTATTCTCGCTTTGGTTTACACTCTTGTTCCTTATGTAAACTGCGCACCGAAAAACGACGACATTCTTCTTAACGTTTCACTTATTTCAGACACACACCTTGATGCTCGTTTCCCGGGTGGAAAGCTCAACCTTAAAGAGGGTCTTCAGGATATGAACCGTATGAAGGCTCCCAATGATGCAATTATTGTTGCAGGCGACCTTACAAACTACGGTGATGAGGCTTCTGTTAAGTATTTCTACGATGTTATGCAGGAATACTGCGATGTTGCACCTGAAAGTTGGATTGTTGCAACGGGTAACCACGAAATCGGTCACCCCGAGGAATTCACAAACGAGGAAGCAAGACAGAACTTTGTAAAGTACCACAACCAGTATACAGGTCAGAACATTGAAAACGCTTATTACAGCGTTGATGTTGACGGATATACATTCATCGTGCTTTGCGACCAGAGTGAGGACAACTGGGACAGCTGTGACATCTATGACGACCAGCTTGCGTTCCTTGATGCAGAGCTTGCAAGAGGTACTGCAGAGGGCAAGCCTGTATTTGTTGTCTGCCACGTTCCCGTTGAGGGCGCTAACGGTCAGGACATCATTTATGAGGATGGCGGACTTGACGAATATTCAGACGCAGTGAAGAGCACTCTTGAAAAATATGAGAATGTATTTTTCATCAGCGGTCACGTTCACACGGGCATCAACGGCTATATTTCCGAAGAGCTTTTTGGCTTCTCCTGCGTTGAGAGTGAAAACGGCGTGACTTACGTTAACCTCCCGACCTACGGCATTGTTAACCGCTACGGTATTCCGTGGAACGGAATGGGCTTCCAGATGGAGGTTTACGAGGACGAGGTTATCTTCCGTGCAAGAAAGTTCAACACTTCAAGATGGTATGGATTCTATGAGTTTGAAATTGACCTTGTGTAATAAATGAAAAAAGCTACAGGCTTACGGAACACCCGTAAGCCTGTTTTTTGTTTTTGATTGACCAACCGGATAAGGCGACTTATTCACTTTGTGAGGAAGTTTTACTCAAAGTAGATTGCACCGCTCTGTGCATATATAAACGGCGGCATCTTCATACCCTTTTGCGTAGGGATTTTCGAGCCGATAATAAGATTGTAGCCAAATTCATAAACCTTTGAAAGCTCAAAGGTTGTGTGCGCACACAGGAAGCCTTGCTTTTTGACCGGAATATCAAAGTCATAGTCCCCTGCTTTTTCTGCCATAAAGGTGAAGCATTCGCCGTCCTCGTTAAAGACGTGTAGCGTGTGGTTTTTCTTCATTCCTTTAACACTTACCTTTGCTGTAAGTCCGTCAGAAATTCTGACTGTG
Source organism: Clostridia bacterium (assembly GCA_017481575.1). GTDB lineage: Bacteria > Bacillota > Clostridia > Oscillospirales > Acutalibacteraceae > CAG-488. The sequence goes on along the minus strand of JAFUPA010000035.1, from coordinate 4,989 downwards.
TCACCAAGTATGAAATCACCGCAAGTGATGTTAATAAATGTTTTGCCGACATTATTACAGATTGTTGTGCGACCCTTTGCAATCGCATCAAGGATATCCTCGGGCGAATTCGACTTTGCATAGACATAGGTCACGGGGTTGCCGATAAGGTTTGTTACAACATAGTCCTTGTGGTAGTCGCTGCCGCCGACAACGGGAAGCTTGTAGCCGTTGCGTAGCTGCTCGTGCCACCATTCGGTGCAGATAAGGTTGTCGTAGTGCATCGGAGCATTCCAAACCTCGAGAACATCGATCTCGCCCGCTTCCTTTTCCCACCGCCACGGACAGTTAACACAATGAGGGTGATTCATACAAACGAGCGCACCTCGGCGCCTTGCCTCGTTTTTGATTGCCTTCCACTCCTCGTAGGTTTCACAGTCGTAGCTGTCAACAACATCCTTAACACCCCAGAGGTTTGTGTGACCGCCTTCTTTGGTAAGCTCTGCGCCGTAAATGAGCGTTATGCCGTCAATTTCGGGCAACTCGTCTTTACAGTTTACATTGTGGTCTGTAATTATTAAAAAGTCGATTTTGTTCTTTTTTGCCTTTTGGGCAAGCTCTTCGATTGTGTGTTTACCATCGTCAGAAGCAATTGAGTGTATGTGGGGAACGCCTGAATACCATTTGTAGCTCATTCATAACACCTCTTAAATTTCTATAAAACAATTATATCATAGAGAAAAGTAATGTTCAATTATCTTTTTCTTGTTTTCCTTTTACAATCGTGTTAAAATCGAAGTGATATATATAAGCAAAGGACGGTTTTTATGGATATATTAAAAAACAAGCTTGAAAGCCTTGGACTGACTGCACTTTCCCCGGCCCCGAACGACCGTCAGGCAGAGTGGCTTCGCAGAGAAAAATCGGTTTTCTTCCACTTCGGAATGAACACCTTTACAAATATGGAGTGGGGCGACGGAACAGAAAGTCCGGCAACCTTTAAACCCGATTGCCTTGATTGCAGACAATGGATTAAAGCTGTTAAGGATGCAGGCTTTAAGGCGGCAATACTGACCGCAAAGCATCACGACGGATTTTGTCTCTGGCCGAGCAAATACACCGAGCACAGCGTTAAAAACTCACCGTACAAGAACGGCAAGGGCGACATTGTAAAGGAATTTACCGACGCTTGCCACGAATTCGGCATAAAGGCCGGCATTTACCTCTCCCCGTGGGACAGGCACGAAAAAACGTGGAGCACTCCTGATTACGACGATTTTTATGTCGGTCAGCTCACCGAGCTTCTCACAAACTACGGCAAGATTTGGGAGGTTTGGTGGGACGGCTCACAAAGTAAAAAAATAAAATACGATTGGAAAAGATACGCTGACACCATACGCACACTTCAGCCCGATGCAGTTATTTTCGGCTCGCTCGGCGCAGAGCCTTATGTTGAGGCACGCTGGGTCGGTAACGAAAGCGGATTTGCAGGTGACCCCTGTTGGTCAACAATTGACTCGCAAACGATAATTGATGAAACCACAAGTGTGCTCAACAGCGGTAGGCTTGACGGCAACCGATTTTTGCCTGCGGAGGCGGACGTTTCTATCCGTCCCGGCTGGTTTTACCACGCAGAGCAGGACGGTGAGGTGCGTGACGTCTCAAATCTTTTACAGCTCTGGTTCCTTTCCTGCGGACGAAACGCAAGCATACTTCTCAATCTTCCGCCCGACAGACGTGGACTTGTGCACGAAAACGACGTGGACAGTCTGCTTGAATTCAACAATATTCTTTCTGGCACTCTTGCGAATAACCTTGCAAAAGGTGCAAAAGCAACTGCCGACAGCGTAAGAGATGCCATTTGCAATGCAGACAATATGCTGACAGATGACATCAATGAATTTTACGCTTCGGCTGACGGTGACAACACACCCGAAATCATATTTGAACTGGACGAGCCAAAAGAGTTTAACACATTCATTTTGCAGGAGGTTATCGAGCTCGGTCACAGGGTTACGGGCTTTGAGGTAAGCGCCCTTGTTGACGGTGAGTGGAAAAATCTTTACAAGGGTGAATGTATCGGTTACCGCAGTGCACAGCACTTTGACACGGTTAAAGCCGACAAAGTAAAGGTTAAAATCACATCTTCGCTCGCTTCGCCCGTGCTTCGCTTCTTCGGTCTTTACAAGTTTGACGAAAGCCTGCTTCTTTCAAAGGAATACGCATTGAGCGACGAGAACATACTCGACGGCGAAGCGGCTGTTGTGAAGCGTGAGGGCAACGCCTACGACCTGCACCTCGGCGGAATAATTCCGTTTAATCTCATCACAATAGAGTCCCCCGTTGACAAAAAGTTTGAAATATATCTGTTCAACGGTTTCGATTTTGAGCCATGTCCCACGGATGTTAACTTTGATGACGGACTTGCCGAGATTAACTTTGACAAGCCAATCGGTTGGTGTTACAGAATTAAAATTGTTTTTGATAACGAAGATAGACTTGACGAGGTCAAGCTCGGAGTTTACCTGAAATAAAAAATCAAGGAGTTGTTTAAACAGCTCCTTGATTTTTATTGTTATTAAAATATAAACGAGTAAACATCGTTAAGGATTTTAAGAACAAAGATATAAATGTTATAAAAAACTTTGGAAACAAGGTCTTTTACACAGCCGAGGAACTCCTTTTCCTCAACCTGAATAAGCTTGCCTGTGTCCTCCACGGGAATAAATTTTGCTGTTTCAAACAGCTCTTCGGAATAGCTGTTCGGCGAGTGAATTGACATCATAAGCTGACCGTCAAAGGTCTCAAAAAGCATCGCATGTCCGCCTTCAAGCTGTGTATCCGAGCGTTCGTAAAGCGCCTTTGGGTGCTGAAGCCAGTCGCCGTCAACCTTGCCGTTATCCGACACAGCCATACCGACAGCGTAACCGCCCGAACGTGCGTGATTTGACCAGAGCATCACAAGTCTGCCCTTTGAGGTTTTGTAAACAAACGGACCGTCAGTAATGCCGCCGTTTGTCCAGATGTGCTTATTTGCCCTGAAAATCATTTTCGGCTCGGATACAAGGTGCGTAAGGTCATCGCTTAACTTTGCAACAGCCATTTCACCGTAGTTGTCGTAGGTTGAAGTCCACTCGTTGACGTAAATCATCCACAGCTGACCGTCGTCGTCAACATAGAGTGTGCCGTCGATGCAGTCGATTTCTTTGGGAGTTACGTGTCCGTCGGAAATGAGTTCAAACGGGCCTGTAGGAGAATATGATTTAAAAACCGCCGTGCCTCGTTTTTCGGTAAGTCTTGAACGGTAGGTCGCAAAAAGATAGAAACTGCCTTTGTAATAATGGCACTCGGGTGCCCAATAGTCCGCATAGCCGTCAAAGCCCTCGGACGGAGAGAAAATCTGAATTTTCTCTGACCAGTTTTCAAGGTCTTCGCTGACAACACAGCCATAGCCCTGCCCCTGACTCAGGCACGTGCCGTACATATAATACTTGCCCTCGTAAGCAAGCACATAAGGGTCACGTATGCGCAAATCTTCACGCTTCACGGGGTACACCTCCTCAGCCGATGTCGGCAAGGCAAAACAGCACACAAGTGTGGCAAGAATTAAAAGAACGGAAATTACTTTTTTCATAGCATCAACTCCGAAAAATTTATATCATACCTAATTGTTTCATAGCCTTAATGAATACGTCTGCTTCTCCGTTGGGATTAGCTTTTTGAGTTGCTTCAATGTCATACCAGGCATATTCAAGCCCGTGAATGATTATCGGAATTTCTTTACCGAAATGCTCTTTGATGTATCCCTCTTCCTGCAAACGTTTTGCCACATCCGAAGCAAGATTTACAAGCTCGTAGTGACCAACGGGACCTTTGCCGATATAGTTGTCATTCTCGTCATAACAGTTCTCGTCTTCATAGCCGAGATTGGTTATTCCGTTTTGCTTGTACCAATCATAAAGCAGATTTGTCAAGGCATTTGGCTTTTCTGTATCTATTATGTAATGCTCATTCTGCCGCCAGAACGCATAGTTCCAGCGTTTTTCGGAATACTCGCCTGCCTTGTTACAGTCCTTTTCTGTATTGTAGCTTATCGCAAAATTTGAAACATTGCTAAAGCCTTTATATTTGTACGCTTCATTTGAGTAAACAAAAAATGAAATTGCATAAATGTCATCTTCGTTCCAAGTGTCGATTGTTCTTTTCACCTTTTGGTAAATTTCTTCGGTTATATCGTCGGATAAAGTCTGATTTTCAAGCATCAGATTTTCGTCCGAGCCAACATCATCTTTTTTGACATCACGATTTTTGATAAACATATATAAAGCACAAAACACAAGTAAAACACACAAGACTATTATCACAATTTTCTTCATTTTACCACCCCAAGAAATTATATCATAAAAAGAATTATGGCGCAAGATGACATGCTGTTGAAGCCAAAATATAAAAACAGTTACAAAAACAGTAGCACAAGTAAATTTTCATAATTAAATGTTAGTTGCAAATTTAAAAACCAAAAACCGCAAAGCCTTGTAAATCAATGCCTTGCGATTTTTCTTTTGGCGGAGAGCAAGGGATACACCTGCTGTCGCAGGTTGCGTCCTCGGCGACCGTTGCGTTGCAACAGTACCCGCCTCAGACTTCGGAACTAAAAACAGTCCACAGGACTGTTTTCTTAACGTTCCTCACCCCCACGGGCTTCGAATCCCTTGCATTTTTATCTGCAAAAAGAAAAGAGCCACACTCTTGGGGCACCCTTCGTAAAGAAGTTTGCCCCAAGAGGTGGCCTTTGTAAAAATTAATATTGGTTTTTCACGGTGTAGCTTATGCTATGCCGTTTTTTCTTTTATTCTGATTATGCTCTTTGAATTGCTCTTCCATTTCTTCGGGTGATATTTCTTTAAGCACACCGACGCCCTTGTAATGAATGTCAATAATCTGAGCCCGTTTGCCCTCAAACCATCTTGATTCGTGTATATATATTTTATCAATAAATTCGTTAAGCAG
>JAFUPA010000034.1 GCA_017481575.1 Clostridia bacterium | reverse complement strand
GTTTGAGTCAGGTGTATATGCAAAGAAGTGCACCTGTCCGGGATAGAACGCTCTTTCGCCGTCATTGTTTGTTGACATAATACGGCTTGTTGTGTTAAGTGTTACCGTTATAGCTTCTTCCCACTGTGCCGTGAATTCAACATTTGCATTTACTGCTACAGTATCTGTAGGCCAGTATACATTGCCGTTTACGCTTGCATCTGTGGAGCTTGCAAGCCATCCCTTGAAGTTGTAGCCCGGTTTGTACGGTACATAAGTGTAATCTACGCTTGCGTCATCCCAACCGGTTGCTCCCTGCTCCACTCTGTTTGAAGTCGGGATTGTGGTTGTCGGCTCAAGGTCAGAGCGGTTAGGTACATAATAGCTGGTCTGTGTTGAATCTGTAGCCTTTCTGTAAATACCGCCGTCTACGTCATATGTTACGCTTGTTGTCCATATCGGGTATAGTGTTCTGTTGCCGCTTGCGGGTACAGTTGTGCTTGTTACTTTATTTGCCGCTACACCGTTTCCTTTTGTATCTTTAGCTGTTGACCAGCCTGCGAAAGTGTAACCTGTTCTTGTGAGAGTCGGGAAACTTGAAACTTCTGCGTTAGCTTCACCTTCTGCATAAATCGGACTTGCCTTTGAAACATCATCCGTCTTCAGCGGTGATGAGAAATCTGTTATATCACGAACGCAAATATCATAGAACTTAACAGACTTGCTTGCTGCTGTAGCAGAATCACTATCATTAAGACCGAGACGGATAGTCATATACGGACTGCCTGTAGGAACAGTAATATTTACAGTGTATGTTCCTGTTGAGCTTGCTTCCGCAATCACTTTATGGTCCGCTACATTAGAACCAAAGTCTGAAAGAGTTGTGTCTGCGAAGAAGAATGACATTACTCTGATAGGAGCCTGTGAAGTTGAGAGGTTCTGGTAAGAGAACGAGAACTCGTATGTTCTTCCCGGAATAAGGGTCATATAACCCGTCTGGTTTGAGCCCGTGTAGAAATCTGTATAAGCATCAGTTGCAGACGAATTGGTATGCATTGTTATTGAGTTATTTACATAATCAATATCAAGACCCGAGTACTGGTCACAACCTATGAGTGAAGAGTCGTTCCAGAAATAGCGGTCAAAATCAAACTCGTTACCGAAAATAACTTCACCGTTTGTTATTTCATAAAAATATACATATTCAATGTTTGAATCGTATGCATATTCGTATGTTACTGTTGTTCCATCATCACTGAACTTTGCAACCGCTGTTGATGTTGATGTGGCAGTTGTTGCTGTGAAGGATGCAACAAAATTGTCTACTGTTGCGTTGTAATTCACTCGATTACTTGCTGACGTATATGTCGGCAGAGCCGAAAGCTTGTTGCCGGCTGTAAGTGCTGTAATAGTAACACCTTCAACAACCTTAACAAAGCCCTTGAATGTATAACCGTCAACTGTGTCAGGAGTGAATTCAACCTTATCTCTGAGGTAATATGTTGTCGTATTCTGTGAATTGTTCGGAAGTTCAACAACTCTGTATGTTCCATCTGCATTTCTGAGAAGACCTACATTGTGCTGAATTGCAACACCTGTCTTACGTGCTGCTGTGTCTGCCTTAAGGTTTGTGATAGCATTGTTAAGGTTTGTTGCAAGTGTATCGGGGTTTGTGATTGTTGTATTAACAGCCGTAAGAGCGTGGCAAGCCGTCTTATAAGCATCGATAACTGCCTGATACTTACCTGTGCTGTTATAATAATGGCTGTTATAGCTATTATCATAAACGCCGAGATATGCAAACTCCTTCTGTGCGTTAGCAACTGCGTTACGGAGGTTTGCCTTATTGTACTGCGTAGCCTGCAACTGCATGATCGTCATAATTGCATGTCCGTCACCTTCGTCATCCGTTGCTGCTGCAGTTTTGATCTTATAAGTCTGAGTTGAGGTTGCAGAGCCTGTTGAGTTAATAGCTCTTACCCATGTACCTGCATACTTGAGGCTACAGTTTTTAGCTGCTGAGGTGAAGCTACCGCTCTGAACAGCTTCAGCTTCGTGAGCGATAGTATCTCCTTTGTCCGTCCATACGCTCCAGCCTGTGTCGGTGAAATAGCTTGCCTTGCCTGAGCCTGTAAGAACATTTGAAGACTGAGATCTGTCTGTATAGTCGGCAACATACCATGCACCGCCCGAACAGCCTTCAGAGTCAGTAAGAAGAAGACCGACACCAAGGTTCGGAACCTGACTGAGGTTTGTATAACGGGAGGTATCAATACACATACCTACAACAGCAGTATTGGTAATAGACATATGCACACTGTAATCGTTTGTTGAATTACCGCCGCCGTTTTCACAGTTGGCAAATACATGAAGAGACTGGCTATAGGTTGTATCTGCGCCCGGAGTTGCACTTACCGTTGCACTCTCTCTATCCCAGTTATTAACTCTAGCATTGTTGAAGTTGCTGTTTTCCTGGTTTGCTGCGAAGTATGCATAGCTTTGGTTTGTAGATGCAAAGTACGAGTTCATCATAGCACCCGAATCGAGAGTACCGGGCGAACTGAACTTGACACCGACTGCACCTGCTGTGTTATCGTTGATCGCCTGCAGATCTGCCTGAGTCTGGAAGGGCATTAAGCCGAAGCTGTTGGTAGTAGCCGAAGTTGCATAGCGGCTGTAACGATTATTTTCCGTCGGACTGCTGACAACAGAATGGAAACCTGTAAGCCATGAAATCTGCTGGCAGTAAGTGTCCGTACCTGTATCGTTGATCATACGGCCTGCCGTTGCAAGTGGCACAACATTCGGCTTATATACATATGTATATGCGGTTACTGCCTTATCAAGATTATCTGCATTGTCGTGGAACTTGACAGTCCACTCCATAACACAGCCTGTTTCACCTGCTACAAGGTCAGGGCTCTTTGAGTTTGCCGCAGTAATCGTAGTCTGATAATAATTAGCACCGGAAGCCTTGCTGAGAGTAACAGCCTGATTTACTCCGATATCAGCACTTCCGAGTCTGATTCCGTTACCGCTCTTCGTCGTAGAAAGGTCGGAAGATAACCAACGGTAGGAAAGCGAAACCGAACCGTCCCTTGCGTTATCATACTGGAAACGGATATTACCTATCGACGGATACGACACAGTTGTCGTAGGAGTTGATTTAAGGTTGTTTCCGTTTACAACATCGTTTTCAATAAAGAAATGGAAGGTAGATGTTGTGTTCGTTACCCATGACTGAGCGTGAGGACGCAGATATACTGCCTCCGGTACATAGAACAGTACATCGCCAAGATCTGATGTCGCCGTAGTGACTGCTGCCTGCGACTTGGGGATACCGATCTCAAAGAAGATCACTGTCGTCATGACCATAGCAAAGCAAAGAATCAAGCTTAAAGTTTTCTTTACAAAGCGTTTGATAGACTTCATTTTTGACCACCTCATAATATTTTGTATAGAAAAAGGGTATAAAGACACCTATACTTATACTTATGATATCATACAAAAAAATATAAATCAAGTCATTTTTTATGTTTTGCGATAATTGTTTATGCTGATATATTTATAAATTTTTTAGCGACACAACATATAGTAGAAACCTCTAAATGTTGCACCAAATTAAACAAAAAATAACCGGCTATAAAGAATAGAATCACAGCCATTCAGTCTGTGATTCTATTCTTTATCCTATTTTTACCAATTTTATAGTTTTACCCAAAATAAAACTCTTTCATATCATCAAGTCGCAGGAGCATGGGTGCCTGTCCTGCGGCGGCGCCTGTGTCAATGTCAATCCACGTGTCCGTCACAATCGCCTTTCCTCTGTACTCCTCGCCGTAATAATGAGTCGGAGTGTGACCGAAAACCGTTGTAATGTCTTCAAAATATCTTGCATTAAGATTAGGTCGTGTCCAAAGAAAATCTGTTTGTGTATATTCTGATAGCTTTTTACCCTTTTTGAAATTGCCGAGTCCGCTGTGCGTGAGCAAAAAATCTCTGCCGTTCACCGTCAGCGTTTCGTAAAGAGGACAGTCACGCAAAAACTCGAGAATGTACCCGATTTCCTTATTTTGCATTGACGAAAGTGTGTCAAGCGTCGCTTGCCCGCCATTCGCAACCCAAGTTGTATACACACCCAGCTTTGTGCCCGTAAGACTGCCGATGGATTCATCCGTAATTTCATCAAACATAAAGTCGCTCGCAAGCATCATAGCCTCGTGGTTGCCGAGAAGCAGCTCGACATTCGGCTGTAGCATAATCCAACGCAGGATTTTTATTCCGTCCCTGCCACGGTCGATAACGTCGCCGAGAATGTAAAGAAAATCATCCTCTGAAAAATTGACGGACGCAAGCATTTCTTTAAACTTCTCAAACGGATATCCGTGAAGGTCGGAGGTTACATAAATCATTGGCGGCACTCCTTTCGTTCAATACTTTATAATTGTATATTAAATCCACTAAAAAGGCAACCTTTGCTTGAAACATCTGTACTTTTTTGATATGATTTAGATACTTCATTTAAGGTTGTGACGATATGAGCAGTATAATCAGTTTTATAATGAGCCTTGTAACCGTAATCACTTTCACCGCCGAGGGCATCCCCTACCTTTTGCGTCCCACGCTCGAGATTGATGCCGCCGAATGTGTGAGCGAGGTTTCGAGCCGTGCTTCGGGCTTCCTTTACGGCGTTGCGGAAAACGGTGTGCCCGATTCCGCCGTGGTGGAAAGTCTTGACGTTGCAAGCATTTCACAAAAGGTTGTTGACGGACTTCAGCACCCGATTGGTGACGTTGACCACGTTGCACCGATGCTTGATAACTGCGATTACATCACCGTTTACCTGCAGGATTGCTTTGACACATGGTACTACTGCCATCAGGAAATACTCGACCTGCGTGCTGAGGGCAATTACGACTGTGAAAAATTTGTGCGTGAACGCTTTTTGCCCGAGGTGACGAAAAGTGTTACAACGCTTAAAGATAAAGACTACGCAGACAGGCTTGTTTACTGCCCTTACAACGAGACGGACAATGCCGTCTGGTTCGGTACACCGTCCGAGGACGGAACGTGGCTTATGTATGACGACGCGGCAAAGCTCCGCTTTTACAAGGCGTGGGAGGAGACATACCGTCTTATCCGTTCAATTGACCCCGATGCAGTTATCGGCGGTCCCGGATACTGCGACTTCGACCTTTACGAGCTTCGTCACTTCCTTGATTACTGCATCGAAAACGACTGTATACCCGACATTATGATTTACCACGAGCTTGGCGAAAAGTCGGCTTTGTTCTGGCAGGATCACATTGACGAATATCGTGAGCTTGAAATAGAGCTGAATATTGCCGAACTGCCGATAATCGTTACCGAATACGGCACAATGTACGAGTGCGGTGCGCCTGCGGATATGGTAAAATACATTGCCGCAATTGAAAAGTCGGGTGCTTATGCAAATGCGGCATACTGGCGACTTGCAAACAACCTTTGCGACACGGTTGCGGACAACAATAGCCCGAACTCCAACTGGTGGCTGTTCCGCTGGTATGCGGATATGGAAGGTTATCTGCTCGGCTCAAAGATAATTGACCCGCTTCACGCTGACTTTGCAAATGTTTTTAAGTACGGCTACGACCGTTTCCATTATCAGTATTTCAACGGCTTTGCTTCGATAAACGAAAGCAAGGACGAAATCACCGTAATCTGCGGCGGCTCGGACTATTCGAGCTACATAAATCTAAAGCACCTCGGCAAAACTAACCTCGGTAAAAAGGTTGACATTAAAATTGAAAGCGTTTGCTACGAGGGTCTGAGCGGAATCGTCAACAGTCCGACGGTTGTGAAGGAATACACCGACAAGGTTTCTCTCGGCAAGCTTCGCATTGACCTTAAAAATCCCGACCCGAATACAGTCTACCACATTACAATCACACCGTCAGACGGCAACAAGGATTACGAAAACGACAATCTTCCCGTTCGATATGAATTTGAACACGGCACACTCCTCGGCGACAGCTACACCTACGACAGCGCCTATGCAACAACAGGCGAGTTGCAGGGTATGGTCGGCGGAATTGAAAAGGAAGGCGATGGTGTAAGCATAAAATTTGAGGTTGAAGAAAGCGGTCTTTATGACCTTGCTCTGATTTTCGGTAACTCGAACGACGGCACAACTCCAGACGGCAGAGTTGACACGCTCGCTTATTTTGACCTTGACGGAGAAAAAGAAGAAATCCTTTTCCCCAACACAATCAAGAGTGAATACACGGACAAGCTGACACTCGTCCGTTACCTTGAAAAGGGTGAACACAACCTTACTCTCACCCACGGCGAGGGCACATTTGTTGTTGACAGTATGCTCGTCCGCCTTCACGAGGATATAAGTGAAATCACACTTCTGCCCGACTCGGACAGAACTGATGAAAGCACACAATCTTACCTTGCGGTTGCACCGTACGACGGCTTTTATGAAATGAACACAAGTGCGTCGGCTGATTTTGAAATTGACGGTGCGGCGGCTTATACGGACGGCAAATCCACCGTTTACCTGCGCAAGGGACTAAACTACATTGATTTTGCCACAGCAGAGCCGATTGACTGTACTGTTACGGTTACTCACAACAAAAATTTCAGCGTTAATGTTACGGCAGAAGATATGGCACTTTCAGGGGGTGCGGAAATAATCGGAAACCACATTGAAGATATTTCCTCTCTCGGCGGCGAGGCACGCTTTACCGTGACGGCTCCCGAAAAAGGCAACTACCGGATGACCGTTTCTTACTCCAACAACGACGAGGGCGGTGTTCACAGCTATAACGTTGACCTTGTTGAGCGTTACATAACAGTGAATGTTAACGGCAAGACAGAAAACCTCTGGTGCCGCAACACATACAGCTGGGACACAGTCAAAACTGCGACAATGAACCTTGAGCTGGAAGAGGGCGAAAATACAATCGTTTTCACAAACGACGGCTCGGTTAAATTCAACAACAAGGATTCGTATGCACCGTACATCTTCTCGGTGAGTGTGAACGGTATTTGTGATTAAAGGAGTTTTTATGTCAGCTTTACTTATTGTAATTTATATTGTTTTCGTTTCGCTCGGTCTGCCCGATTCGCTCTTTGGCGTAGCGTGGCCCGTTGTTCATACAGATTTCGGAATTGACCAGAGCTTTGCTTCGGTTTACAGCATCATTACGGGCATCTGCACCGGCGGTGTCAGCTTTGTTGCCGGCAAGATGCTTCGCAAATTCGGCACGGCAAAGGTTACGTTTTTCTCTACCCTTTTGACGGTCGTAGCTCTGTTTGGCATGAGCCTTTCGCCGAACATTGTTGTTATGATGTTTTTTGCAGTTGTTCTCGGATACGGCGCAGGTGCCATTGACACGGGACTTAACAACTTCATTTCCCTCCACTATGAGGCTCGCCATATGAACTGGCTGCATTGCTGTTGGGGACTGGGTGTGACCATAAGCCCGCTGATTATGTCAAACTTCCTGACAGGTGAAACAGGCTCGTGGCGTAACGGCTACAGAGTGGTGGCACTTCTTCAGCTTGCAATTGCCACAGTAATTCTGTTTTCAATCAAAAAATGGGACAAGGTCGAAAACAGCATAAAAGATGCACAATCTGAAGAAACGGCAGCAAGTGCAAAACTTATTGACCTGCTGAAAATCAAAGGGGTTATTCCGAGCATACTTTCGATGGGTCTTTACTGCTCAATGGAATTTTCGCTCGGCACGTGGGGCGCAACCTATGCAGTCAACGTCTTTTCAATCGCTCCCGACGAAGCGGCAAAGTGGGTTTCACTTTACTTCGGCGGAATTATGCTCGGCAGAGTTATTGCAGGTTTTGCTTCAATGAAGCTCAACGACAAGGCTCTGATAAAATGTGGAATAATTACAGCGTTTGTCGGAATTATAATTTTTGCTCTGCCTCTCGGCAAGCTGTCGCTCGCAGGTTTCTTGCTTATCGGCATCGGCTTCGGCCCGATTTTCCCGAGCATTCTTCACAGCGTTCCCGAGCGTTTCGGCATAACCTACTCGGCAGACCTTACGGGCTACCACATGGGCGGTGCTTACGGTATCGGCTTTGCCGTTCAGCTCATCTACGGCTACACGGCAAGCGCAACCACATTTAAAATAACCCCGTTTGTTCTGCTCGCCCTTTGCCTCGGCGTATTTGTGGCAAACGAGGCTGCACTTAAATTGACAAAGAAAAAGTAAATATTGAATAATGAAAATGAACTGTCAAAGCATAACGCTCTGACAGTTCGTTTTTTATTTGTATATACCCTCTTCGTACCAGATGCGGTTCATAAGCTCGTAGCGTTCAAGCGGTAAACCTGTGTAAGCACAGTTTGAGGTGCAGAACACATAGCCCCAGCCGTCCATACCCTCTTTGAGTGAGCGGCGGACATCTGCAACAACCTCTTCCTCACTGCCCGTCTGCAGAAGTCCGCAGTTAACATTTCCGCAAAGGGCAACTCTGTCGCCGTAGAGTCTTTTGACCTCTGCAAGGCTGACACCGCCCTGTGGGTCAAGTGAATGAAGTGCATCCGGCTTACATTCAACAATCTGGTCAATTATCGGCATCAGATTACCGTCCGTATGTTTGATTGTGTAAAATCCCATATTACGATATGTTTCAATAATCTTTTGCAGATACGGTGCGACAAACTCCGAAAACATTGACGGAGAGAAAAAGGGATTGACATTAAAGCAATAATCCGAGCAAAGCGCAAAGCCGTCAAGCAGACCGCTGTGACGTGAGATTTTTTCTGCAAGCGCCGTCCACTCGTCAACTCTTTTTTGTGCTTCTGCCTTAAGTGAATCCTCGTCCTCATACATCCGCTCGGTAAAGGTCATCATATTTTCGCCGTCCGGGATTTCAAAGGTGGGGTCACCGTGCATCATAAGGAAATATTTGTCGCCCGATTTTTCACGTATCGTTTCCAGAAGTCTGACGATATTCTCGTAATCCCACGGATTAGGATGAACAAAAATCGCACTGTGGTGATACTTTTCCGCCACCTCTATGTGGCAGTCTGCAATGTAATTGATGTGAAGCATCTGCTCCGTCTTGCTCATCTGCTTCCATTGCTCAAAATGCTGCTGTGACGGATGGATTTTTCCGATTGACTCAAGGGTCAGAAAAAACACAAGCTCAAAAGTCGGACAATGTCCCGTCAAAGGCTCGCTTTTAAGAGCTCTTATAAATCTTTCACGCTCGGTCATTTACTCCACCTCAAACATCATATTTTCTATAAACAAATCCGAAAAAAGCGGACTTGACGAAAGGTCGATATAAACAGCATTTTCGGTAAACTCCGCAAGGTCGTTTTTCTCACACGCATACTTGACCGTGCCGAGCAGACTTGAATTCCTGACAGCAACGCACTTTGCGGCGAGCTCTTTTGGTATCAAGCCCGATTTAACGGCATTTTCTATATTTATCTTGGCAGAAAAGCCACCCGAAACATACATATTTTCAATATCATCAAAGGATATTTTTTGAGCTTCAATCAGCGTGACAATCGCAGAACAAACTGCCGATTTTGCAAGCTGATATTGCCTTATATCCGCTTGCTTTATCTCAACCTCAGGCGCAACCGAAAAACTTTCGCATTCCATAAATCCTGTTTCGTCCACCGTGCCGTTTTGCAGAAGCTCTGCGACCACGTCAACAAGACCCGTTCCGCAAACACCCTTTGCAGGTGCGTTTCCCACGGTTTTTGCCTTGCCGTCGGAATAAGCATAAACAGCACCATCCGTTGCACTCATTCCGCAAGAGATATTTGCACCCTCAAAGCATGGACCTGCCGCCGCAGATGTGCAAAGAGCCGAATTTCTTGCAAAAAGTACCGTTTCGGCATTTGTACCGAGGTCAACAAGCAGATTATATTTTCCGTCAGACGGAAAGCCGACATAATTCATGCCTGCAACCAAATCCGCACCTACAAACGATGCAATCGAAGGAAGTGTCACTACCTTTTCAATACCGTGCAAGCCGAGCTTTTCGCCGCTTTCCGTTTTACTTTCAAGAAAAACGGGTGTGTACGGAGCGACACCGATTGACGAGCAGTCAATGCCCATAAAAAGGTGAAGCATTGTCGCATTGCCAGAAACAAACATTGTAATTTTTTCTTTTAAACCAAACTCCGCAATCATCGGATTGACGGCTGAAATTATTGCTTCTTTCAGCTTTTTAACACCGTTTTTGCGGCAATATTCAATACGTGACATCACGTCCGCACCGAATGACCTTTGCGGATTCGTTTTAGTTAAAACCTTGATTATCTTACTATTGTCAAGAGAAACGAGCGCAAGCGCAAGAGTTGTTGTGCCGAGGTCGAGAGCAAGGCAGACGTTTTCGGTAAGCTCAAGGCTTTGTGTTGCACCTGTTTCGGAGAGAATTTCACCCTCCCCGACCGTGACAACCGAAATGTCAGAGGTTATTCTGTACTGACACGAAAGCTCATTTCTGCCGTTAACCTTTACAAGGCATTTTTTGCAAATCCCCTTACCGCCGCACGGGTGGCTGACCCTGCCTCCCGACTGCATAATAACATCAGAAAGCAAAGTGCCGCTTTTTACATAAAGAATTTTTCCGTTAATCTCAACCTTGTGCATAAAGCTCATTTACCTTTTCAAAATATGCGTCAATGTTTTCCCACTTTGATGCCGCAGGAACATCACAGCCTGTAGAAATCATAAAATTATCAAACTGTGAGCATTCGTCGTAAACACGCTGAACATCCGCACGTATTTCTTCGGGTTTTCCCGTCCTGAACAAAACTGGGTTGACGTTGCCCATAACAACCGTTTCTTTCGGCAAAATTTCAAGTGCCTTTTTAAGGTCAACAGCATTGCCTAGGTGGACGATATCCGCACCTAGCTCTGCAACAGACCCAAGCATATCCCCCACCGCATTGCCGCAGTTGTGGTAGCAGACGATAAAATCCTCCGAGTTGATTTCGTCAAAAATCTCCTTTACAAAGGGCATCGAAAACTCCTGTGCAAGTGTGGGTGAAAGAAGTCCTGCCGCAGGCTCTGCCATAATAACTCCGTCCGCACCTGCCGCCTTGAAGGCGTTTATGTATTCTTTTAAAAAGCAGGTTGCTTTTGACAGCAAAATTTTAACCTCGTCGGGGCTGTCGAAGCATTCCATCATAAGCTCCGTCATGTCAAAAAGTCTGCCTGCAAGCGAGTACGGACCGATTACTCCGCAAAAAACGGGAATGTCGGCAATTTTCTGCTTTGCTTTTGCAATGCCCTCGATACAAAGTGCCGTTCTGCCTGCGCCAACCTCGGGAACGGTAACGCTTTGAGCTTCCGTAATGTCGTCAATTATTCCCTTTTCAACCGCAGGAACATCGTCGTCATAAAAGCGCACCTTTGCACCGAAAGCCTCTGCCTCAACAGACAGATCCATCATATTCAGAGCCGCACCGACATTGCATCTTTCTGCAATTGTCTGCATTCCGCTGACTTGCATTTCAGACGAAGAGATGAGCTCCTTAACACTCACCCCCAGAAGCTGTGTTGACGGGAAAGATAAAATCGGCACGGTTTTATTTTTATTTTTTAAAAGCTTTTCAACCTTGTTCTTCATAACATCACCCAAAAAGAATAAGACAAAAATATGTAACAGTATTTGTACCGTTATTATATTTTATCCCCGTATTTTTTGCAAACTCAACCACATTTATTCCGCATGCCTCCACTGACGGAACAGCAAGTTCCGGAAAACGGCAAGGTTTGTCGGGATAGGTGCATTTTTCACAGATACCGCAACCCTCACAACCGAGTGCCATAAAAGGTTCACCGTCCGACCTCAATCGGGCGGTGATTGAATTCAACACACTCTTTGTCCTTTTTTGTCCCTCAATCATTCCCTCAAAATCAAAACTGTCTTCAAGGTCATATTTGCAGGTAAAAACACAGGCTGTTTTATAGCTCTTTATCTTCCTTTCAAGATCCTCAAGCTTGCCTACACCGGGAGGACAGGTCCAACAGGTTGCGTATTTGCCGCAACGATTAGCCTCACACATTTCAACAACTGCCTGTGAAAAGGGAATTTCATCAGAAGCGACAAGTTTATATTCAAAAATCTCCGGGTTCGTAAGATAATTTTTTATATCCATAATCAGCCACAAAGCTCGGCGGCGGCATCTGCCGCACTTGCCGCATCAGAGGTGTATACATCAGCACCGATTTGCCTGCAGAAATCCTCTGTAACAGGCGCACCGCCGACCATAATTTTTATTTTATCTCTCACGCCCAACTCTTCTGCTTTTTTAACAACCTCTGCCATAACCTCCATTGTGGTGGTGAGAAGTGCCGAACAGCAGATAACCTGACAGTTTTCGTCTATCGCAGTCTGAACAAAGGTTTCGGGCGCAACATCAGTACCGAGGTCAACAACCTCAAGCCCCTTGCCCTCCATCATCATTTTAACAAGATTTTTACCGATGTCGTGCAAATCACCCTGAACGGTACCGATACACACCTTGCCCGTAGCCTCAATACCGTCCTCCATAAGAAGCGGCTTAAGAATCTGCACTCCCGTGTCCATTGCTCTTGCGGCAACAAGCACCTCGGGCACATAAACCTCGTTGTTTTTAAATTTTTCGCCGATAACGCTCATTCCTGCAAGCAAGCCCTCGTTGAGAATCTGTGCGGCAGGCAAGCCTTCGTCAACGGCTTTCTGAACAAGCTCTTTAATTATTTTTGATTTACCTCTCTGTACGTTTTCGGAAATTTCAAGATAAATACTCATAACGGTTTCTCCTTTATATGTCTGTTGAGACATTCTGTATTGATAGGGTGTCATTCCCATATAAGTTCTGAAAAGCTTGTAAAAGGACGGTATATCCCTGAGTCCGCATCTGCCGACAATCTCTTCGTTGGTAAGGCTTGTTGTTCTCAAAAGCTTACACGCAAGACTTATCCTTACGTTGCGCACATAGGCAACAAAAGAGTCGCCCGTTGCCTTTTGAAACATTCGGCTCAGATTAGATTTGCTTACAAAAAGTTTAGAGGCTATGGATTCAAGGGTCATATCACTGTCACTGCATCGGTCAACAACCTCACGCATAGCCGCCGAAACCGTAATCCACTCTTTCGGATGATTGACCTTGAGCGTATCTGCCATATCTATATAACGGCTGACAGTAATAAGAAGCATCGCAATATGCACCTTGATAGCCGCTTGCCATTCAAGCTCTTTTTTCTCAACTTCCTCCGAAATTTTAGAGTAAACATTTTTAAATTCATTCATTGCCTTTGAGTTGAGAAGAGCATAAGAGACAGGAACCTTATCTCTGAAAACACCGTAACAAAAATGGTCGCTCTCTGTATCTGCCCATTCGCCCTCCAACACCGCAGCAGGGTTAAAGGAAAGAGTGCATACTGTCGGCTTTTCCTGCAAATTTTTTGCAAAGTATCCGTGTGGCACTCCGCCGCCGAGGATATACATATCCCCGACATGACATTCGTCCTCTTTGTTTAAAATTTTATGTATTCCGCACCCGTCAACAACAACACTGATTTCTACAAAATCTGTCATGTTAAGATGGGACAAAGTAAGGTCTGAACTAAAAACGGTATCATACACCGCTGTGGTTCGGTAAATAAAATTGCCGTCAAAAATACCGTTCATCAAATCCCTCTTTTTACTGATTAAAGTCTGATTTTCTTAATCTCTTCGGCATAATACTGAACAAGCTCAAACTTTGTGCCGGGCATAAGTCTGTGGTCAGGGCAGGGAATGAAGCCTCCCATTGCCGAAAGACGCTTGAGTCTCTCAATCTCGGCATCAACTGCCGCCTTATCCTTGCGAAGTGCCGTTTTGTCCATACCGCCGACACCGAGCATACCCTTACCGTACTTCTTTCTCGCCGGCTCAAACTGGTCGCCCCACACACCGATTTCAATCGGGAACATCGTGTTGACTCCGTTTTCAAACCACGTGGGAAGCAGCTTTTCCGTAACTCCGTCACAGTCGAGCGATATTATGTCAATGCCGTACTCGTGACACAGGTCGTTACGCTTTTTGTAGTGCTTCGCACACAGCTCGTCAAAAATCTCGGGAGAGAGCAGCGGGCCGTTTTTAAAGCAGATATCCTCCCAATAATGGGCAAAATCAAATTTCGCACCCGTTTCAAGAATTGCCTTTGCGCATTGATACTGCATTTCGGCATATGTATCTATAATATCAGCAAACAAATCCTCGTCCTCGTCATACATAAGATAGCTCATGCCGACAACCGAGGTCATGTCACGGATACTGCCGAGCACACTTCCGAGGTTAAGTCCGATAGGTCTTGAATGGTCACGTGTTTCGTTGAAGCTTTTGAAATATTCAAAATCCACTCTTTCGGGTGTATATTGCATTTTAGGCTTATAGAGCGTTTCGAACGCTTCCCTGTCCTTTAAAAGATAATCGTCCTCGGACGGAATCGA
The DNA here is from genome assembly GCA_017481575.1 of Clostridia bacterium. Taxonomy (GTDB): domain Bacteria; phylum Bacillota; class Clostridia; order Oscillospirales; family Acutalibacteraceae; genus CAG-488. The sequence continues at coordinate 3,767 of JAFUPA010000034.1, read as the reverse complement.
AGTTATACCCGGCTTGATTTTTTCGATAAGACCGACGCTGTTCTGCACTCTTCTTGAGCCGTCGGGCAAAACCTCAAGCTCCTTTACCTCAAACCTCGGGTAAAGACCGTTGTTTGCCCCTCTTGTGCACGACCAGTTAAAGTCCCATCCGATAAGCTCATCAAGAATCCTGTCCTTTTCGTTGCCGTCCCAATTGTTTTCGGCAAGCTCTTTCGGTATCTTGCCCTGCTCTGCCCATTCAACAAGCAGTTCGCCCCAATAGCCGAAATGCACGGCAGGCAAACGGTCAGCATCCTTAAAATGGAGAATATTCATAGCACGTTCTCTGTTTGTCATAGAACCGCTCCTTTTGTCCGATTATAAATTCATTATATCACAACATTCTGCCGAAAGAAATATGGTTTATTTGTTTCCGCAAAATCTTTCTGAAACAAAACCATATAAAGCAACTGAGCTAAAAAACTTTCGTTTTTAAGGGGGATCGGGAAAAAAGATACAGAACGGACAAACCGAGCAAAAACAAGGCGTCAGACTTGTTTTTGTGTGCCCGAAGGCGTACAAAGGTACGTCGAGCGGCGAGGTTTGTTCGTAGCATAAAACATAAAATTCTTAATAATTGTGCTTTTTAAATGTTCAAGGGCTTCTTACAGATATAAAATCCCGTAAGAAACCCTTGATTTGTATCGTTTTATGCGGTCTGCGCTTTTTTAACATCCCCATGAATTTTCGTCAATAAATCCGCAAGCACATTCCAATGGTTTATCGCAAGGTACTCCCCTTTGCCGCCGTCCGTTCGCATCTCAGCGGGGATTTCTGATTTTGTGTCGAGCAAAACGGGCGTCATACCGCCGTTGCGAGCGCCATTAACATCGGGCACTCGACCGTCGCCGCAATACCAGCAGTCAGCAGGGTCAACATGTGCATAAGCCGCCGCACACTCGAAGAGTGTTTTGTCGGGCTTCGGCAAAAGAAGGTCAGCACTCGTCAGGCAGAACTCCATTTTCTCGGACGGAATCCAACGCTTGATTGCAAGGTGCAGGCTGTCACCGCTCATTGCATTGTTGCTTATGACCGCCGCACGGATTCCGAGCTTGTCCAGCGTTCCGAGCAGGTCGGGAACACCGTCAATCACCGTGCGTGTCGAATTATATCGGTCAAAAATCTCCTCTTGTTCAGCCATAGGAATATTGAAGCGAAGCCCCGTTCGCATTGTTACAAATTTAATGGGTGCGGAAAGTAAAAAGTCGAGGTTAATTCCCGATTTTGCCTTCGGCTTGCCGCCGAGGGTTTCTTCCATATACCCGTCCCACAGTTCGGCTAACGTTTCGTCGTCGGTGACCCCGGGATTTTCCGCCGCATTCCGAAGTGCAGAAAGTCCGTTAATTGGTATACATCTGCCGTCGTCAAATAATGTTCCGCCGACATCAAAAAGTATCATCTTCGGTTTTTTGTTATATGTCATATTTTCACCGCCTGTTTCTTTTTCTGATTTTTTTCAAAAGCATCAGAATCAAGCCGAGACCAATCTGCACGGCAGGAACAACAACTGATATAATAAATATTGCTTTCCACAAAATGCTCGTCCACTCTTTAGCAAGACTAAAGCAAAGACCTAAGAAAAACATAAGTAAAAGAACAACGGACTCGAAAACCACGAATATTTTCAATTTTTCTTTTTTTATCTTCTTGCAGTCACGACCAAAAAGCGACATCAGTTCGAGATAAGGCTCAACAAATATTTCACCAAATGCTTCAAGGAACAGCTCGGCAAAAAACTCAAAAACTGCGTCCATATTCTCACCTCTTTTTGCATTATAACACACACGGCTTTATGTGACAAATAATTTTTGATTGTAAAGAAGCTAAACCACAGCCCGTAAGGCCGATTATTTCAACGTTTCAATCGACTACCTGCTCGAACGCACCGACAACCCGACGTTTTACAAATAACGTAACAGACACAACCGTATTCCTACGATTGTGTCTGTTTTTTTGATTAAAAATGTCCGCCTCTGATTGAAACAACGATTGCATCGATTTTCATATAGATAAGTCCGAACAGCTCAACAATTTTATAAAGAATTGAACGCAAAGAAAACTTTGATGTTTCTTTAAAGTCCTTTGTCTTTTCAATTGTTATGCTGTCAAGAAGCTCACTGTTGTCTCCACGGAAGGTCTGAATCTCCATTGTCGTTGATGTGAACTCAACTGTCGAATATGTGGTAACATCTGCACCCTCAAACGCATAAGCGGTGTGCGGCCATTTTTCCATATTGTCCATCGAGCCCTGGTCACAGCAAGCATTTGTGTTAAGGTAAATTATGCCATTGGGGTCGGTGTATGTTCCGCCGCTTTCTGCCTTGCCGACAACAACACCGTCACGGATAAAGTGAGAACGTCCCTGCATATGGGTGTGACCCGTGAATACGATGTCGAGGTCATACATCATAAATATCGGCTGAAAAACAGCGTTGAGCAAAACGTTGGTTTCGGGTTCAAGAGCCGCCAGACCGGGAGCATAAAGTCCCTGGTGCATAACGCCGATACGCCATTTTGCGTCGGGGTTAGCAGAAACCGCCTCTTCTGCCATTGCTCTGTGGTCTGCGGCAGAACCTGAACAAGCATCAAAAACAAGGTAAAGCACGTCACCGTAACGGAACCAGAAGTCACGGTCGAGACCCTCAAAATATTCACCGAAAAACTCGTTGGGCATATGGGTGTAATACTCATAAGTCATACCCTTTTTGTCGTGGTTTCCGATTGCAAGCGCCATAGGAAGACTTCTTGTATATTCCGGCATAAGAAGAGTCTGCCATTCGTCAGCGGCTTTACCTGTTGATGTGTTGTCTCCGGGAGAGAGCAAAAAGCTGATGTCGGGATTTTTAGTAAGAGCCTCGTCGAGAACACTCTGCCAGACATAGCCGACTCTTGACTGCTCCTCGGGATTATCCGTCGACTGACCGCCAATCTGTATGTCACCAATAAGCATCATTTTGTAGCTGTCAAAGCCTTTTGATTCGTATTTATAAGGCTCGCTCCAGCCGTTTTCGCTTAAGTATTGATAATAATAAACTGTATTTTCTTCAATTCCCGTCATTGTAACACGGCAAACAAGCTGTTCGTCGTTTTCGGCAGGGGTATTTTCGCCCGTGAATTCAACATAATCAACCATTGCGATATTCTTCGCAAGCCTTACCTTCGGCTGAGCCTTATCCTTTGCGGCGTGCCAGCAGATGTTGAGCTGTGTTTCGTCCGCACCAACGCACAGCGTAGGCAATGTGTTTTCGTCAGAAAGGCTTGCATAAACCTCGTTCCATTCCTCCTGCGTCAACGACTTGTCGTCAAAACCTGCAAAAGAGGAGAAAACTCCCGACTGAAAAAGAAATGTTAAAACAAGAACAAATGCGATAACTTTGAATGAACGTTTCATATTTCCGCCTCCTGTTAAAATGTAATTTTATTTTATAGAAAAAAGAACTGAATGTCAAGATGAGCATTCGTAGGGAGTGACGCTTGCGATATGCCGTTGTATGATGAAACTTTCGGCAAGGATAAATCCTTGCCCTACATTGAAAATTGAATTCTTCATCGTAGGGAATGCATTTATGCATTCCGAAAAAGACCCCCGACAAATTAGTGTTTGTAAATTTCTTTTTTTACACCTCATCCACCGCAAGCGGTCCCCCTTCCCCTCAAGGGGAAGGCTGTCAAATTTGTGTTAAATCAAGGCTTCTCCTCGAGGAGAGGCTCCGCCATAGGCGGTGGTG
>JAFUPA010000033.1 GCA_017481575.1 Clostridia bacterium | reverse complement strand
TTCGTAAGTTTATGGAAATGGAAACCTTAACAGCACCACTCCTTCATGAGCTTATAGACCACATTGACATTTATGAAACTGAAGGCACAGGCAAAAACAGAACACAGCGAATTGTAATTCATTATCGCTTTGTGGGATATATTGAAATCCCGTCAAATGCAGATAATTACAAAGCAGATACCCGTCAGGGTGTAGCGGTGGAATATCTCACTGCATAACAAAAAGAGCAGGCGACAAACCTGCTCGATACATATTGATGAAACTATGAAATTAAACAAAAAAGTCGAGTGTTCACACGAAATCCGTTATGAACACTCGAAATGGTGGGTGAGGGTGGATTCGAACCACCGAAGTCACTGACGACAGATTTACAGTCTGTTCCCTTTGGCCACTCGGGAACTCACCCATATAAAAAATGGAGCTGGTGGACGGACTCGAACCCCCGACCTGCTGATTACAAATCAGCTGCTCTACCAACTGAGCTACACCAGCGTCTCAACGCTCGTATACTATACCATACGAAAACCCTTTTGTCAACACTTTTTTCGAAAAAAATTTATTATTTTTTTGCTTGACTTATTATATATTCACTCTTGCTTATTACCTCAAAAAATCCCTCTTCAGCTTGCGCTGAAGAGGGAGAAAAACATCATTTAGTTGTTGTAAAGTCCACGCTTTACATAAGATGTGTGAAGAATTTCGTGTGCCTTGTGGCTTCCGGGCTCGCCGAAGAACTCACTGTAAACACGCTTGATAGCCTCATTCTCATGTGACTTGCGGTTTGCGTTGTTCTTGTCGATAGTATAAAGAGCAGAAGCACGCTTTGCCTTGAAGTCTTCAAAGTTACGTGTTGTTGCATCAATAATCGGCTGACCGCCACCGTTGATACATCCGCCCGGGCAACCCATGATCTCGATGAAGTGGTACTCGCTTGTACCGTCCTTAACCTTCTCCATGAGTGTCTTTGCGTTAGCTGTGCCGCTTGCAACAGCAACCTTAACCTGAAGGTCGCCTGCTGTGTAAGTTGCTTCCTTAACGCCTTCCATACCACGAACCTCTGTGAAGTCAACGTTCTCAAGAGTCTTGCCTGTAATCTTCTCAACTGCGGTACGGAGAGCTGCCTCCATAACACCGCCTGTTGCACCGAAGATAACTGCAGCACCTGAACCCTCGCCAAGCGGGCTGTCGAATGCTTCTTCAGGAAGAATATTGAAGTTAATGCCTGCACCCTTGATCATTCTTGCAAGCTCACGTGTTGTGATTGAATAATCAACATCAGCAACACCTGCCGCATTCTGGTCGTCTCTGCCGATTTCGAACTTCTTAGCTGTACACGGCATTACGCTGACAGAAACAATCTTCTCGGGGTCAATGCCCATCTTCTGTGCATACCATGTCTTGATTGTTGCGCCGAACATCTGCTGGGGTGACTTACAAGTTGAAAGGTGGTCAAGCTGCTCGGGATAGTAGAACTCGCAGTATCTGATCCAACCCGGTGAGCAGGAAGTAATCATCGGCAACTTGCCGCCGTTTGTAATTCTTTCGATAAGCTCCTGTGACTCTTCCATAATTGTAAGGTCAGCAGCGAAGTTTGTATCGAATACCTTGTCAAAGCCAAGGCGACGGAGTGCTGTTACCATCTTGCCCTCAACGTTTGTGCCGATTTCGTAGCCAAACTCTTCACCAAGAGCTGCACGAACAGCAGGAGCTGTCTGAACAACAACATACTTGTCCGGGTCATTGATAGCAGCAAGAACGTCTGCTGTGCTGTCCTTCTCATAAAGAGCGCCTGTCGGGCAGTTTACGATACACTGACCGCAAGAAATACAAGAGTATTCCTGAATCTTTCTCTCAAACGGAGAAGTGATGCTTGTGTCGAAGCCACGTGAGTTAGCACCGATAACAGAGATAGCCTGATTGTCGCAAGCTGCAACGCAACGGCGGCAAAGGATACACTTGCTGTTATCACGAACCATATGAGCCATTGAATCGTCAAAAGCATAGTCAGGTGTAACACCGTCGAAACGGCCTTCGTTCTCAACACCGTACTCCTTGCAAAGCTTCTGAAGCTCGCAGTTGCCGCTTCTTACACAAGAAAGGCACTTACGGTTATGTGTTGAAAGGATGAGCTCAAGAGTCATCTTTCTTGAGTCACGAACCTTCTGTGAGTTTGTTGAAATTTCCATTCCCTCGTTTACGGGGAAAACGCAGGCTGAAACAAGGCTTCTTGCGCCCTTAACTTCAACCATACAAATACGGCAAGCGCCGATTTCGTTAATCTTCTTAAGGTAGCAGAGTGTAGGAATCTCGATTCCTGCATAGCGAGCAGCCTCAAGAATTGTAATACCGTTAGGCACACTGTAGGGCATGCCATTTATTTTAATATTAATCATTTCCATATCTGACACACTCCTTATTTCTTAATAATTGCACCGAACTTACATGAATCCATACAAACGCCGCACTTGATGCACTTTGTTGTATCGATTGTATGCGGGTTCTTGACTGTACCTGAAATTGCACCAACGGGGCACTTTCTTGAACAAAGTGTACAACCCTTACACTTATCCTCAACAATCGAGTAGCTGAGAAGAGCCTTACATACGCCTGCCGGACACTTCTTGTCAACGATGTGAGCAATATACTCATCCTTGAAGAAACGAAGTGTTGCAAGAACAGGGTTGGGAGCAGTCTGACCGAGACCGCAGAGTGAGTTTTCCTTGATGTAATATGCAAGCTTTTCAAGCTCGTCAAGATCCTCAAGAGTAGCCTTACCGTCTGTAATCTTCTCAAGGATTTCCATCATTCTCTTTGTACCGATACGGCACGGAGTACACTTACCGCAAGACTCATCAACTGTGAAGTCGAGGAAGAACTTTGCGATGTCAACCATACAGTTGTCTTCGTCCATAACGATAAGTCCGCCTGAACCCATCATACAGCCGATTGCTGTAAGGTTGTCGTAGTCGATAGGTGTATCCATAAGAGATGCAGGAATACATCCGCCTGAGGGACCACCTGTCTGTGCAGCCTTGAACTTCTTACCGTTGGGGATACCGCCACCGATATCTTCAATAACCTCACGAAGAGTTGTACCCATCGGAACTTCAACAAGACCTGTATTGTTAATCTTACCGCCGAGAGCAAATACCTTTGTACCTGCAGACTTCTCTGTACCCATTGATGAGAAGAACTCTGCACCGTTAAGGATAATCTGCGGAATGTTAGCAAATGTCTCAACGTTGTTTTCTGTTGTCGGCTTGCCAAAGAGACCCTTAACTGCCGGATACGGAGGACGGGGACGAGGCTCACCACGGTTACCTTCGATTGAAGTCATGAGAGCTGTTTCCTCACCGCAAACGAATGCGCCCGCACCAAGACGGATGTGAAGGTCAAAGTCAAAGCCTGAATTAAAGATGTTCTTACCAAGAAGTCCGTTTTCACGTGCATCTCTGATAGCCTTATCAAGACGGTTAACAGCGATGGGATACTCTGCACGAACGTAAACGTAACCCTCTGTTGCGCCTGTTGCGTAACCGCAGATAGTCATTGCTTCTACGATACAGTGGGGGTCACCCTCAAGAACTGAACGGTCCATGAATGCGCCCGGGTCACCTTCGTCAGCGTTACATACAACATACTTCTGGTCTGCTGCATTCTTTGCTGTGAAGCTCCACTTAAGGCCTGTCGGGAATCCGCCGCCGCCACGGCCACGAAGACCTGAATCCTTAACAACCTGGATAACATCTTCAGGTGTCATTTCGGTAAGGCACTTTGCAAGAGCCTGATAACCGTCCATTGCGATGTATTCCTCGATGCTTTCGGGGTCGATAACACCGCAGTTACGAAGAGCAATTCTCTTCTGCTTCTTATAGAAGTTTGTTTCATTCAAAGGCTTAATTTCATCCTTTGTGATTGTCTCATCATAGATAAGACGCTTAACCATACGACCCTTGAGAAGATGCTCTTCAACGATTTCGGGAACATCCTCAACCTTAACCTCGCTGTAGAAACAGCCTTCGGGGTAAACGATCATAATCGGGCCTAATGCACAAAGTCCGAAGCAACCGGTTTTAATAACCTTTATCTCATTTTCGAGACCCTTTGCCTTGAGTTCTGACTCAAGAGCTTCGATAATCTCGTTACTGTGAGAGGAGGTACAACCGGTACCGCCGCAGACAAGAACGTGTGAACGATACATTGTTTTTCCTCCTTAATCTTTTACTACTGCGCCAACTGTCTGCTCGAGAACGGGGTTGCCGTTAACGATGTGGTTAGCTACGATTTCGGGCACCTTTTCAGCGGTCATCTTAACATAAGTAACCTTTTCCTTGCCCGGTTCAAATACTTCAACGATGGGCTCGAACTGGCACATACCGATACAGCCTGTCTGAGCAACCGTAACATTTTTGAGGCCTCTTTTTGCAACCTCATCAACAAAAGCGTTGAGAACAGGTCTTGCACCTGCCGCAATACCGCAAGTTGCCATACCGACAACAATACGAATTCCATCACCGTTACCCTCACGGTCAGTCATTGCAGCTCTTGCCTTGTCACGGATAGCCATCAATTCTTCAAGTGATTTCATTATAGTACACCTCCACGAATGTTTTGTGTTTGTTCTTCAAGGTACTCTTTAATCCACATTGAAACCGACGGCTCCGAGAGCGGAACGTCGCCGAGAATTGTTTTCAATTCCTGTGTGGAAAGAGTGAATATTCTGTCATCAATACCGAAACGGTAAATAAAATCACGGTCGGTATTCATTGTTATCAGCGTTAAAACGGTGGAGTCCATATCGCCGATGGGGGTAAAGTCGATGCTGTCTGTTTTGAAAACAGCCGTAACCCGTGTACCCTTGCCGACTTCGGACGTGATATCAAGCGAGCCGCCTGTCTGTTCAGCCGCCATCTTGAAAAGCGGAATACCCATGCCGACCTTGCGTGTGGTGCGTGTGGTAAAGAACGGGTCTTTAACGTTTTGCACCTGCTCTGCGGTCATTCCCCTGCCATTGTCGTAAATGCCGATTAAGAGTTCTTTCTTCTCGGTATTTTCGAGCACCTCAATTTCAATAAGCGGTGCGTTGGCGGAAATGGAATTCTGGGCAATATCAAGAACATTCAAAGATAATTCCCGCATAAGCTCCTCCGTAAATCAAGCTGAAAAATTATGCTTTATACTTTGCAAGAATACCGTCGATGTCGTCTGCAACAAGCTTACCGTAAACCTCGTCGTTAACAGTAAGAACGGGAGCAAGACCGCAAGCACCGATGCAACGGCAAGCCTCAACAGAGAATTTTCCGTCGTCTGTGCACTCACCTGCGCCGATACCGAGATTCTCACAGATTCTGTCAATAAGTTCCTGTGCGCCCTTAACATAGCAAGCTGTACCAAGGCAAACAGAGATGTTGTACTCACCCTTCGGAGAGAGTGCAAACTGAGCGTAGAAAGTAGAAACACCGTAAACTTTTTCAAGCGGGATGTTCATACCGTCTGCAATCATGGTCTGAACCTCAAAGGGAAGATAACCGTAGATTGACTGTGCCTGCTGCATTACATGCATAAGCATGCTCTTGTCGTCCTTACACTCCTCAATAACAGCACGCAACTGTGCCTCCTGCTCAGGTGTTCCTTTGAAAGGGATTTTGCTGATTTTTTTGAGCATTGAGTTGTTCCTCCTTTACAACAATTTTCAAAATTACAGGCGACATTTTCAAGTCCGAGAGCACCCGAAATCGTCGCCCTGGAAAAGAATGTTATTTTTTTAACATTCTATAGCCGCACTACAACATTATAATAATGTTCATTGTATTATAACACAACGAAATCAATTAGTAAACAACTTTCTACAAAATTATTTGGTAAAGGTCAAATTTTTAACAACTCCACAGAAGGAGTTTCCTTGATAGTATAAATTTTAATTTGTCGACAAAAACAGGGAGGATTTTCGCCTCCCTGCCGAAATATATTCAAATTAAACTCCCAACACCTTTTTGAGTGTGCCGCCAAACAAATTTTCTTTTGCGGTGTCGGAAATATTCAGGCTCTTGTAACGTTCCATTTCATACTTGATATAATCGGCATCCTTGTATGGAAAATCGAGACCGAAGATACTGCTTTCGTCATTCGTCTGGAAAACGATTGTTTCAAGCTGTTCGTTTGTGAGTGTCCATTCGTCCTTTCCGTCACGGTCGCTGACAGATGTCCAACCTGCAAAAACCCTCGGCTGAATTCCTCCGCGTGAATTGTTGCACATTACGGCAAGAGATTCGTTAAAGAAATGATAACCTCCGAGGTGCTCCAGGCTAAAACGAAGATTCTTGAAAAACCAGCCGACTTCATCATAAAGTATGGGCTTTACACCCTTTAACCTGTGCCAATGCATTCCGCAATGGAAGGAGATAAAAAGTCCCAACTCCTCTGCCCTTTCGTATACCTTGAAGGCGTCCTCGCCGTCGATGTCAAACTCCTGATACGGTGGATGCATTTTGATACCCTTGAAGCCAAAATCTGCAATTCTGTCAACCTCGTCACGCAGATTTTTTGTGAAATCAACCGTGCCGAAGCCGTAAAGATCGGGGTCGTTTTTTATGGCCTTTGCAAGCCACTCGTTAGGTGTGTCCGTGCGTGAGGACTCCTCAAATCTGTCCGAAAACGGTGCAAAGCAGACGCATTTGTCAATTCCGCAATCGTCCATAAGTCTTTTAAGGTTGTCGATTGAACCGACGGGTTTAATGTCCTCGGGAAAAACATGAGCATGGTTTGCAAAAATCATAATAAAACCTCCGTTTCTTGTTTTAAATTTAACACAACAAATTTTTCGTGTCAAGAAACGAGAAAAATCAAATGTTTTATTGACAAAGGACAGCTTGAAATTTATAATCAAATTAAGCAAAAAATGCTAAAAAACAAAAGGAGTGTTAATCCTATGAAAATCACATTTATGGGTGCAGGCAGCACCGTTTTTGCAAGAAATGTTCTCGGTGACTGTATGTGCACACCCGCTCTGCGTGAAGCAGAAATTGCACTTTACGACATTGACAAGCAGCGTCTTGAGGATTCTGAAATCATCCTTAACGCTATCAATAAAAACGTTAACGAATCAAGAGCTAAAATTTCAACATATCTCGGCGTAGAAAACCGCAAAGATGCGCTTCGGGGAGCAAGCTTTGTTGTCAACGCAATTCAGGTCGGTCTTTACGACCCCTGCACAATAACAGACTTTGAAATCCCGAAGAAATACGGTCTTCGCCAGACAATTGCCGACACACTCGGCATCGGCGGAATTATGCGTGGCTTGCGTACAATTCCCGTGCTTGAGGATTTTGCCCGTGATATGCACGAGGTTTGTCCTGACGCATGGTTCCTCAACTACACAAATCCCATGGCAATTCTTTCAGGCTATATGACACGATACTCGGGCATTAAAACCGTCGGTCTTTGCCACAGCGTTCAGACCTGTTCAAGAGATTTGCTCGACCATGTTGGCATGCTTGAAGAAGTCGGAGAGGACAATGTATACGACAAAATAGCAGGTATCAACCATATGGCATGGCTTCTTGAAATCCACGACAAGCAGGGCAACGACCTTTACCCCGAAATCAAGCGCCGTGCACTTGAAATCAATGCAAAGGCTCTTGCTTCAGATAAGAAAGAAGATAAGCACGGCGATATGGTACGCTTTGATTACATCAAGCGTCTCGGCTATTACTGCACAGAGTCAAGTGAGCACAACTCCGAGTACAATATGTTCTACATAAAGGACAAGTATCCGAACCTTATCGCAGACTACAACATTCCGCTTGACGAGTATCCCCGCCGTTGTATTGAGCAGATTGCAGGTTGGGCAAAGCAGAGAGACGAAATCCTTGCAGACGGCAAGGTTACACATACTCGTTCAAAGGAATATGCTTCTTACATTATGGAAGCTATGGTTACAAACAATCCGTACAAAATCGGCGGTAACGTGCTGAACACAGGTCTTATTGACAACCTTCCCGCTGATGCTTGCGTTGAGGTTCCGTGTCTTGTTGACTCGAGCGGTATAACACCGTGCCATATGGGCAAGCTTCCCGTTCAGCTTGCGGCGATGAATATGACAAACATCAACCCGCAGCTTCTCACAATCGAAGCAGCAGTTACAAAGAAGAAGGAGCACATCTACCAGGCAGCTATGCTCGACCCGCACACAGGTTCAGAGCTTTCCATTGACGACATTGTTAAAATGGTTGACGAGCTTATCGAAGTTCACGGAGATTGGATGCCGAAGTATCATTGATGAGATAAAACGGGGGCGCAAACAATTGAGTGATTTTTATAAAGCTTTAGCAATTATGTCAGAACTCTTTTCAAAAGACTATCAGTTTGCGATTGCCACATCTGAAGACAACATTCCATCAGTAAGATTTATTGACACTTATTTTGACGGAAAATATTTTTATTTTGTAAGTAATGAAAAGTCGCAAAAAGTAAAAGAGATTCGTGCTAACCCCAATGTTGCACTTTCTTCAAGGAAAGTACATTCGTTTTGCGGATACGCTCACAATATCGGACATCCGTTGTTGCAGGAAAACAATGCTTTAAGAGAAACTTTGACAAAAGTATTCCACGAATGGTATTTTGAACATAACAACGAAAAAGAGGAAACAATGTGTTATGTCAGGATTGAGCCAAAAGCAGGATTTTTTCATAAAGACGGAACAGGTTACAAAATAGATTTCGAAAATAAATCCGTTAAAACCTTTCCTTTTGATTTTACTGTAAGGCTGACGGAAGAATAAAAAGCTTGCAAAAAAGGCTTCCCCTCGAGGGGAAGCTGTCACGAAGTGACTGATGAGGTGTTTAGATGAACGAAAGGGCAAATTCTAAACTGACAAATAACTCCCAAAATCTTCGTAAAAATATGACTAAAGAGGAACGACATCTTTGGTATGATTTCTTAAAAAATCAACCAATCACCTTTAACCGTCAAAAAGTGATTGGAAGTTACATTGTTGATTTTTACTGTGCAAGTACAAACTTGGTAATTGAAATTGACGGTTCACAGCATTACGAAGATGCCGGAAAAGCAAAAGACATTAAAAGAGACAATTATTTAAAAGGATTAGGACTTACTGTTTTGCGATATTCAAATTATGACATAAACAGTAATTTTGATGGAGTATGTGCTGATATTTTAAGATATGTTTCCACCTCATCCACCGCAAGCGGTCCCCCTTCCCCTCGAGGGGAAGGCTAAAAAACAACAATGCCATCGGGTGACCGATGGCGTTTGTGTTTGTATCTTACTTCGCTTTTTTCTTGCGTTTCTCTGTGGGCTTGTTGAAAAGCTTTGCGATTGCAGGTTCAAGGTCTTCTTCGCTTTTTACGGATAAAGCTTTCTTCTTAAAACCGTCCTCAAGCTTGCGGACTTTATAGCCTTTGGAAAATTTGCTTTTCTCTATGCTGATTTTGGTATCCTTGCCGTCGTTGTTGAAAAAGACCTGATAGCCGTCAAGTATCGGCACAAAACGAACAGCAGAAACTTTTTCGGCTTTTGCCAGTTCATTCTTTATGCTTGCAACAAAACCTGTGAGCAAGACAGCCTTGGAATATGTTTCCTGACTGATTTCCTTTTTCTCTTTGGTTTCAGCTTTTTTGACTTTTGCTTTAGCCATAAAATCACCTCAAATCTTATTTCGCAAGAATATCCGTCTCGATATATCTTACGCCCAGGTCATAGACCATTTTTGCATCTTCGATTGTATTGACTGTCCAGTACGAAACATCAATTCCACGGTCGAGTGCAAGCTGAATTGTGCGTTTGTCGTTCTGGTCAAAATGAGCAGACAGCCACACCTTGTCCGAAATTGACTTTGCTTCTGCGATATTCTCCTCGGTAACTCTGCCGACAAGATACCACAACTCAATTTTATCGTTAAGCTTGTGAATTTCTCTCAACTGCTGAAGGTCAAAGGAAATGACAATTGCACTTTCTTCAAGACCCTTTTTCTCAACAGCATCAACAACCTCTTTGAGGGTATCGTAGGTTTATGCTTTAATTTCAATCTGCGGTCTTGTGTTTGAGCCGACAAAAACATCGAGAAATTCATCAAGTGTCGGGATTTTTAAATCGTCATAAGCCCAGAAGTTTGAGCCACCTTTGAAGCTGTACTTTCTCACGTCTTCAAAATCAGCTTCCTTTATCTCGCCGTACTCACAAAAATACTTGTCAACAGTATCGTTGTGAATCAAAACCCATACCCCGTCCTTTGTGCGGTGAATGTCGCACTCTGCGGAGTAATAGCCGAGCCTTACAGCCTCTTCGTAAGCAGGAATGGTATTTTCGGGTGCGATTGAAGTTACACCACGGTGTGCAGTCATATAAATCGGGTCGTCCGGTGTATCCACACCCTTGCCTGCGATTGAGATAACCTCTGACGGCTTATTGAAAAGTTTTACAATGTGAATGCACGGCAGATATTTGCACCTAAAAATCGGTGCAAGCACATTTGTAATAAGCTTGTTGAATTTAGATGCGTTCATTATAAAGCTTCTTTCTGTATTGTTTATGTAAAAATAATACCACATCAATTTTTTACTGTCAACGAGAAAACAAAAAAGTGAGCGTCAAAAGACACTCACTTAATTGATTATTTGAACTTTCTCTTACGAGCAGCCTCAGACTTCTTCTTACGCTTAACTGACGGCTTCTCATAGTGTTCTCTTTTACGAACTTCCTGAATAACGCCGTCTCTTGAAGTCTGTCTCTTAAATCTTCTGAGAGCGTTATCTAAAGATTCGCCTTCCTTAACTTTTACCTGACTCATTGTATTCCCTCCCTCCGCAACTTGCAGGGGCAAATTTCTAATATACACCTTATTCTAACACAAGGTTTTCTGAATGTCAACACGAAATTTGCAACTTTGTAAAATTTCCTGCGGCAAAAAGGAACTGCAACATTTATCTTACAACGATGTTAACAAGTCTGCCCTTGACATAGAGCTCCTTGACAATCGTTTTGCCCTCGATAGCCTCGGCAACCTTTTCGTCCTTCTTTGCAAGAGCGATTGCATCTGCGGCTTCGATTTCAGCAGGAATCATAAGCTTTGCTCTTACCTTGCCGTTAATCTGTGCAACAATTTCGATTTCGTCATCAACACACTTTGCTTCGTCATAGCTTACCCAATTGCCGTTTGCAAGCATACCGCCGAAGCCCTGCTGTGCCCAGATTTCCTCTGTAACGTGAGGTGCGAACGGGTTAAGGAGAGTTACAAAGGTCTTGAGCTCTGCCTTGTTGATTGCACCCTTGTCGTAAATTGCGTTGAGAAGTGTCATCAAAGCGGCAATCGCTGTGTTGAACTTCATATTTTCAATATCTTCAGATACCTTTTTGATTGTCTTGTGGAAGAGTGATTCAAGCTCCTTTGAATACTCGTCACCGTCTGTGAGGATATCCTGGAGACCCCATGTTCTGTCGATAAATCTCTTACAGCCCTTAACAGATGATGCTGACCACGGAGCGGCCTTTTCGTAGTCACCCATAAAGAGAACGTAAGCACGAAGAACGTCTGCGCCAAACTCGTCAACAACCTCATTCGGGTCAACAACGTTGCCCTTTGACTTACTCATCTTTTCGCCGTCAGGACCAAGGATAAGTCCCTGTGCAGTACGCTTTGCGTAAGGCTCGTCGTTCGGAACAACACCAAGGTCATAAAGGAACTTGTGCCAGAAACGTGAGTAAATCATATGACGTGTAACGTGCTCCATACCACCGTTGTACCAGTCAACCTGACCCCAGTACTTAAGCTTTTCGCTGTCTGCGAGAGCCTCGTTGTTGTTCGGGTCGATGTAACGAAGGAAGTACCACGATGATCCTGCCCACTGCGGCATTGTGTCAGTTTCACGCTTTGCATCTGCACCGCACTTCGGGCACTTGCAGTTTACATAAGAGTCAATCTTTGCAAGCGGGCTTTCGCCGTCAGAGCCGGGCTCAAAGTTTTCAACCTTCGGAAGTTTGAGCGGAAGCTCGTCATAAGGAACAGCAACCATTCCGCACTTGTCACAGTGAACAATAGGAATAGGCTCGCCCCAGTAACGCTGTCTGTTGAATGCCCAGTCCTTCATCTTGTACTGAACACCCTTTTCTCCGATACCGTTCTTCTGGAGATAGTCAGCCATTGTGTCGATAGCCTCACGCTTTGAGGTGATGCCGTTGAGGAACTCGGAATTCACGAGCTCACCCTCGCCTGCATAAGCCGCCTCTTCAATGTTGCCGCCCTTGATAACCTCGATGATATCAATGCCGAACTTCTTTGCGAAGTCGTAGTCACGGTCGTCGTGTGCAGGCACAGCCATAATAGCGCCTGTACCGTAGCCCATCATAACGTAGTCAGATATGTAAATCGGGATTTCCTTGCCGTTCACAGGGTTGATTGCAGAAATGCCGTCAATACGTACACCTGTCTTATCCTTAACGAGCTGTGTTCTTTCGAACTCTGTCTTCTTTGCACACTCTTTTCTGTATGCTTCGATGTCTGCCATATTTGCAATTCTCTCTGCATACTTGTCAATCATCGGATGCTCGGGAGCCATAACCATAAATGTTACGCCGAAAAGTGTGTCGGGACGTGTTGTGTAAACCTTGAGCTTTTCGTTATCCGAGCCCTTTACCTCGAAATCAACAAAAGCACCTGTTGACTTACCGATCCAGTTCTGCTGCTGGAGCTTAACGTTCGGGAGGTAGTCAACCTTTTCAAGACCTTCAAGAAGCTTGTCGGCATACTCTGTTATGCGAAGATACCAAACGTCCTTTGACTTCTGAACGATATCGGAGTGGCAGATATCGCACTTGCCGCCCTGTGAGTCCTCGTTTGAAAGAACAACCTTACAAGACGGGCAGTAGTTAACGAGTGTCTTATCTCTGAAAGCAAGACCGTTTTCAAACATCTTGAGGAAAATCCACTGTGTCCACTTGTAATAGTCCTCCTGTGTTGTATCAACAACACGGTCCCAGTCAAAAGAGAAGCCTACTCTCTTAAGCTGGCTTGAGAACTTTTCGATATTCATATCGGTTACCTTACGGGGGTGAATACCCGTTTTGATTGCATAGTTCTCTGTCGGCAAGCCGTAAGCATCAAAGCCAATCGGGAACAATACATTGTAACCCTGCATTCTTCTTTTTCTTGATACTACCTCAAGGCCGGAATAAGCCTTGATGTGACCAACGTGCATACCTGCACCGCTGGGATACGGGAACTCAACGAGAGCGTAGAACTTCGGCTTTTTCGAAAAATCTGCCGCATGGAAAACGCCTTCTTCCTCCCATTTGTCCTGCCATTTTTTCTCTGTTGATTTAAAATCATAACCCATTTCAATATTCCTCCGAGTTTTGCCACAGCCCGAAAACGAGCTGATTATAATAAGATTTATACAAATTCACGGGCGGATACTATCCGCCCCTACGAATATTCTATACTTTTTAAATTAGTCCGGTGTGATGATATCGGAAATGTCAACCTTTGCCGCATCGCCCCAAAGTCTTTCGAGGTTATAATACTCTCTTGACTGCGGGTCAAAAACGTGAACAAGTACACAGCCGTAATCAAGCAAAATCCAGCCTGTTGCTCTGCCCTCAACGTGGTCAGGCTCAACACCCAGCTTCTTCATTTCCTCGTCAATTTCATCGGCAAGCGCACGCACGTGAGTGCCCGAAGTACCGCTTGCGATTATGAAATAATCCGATACAATTGTGAGCTCTTGTGTCTGAATGAGCGAAATGTCAATTGCTTTTTTATTGTCGAGAATTTTAACAATACTTTTTGCTGTTTCAAGTGATGTCATATCTGTTACCTCCCTGTTTTTTCATTACAACCTCATTGTAAAGGTCAACGCTGTCGGGGTGAATGACGCTTCCCTTTTTAACAAGGTCGGGAATACCAAACTCGAGCGCATAGATTATCGCCTCGTCCATAGACTCGTCGCAAAGGCGGCGCATATCGTCAACGCCCTTGTAGTTACGCTCGGCTGATATGTAATCTGCAAGATAAACTATTTTTTCAAGCAAGGTCATCTTTGCCCTGCCCGTCGTATGGTACCTGACGGCACGGTAAATTTCCTTGTCGTCAATACCCATAACCATTTTTATGTATGCCGCACCCGCAATTGCGTGCCAAAGCTTTTTGTTAGCACGCTCCTCGGGTAAAAGTTCAAGCCCTGCCTCGGTTATAACCCCCAGCTGTTCCTCGGGTGAGGAGTTTTTCATAATGTCGTGCAAAAGTCCTGCCGTGTATGCCTTGTCCGCATCCCCGCCGTATTTTTCGGCAAGGTAACGTGCACTTTCAGCAACATTCAGACTGTGCTGAAAACGTCTTAACTCCAGCTTCGACCTTATGAGTTCAATGATTTTTTCATCAGTCCAGCCGTTCAAAGGTATAACTCCTTTTCTTTTATGTATTTCAAAACCTGCTCGTCGAGAAGCCCGTCAACCGACAATCCGTTTTTGATTGCATTTCGGATTTCGGTTGAGCTGAGTTCAATCGGCTCAAACTCGCAGATGATGAATCTGTCCTTTTTGTCGGGGAAGTATTCGTCGATATATCCCGACAAATTTTCTTCGTCAATCTCGCCGCTTCGTGTAACGGCACAGATTTTTACTTTTTCAAGAATTGTATCGGGGTTTAACCACCGATGAAAGGATAAAAGCATATCTGACCCGAGCAGAAAAATCAGCTCGTCATCGGGGTATTGCTCACGCAGAAGAGTTACGGTTTCGTAGGTGTAGCTCTTGCCGCCACGTGCAATTTCCATATCGCTGACCTCTGACCTGCTGTCACCGTCAAAAAGGATTTTGAGCATATTCAGCCTGTCTGAACTGTCGGCTGTTTGCTCGTTGCTTTTGTGCGGCGGCGTTGCCGTCGGGATTACAAGAAGCTTGTCAAGCGAAAGCTTTTCTTTAAACTCGTCAGCATATTTCTTGTGTCCTGCGTGCGGAGGGTCAAATGTTCCGCCGAAAATACCGATACGCATTATCTTATGTTAACCTTTTTATTCATAACGTAGTGTGTTGCATAGAAGAATGCCGCACCGAAAACAAGTGAAACCACAAGGGTTGTCAGGTTGATAAACGATGCGCCTGCATCAACCTGAAGATAATCTGTTACAAGCTTAATTGAATCCGCAGTTACGGAAAGACCGAAGTCGATTTCGTCTGCAATAAGCTTTGAAAGACTCTCTGCAATGTAAATAGTACCCATTGAGAAAACGATTGTCCAGAGAAGATATCTCTTTTGGAAAAGTCTGGTGTTAGCAAGACTGATTGCAAAATAAACCTCTATTGAAAGCACTGCAAAACGTACAAAGAAAGAAATGAGCGAAATTACGGTGCTGGCAATAACAGTTGCAAGTGATTTGCCGCCGAGAAGAATCGGAAGCATTGACTCAATCATTGCGTAGCTTTCCTGACCGATGTAGTCCTCTCTGATAACGTAGTACATAATAGCCATTGTGCCCATCAGGCAAGCAAAAGCCGCTATGAACCATACTGTTGAGACGATAACCTTTGAAGCAAGAAGAGAAACACTCTTGACAGGAAGAGTAAAGCTTAAATAACCCTGATCACCGTAAAGTGACTTCTGAAAATTGGTTACCATTACAACGGTTGTAAGTATAAAGTTGCAGGCAGAGATAATCATAAGTACCATCATACCGAGCACCTGCGCTGTTGTTGCGGCTTCGGAAGTGTCACGTCCGATGTAGTATGAACCGAGGATGTAGCCCATGATGATAAGCACAACTGAATAAAGCACACCCATAATTCTGCCTGTTGCAATAAACTCGTGCTTTAAAAGCTTAGCCAGCATAGCTGAACACCTCCCTGAACAAATCTTCAACGCTCTTGCCGTTTGAAGTAATCTTTTCAACATCCGTGTTAACGACAAGCTCACCGCCCTTGACCATAAGAACACGGTCAAGGACTCGCTCGATATCATAGATAAGATGTGTTGACAAAAGGATTGTGGAATTTTCCGAGTGATTTTTCAAAATCGTGTCAAGGATAAATTCTCTTGAAACTAGGTCAACGCCGCCAAGAGGCTCGTCAAGGATATAAAGGTCTGCCTTGCGGCACATTACGAGGATGAGCTGAAGCTTCTCCTGCTGACCCTTTGACATTGTCTTTATTTTCTGCTTTAAGTCAAGGTCAAAGGTCTGTGCCATTTTAAGAGCTTTTTCCTTGTCAAAATTCTTATAGAAATCTGCCATATAGTTGATAGCGTTCTTCGGTGTCATCCACGGTGCAAGGTAATTCTTTTCCGGCAGATAAGCAACGATTGCCTTTGACTCTACTCCGGGAGCCTTGCCGTTCACCAGAATTTTACCCTCGTAGTCGTTAATTAGACCGACGATAGACTTAATCATCGAAGTCTTGCCGCAACCGTTAGGGCCGAGCAGACCGACAATTTTGCCTGCGGGTACATCAAAGGATACGCCGTTAAGCACCTGATGTGAGCCGTAGCTTTTTTTCAGATTTCTGACTTTTAATAAAGTCTCACTCATTATTTTTCCTCCAATCCCGAAACGTCGGGGTATTAGTCTTCTGCCATTCTTGCTTCTTTAATCATATCGTCTGTTACCTTTGACTCGCCGTGCTTAACGAAGAGGAGAAGCATGATTGCCAAGGCA
This sequence comes from Clostridia bacterium, assembly GCA_017481575.1. Classification (GTDB taxonomy): domain Bacteria; phylum Bacillota; class Clostridia; order Oscillospirales; family Acutalibacteraceae; genus CAG-488. The sequence continues at coordinate 35,471 of JAFUPA010000033.1, read as the reverse complement.
AACATTACGGGGCTGTAATAGAACAGCGACATATATGTGCCTGCAAACATTCGGATAAAGCCGTAGATAATCGGTGAAGCAATCTGTGCAGAGAAGGTTGCTGTGTAGTAATAGCCTGTGAATGTTCCGACCTTTTCAACACCGCCGATGTCAAGAACAAGCGGAAGAGTGTTAACGGTGATGAACATATTAGCCGCACCGCCAAGGATAAGAACGGGATAAATGAGAACACGGAGAATCTTTGTGATGGTTGCAACTGAATCGGAAACAGCCTTCAAGGACACACCGAAGCTTCCGTTTTCAACTGCAAGGATATTCTCGGAAACTGCGATAACAGCCTTTTCGATATCTGCGCCCGAATTCTCTGCAAAGTATTTGTCAAACTCTGCATAGTATTTGTACTCGTCAAGAGCCTTGCCTTCTTCAAGTGCAATTCTGTACTCGATGAAGCCATCCATATTGAGAACCTCTGCTTCTGTAAGATCTCTGCCTTCTTCTTTTGCAAGGTCACTTGCGTGAGAATTGTATTCGTTAATCTGGTCATTAACTGCGATGTAAGAGTTGTTAACCTCAACATAGTTTTTGATTGAAAGGTCTTCGCCGCCAAGCATTACAAGGAACACTGCGAAGAAAACGATGAATGCTGTGAGGAAAACAGAAATACCTGCAAGGATAGTCTTTTTTCTGCCGAACTTCTTGCCGAGCTTGCCTGCAGGAAGAGCCGCCGCACCTGAGCAAACTGCAAAGATGAGCATAATAAATGTTGCTTCAGAGGTAATCATATGAAGGATTTCCTGTGCAAACAACGAGAAGAATGTTGTGATAGCGTTTGTACCGCAGAAGAGGAAGAAAAGACAGCCGAGCATAAAGAGAAGGCTCTTTCTTTCGCCCTTTGTAAGCTTCTCTGCCTTAAGAGCGGCCTTGTGTGCCTTTGCGGCTTCTTTTTCAGCCTTTCTCTTTGCCTTTGCGTCAGCGTACTGGTTAGCTTCGCCCTTGAGCTTGATGCTTGTGTCCTCTTCCTTAACAAAGAAGAGCAGAACGAGCATACCTATAATCATAACTACCGAACCGACAGCAAAAACATACGGGAAGGAAAGTGTTTCGTTTGCCTTGATTTCTGCCTTTGTGTAGCCTGCAAAAAGTGTGCAGAGTGCAATACCGAGTGTACCTGCAACCATACCGACTGCAGAACCGATGCCGCCCATAAGGTTGATAACTGCGTTACCCTCTGAACGGAGCTGCGGCGGTGTGAGGTCGGGCATAAGCGCAACAACAGGTGCACGCCACAATGACATTGAGAAAACAAACAAGATAACCACAAGCATTGTAAGCGGAAGTCGAGCTTCGCCCTGAACGTTAAGCGCAACCAACGGAACAAGCGTGAAGAGAATTGCTGAAATCGGAGCACAAGCCACAATGAAAGGACGGCGTTTGCCGAGCTTTGAATGACAGTTGTCCGAAAGCTTGCCGAAAGTGGGCTGGAAGATAACACCGAAGATGTTATCAAAAGTCATAATAATACCGATAAAGAGCGGAACAAGCGTAAATCCGCCGCCGAGAGAAACAGTGCTTTCACCCTGCGCTTCAGCAAACTTGCCAATCCATGGGATAGCCTCACCTAAAGCCTGGCTCCAACGGGAAACCATATCGCTCTCGGAAAGAATCTTGTTAAGAATCTTTGTGATGTAAGGGTCATAAATAGCCCAAGCGATTGAAGTTGCAAGGAAACCGAATCCTGTGAGGATGGTTTTCTTGTAATTAAGCTTCATTTTTTCAGCCATAAAAACAATCCTTTCAAAACGATTTGTGATAAATCACAGTTGAAACAAATTTGATAATAACCGTCAGCCACGGCAGGCACTCTTCAGAAAAGCACACTACCTGATGATAGTTAAAAGTATTATAGCACTTTTATGAGCGTTTGCAAATGCTTTTAGAGTTATTTTTATCAAATTATTGAAAATTTTTCACACACATACATAATTGGATTGTTTTTCAATATAATTACATTTATTTTTTAAACAGATATAAAACAAATTAAAAGATTTTATGAACAAAAATGCCGGCTCTTTCTGCCGAAAAAAAGAAAAAGCCGTTGGGGTTGCCCCCAACGGCCGGAAGATTTAGTCTAATCAGATGTTAGAGAAATCGAATGTAGCGAACACACCGTTATCTCTGCCATAGATAGTCCATGTCTCGCAAAGACCAACCATGCTGAGAACGCTGTTGTTGCCAAGACCTATTTCAAGGATGCCGTAAATTTCAGCATGACCTGAAATGTAGATTTCGCCCTCTACGTCCATACCTGCAGCAACCTCTGCAAGGTAGTCAACCGGAACTGCGTAAGTTGACTGGATAACGTTACCGTCAGCGTCAACGAACTTAGCCTGTGCTTCTACCCATGCACCGATACCGCCGAATACTTCAACGTCGATAACTGTGTATCCGAAGAGACCGAGACCGAGACCAAGACCAAGCTTGATTTCGAATGAGCCATAGATATCAACTACACGGTCAAGAACCTTAACGTCGTCAACCTTGCTTACCTTGTTGTTGATAACAGAAATGCCGTGGAACTCTTCTGATGTAACAGTGATTGTCATTCTACCGTTAACGCTGATGTTAAGGAGAATATCAAAGTTGATTGTGAGCGGAGTTGTGCCGAGAGGAACAACTACTGTGAAGAGCTTGATTGACTGAGTGTCAAACTCGCTGAGGATGTACTCGTTAACGAGCTCCTCAAACTTATTCTTGCCTTCAAGCTTCTCGCCTGTTGTCTCTACCATCTCGCCGAACTCTTCATAATAAGAACCTGCAAGTGTGGTCTTGTCAACAAGGTCATACTCAAAGTTAAGATAAGCTTCATTGATGTTGAGCTGCTTGATGTTCATGTCAGCCTTAGCATCAATTGAAAGGTTTGAAAGAGAGTATTCCTTTGAAAGTGTAACACCGTCAACGATAGATGTTGAAACACCAAAGTCAATACCTGTCTTTGTAACTTCTGCATCGATGTCGAAATCACCGATTGAGAAGCTGATGTTGCCGATTGTGAGAAGGATACCATGGATGATGTTATCAATCTCTTCAGCGCTGAGACCTTCTGTCTCAAAGTAACCATCGCTGATAACTTCGCCGTTACCGTCGATGATCATAGCTGTGCCAAAGTTAACGTCTGTTGAACCTTCGTAGTCAATCTTCTCGATAACTTCGTCAATAGCTACTTCTGAGTTTGTAACGATCTTCTGACCGTCAACAACTTCAACAGACTCTGCCTTGTAAGCAGCACCTGTAACGATAGCATCTGACTGCTCAAGAACGTAGATGTCGCCCTCTTCAATGTCTGAAGCTGCGTCAAGAACGATAGCGTCTTCTGCTACTTCGTAAGTATCAACTGTCTTAACGCCTTCAACGAGCTCAAGCTCATCGAGAGCGTCTTCAGGTACGAAACGAAGACCTGCAGCTACTGCGATAGCAGCTGTGATATCGTTTACGGACATGGCAGCAGTACTTACTGTTCCGTCTTCCTCAACGGGGATGATGCCGTTATTAACAGCTGTGGAAACCTTTGCAATGTTTGCAAAGTCGTCTGCGTTAGCGATTTCTGCTGACTCGTCGATTTCGAGACCTGCAGCGTTAACGAGAACAGTTGCAACGAATTCTGTGTTAGCTGATTTCTGTACATCGATTACATCGTAATCAACGAGAACGTCATATTCTGCCGCTGCAGCAACAGCGTCATAATACTCGTCGCCGGGCTCAACACCATAGTATGTGTCGCCTGTGTCCGGTACTGCGTAACCGAATGCCTTACCAACCTGTGCCAAGAATTCGCCTGTTTCCATTATCTCTGTGCCGGGCCATACGAAGCCCGGGAAGATGCTGGTCATAACAAGCATTACAATTGACAAGATGAATGAAATGATTTTAGTGGCCATAACAATTCCTCCTAATAAATATTTGAGGCTTGCGCTCCCAATGTCCGGAAAGTGGTATAACGTTAGTACCGCTTTTAGGCTAAGTTATCCGAAAACAACACCGCTGGAAACACTTTCCTCGATTCAAATTATAATATACAGTCCGTTATTTTGCAAGTAAATTTTACTGATTTTTATTCAATTTTGGCTATTTTTATCATTTTGCACAACATATAGTGCCCAAACTGTTGGATAAAACTAGAATATTTGTGCAAATTGACGATAATTTTAAATGTTTTTAAAGTTTCAAGCTCAAAACAAACTTTTTTTCACTATGAATATTGCTGTGAATAATTCATTTTGTCACATTTTTGTCAAATTTTCTCACGCCTCTTTTTCATTATATGCAAAAAGGCAGCCGGAATTTCCGACTGCCTTTGATTTATTTTTCAGGGAATTATTCCTCTGTGCCGTAAAGCTTTGCAAGTCTCTCAAGGTGAGCATAACGATCCTTTGCGTCTGCTTCAGCCTTTGCGAAGAGAGCTTCTGCTCTTTCGGGGAAGGAACGTGTAAGTGATGCATAACGAGCCTCGTTGAGGAGGAATGCACGGTAGCCCTCTGTCGCAGGAGCCTTTGAATCCATTGAGAACGGATTCTTGCCCTGTGCCTTGAGTGCCGGGTTGTAACGGAACATATTCCAGTAACCGCAGTCAACAGCCTTCTTCATCTCTGCCTGGCAGTTAACCATACCGCCCTTGATTGAGTGCATCTCACAAGGAGCGTAGCCGATGATGATTGACGGTCCCGGATATGCTTCAGCTTCCATGATTGCCTTGAGTGTCTGGTTCATGTCAGCACCCATAGCGATCTGTGCAACGTAAACGTAACCGTAAGACATTGCGATTTCTGCAAGACTCTTCTTTGCGATTGCCTTACCTGCTGCAGCAAACTGTGCAACCTGACCAACCTGTGAAGCCTTTGAAGCCTGTCCGCCTGTGTTTGAGTAAACCTCTGTATCGAATACCATAATGTTTACATCGTCGCCTGATGCAAGAACGTGGTCAACACCGCCAAAGCCGATGTCATATGCCCAACCGTCGCCGCCGAAGATCCAAACTGACTTCTTGGAGAGGTATTCCTTCTGTGCAAGGATATCCTTTGCGCAATCGCAGCCGCACTTCTCGAGTTCAGCTACAAGAGCATCTGTTGCAGCACCGTTCTTTGAACCGTCAGCAACTGTTGCAAGGTAGCCTTCGCAAGCTGCCTTAAGCTCTGCTGAAGCCTTGTCGCTCTCTGCTACAGCCTTAACCTTTTCGATGAGGCTGTTACGGATAGCGTTCTGACCAAGGTACATACCGTAGCCGTGCTCTGCGTTATCCTCGAAGAGTGAGTTAGCCCAAGCAGGACCGTGACCGTTCTTGTCTGTTGTATACGGTGATGTAGCTGCCGGACCACCCCAGATTGATGAACAACCTGTTGCGTTGGAGATATACATTCTGTCGCCGAAGAGCTGTGTAATGAGACGAGCATAAGCTGTTTCTGCACAACCTGCGCATGAGCCTGAGAACTCAAGCAACGGCTTCTTATACTGGCTGGAAATAACAGTCATCTTCTCTGTTGTTTCTGCCTTTTCTGTTACATTAGCTACACAGTAGTCAAATGCTTCCTGCTGTGCATCCTGGCTCTCACGAGATACCATAACGAGTGAATTTGTGGGACAAACGCCTACGCAGACGCCGCAACCCATACAATCCATCGGAGATACTGCAAGAGTGTAAGTGTAGTTTGTCTTAACAACCGGCTTCGGAGCCTTCTTCATTACTGCGGGAGCAGCTGCAACTTCCTCATCGTTGAGAGCGAAAGGTCTGATTGTAGCGTGCGGACATACATAAGCACACTTGTTACACTTTGCGCAAGTTTCTGCATTCCACTCGGGAACCATAACTGCAACGCCACGCTTCTCGTATGCTGATGCACCCTGCTCGAATGTACCGTCAGCGTGATCCATAAAGTCTGAAACTGAAAGGCTGTAACCGTCCATACGACCAACAGGCTTCATGATGCTGTCTACCATCTTTGTGAGCTTTGCAGGACCCTCTGTCTTTGTTTCAACAGCAGCGTCAGCAGCGTTTGCCCACTCTGCAGGAACTTCAACTTCTACATATGCAGAAACACCTGCGTCGATAGCATCCCAGTTGCACTTAACAACGTCGTCACCCTTCTTAGCGTATGACTTCTTAGCAGCTGCCTTCATGTAGTCAACAGCTTCCTCGATAGGCATAACCTTTGCAAGAGCAAAGAATGCAGCCTGAAGGATTGTGTTTGTTCTCTTGCCCATACCAACCTTCTGTGCAAGGTCGATAGCGTTAACAGTGTAAAGCTTGATGTTGTTCTTTGCGATGTACTGCTTTGTTTCAGCATTCATCTTCTCTGCAAGCTCAGCAGCATCCCACTGGCAGTTGATAAGGAATACACCGCCGGGCTTAACGTCGTTAACCATCTTGAAGCCCTTTTCGATGTATGAGGGGTTGTGACAAGCAACGAAGTCTGCCTTGTTTACATAGTAGGGGCTCTTGATAGCCTTGTCACCGAAACGAAGGTGAGAAACTGTGATACCGCCTGTCTTCTTTGAGTCATACTGGAAGTATGCCTGAACAAACTTATCAGTGTGGTCACCGATAATATTGATTGAGTTCTTGTTAGCACCAACTGTACCGTCGCCGCCGAGACCCCAGAACTTACACTCGATTGTGCCTTCTGCAGCTGTGTTCGGAGCTTCCTTCTCTTCAAGTGAGAGGTAAGTAACGTCGTCGTTGATACCGATTGTGAAGTGTGCCTTCGGAGCATCCTTTGCAAGCTCATCATATACTGCGAAGATGCTTGACGGAGGTGTATCCTTTGAACCGAGACCGTAACGGCCGCCGATTACCCGGATGCCTGACTTACCTGCTGCTGCAAGAGCTGCGATAACGTCAAGATAGAGAGGCTCACCGATTGAGCCGGGCTCCTTTGTTCTGTCAAGAACAGCGAGCTTCTTACATGATGCAGGAATTGCTGCTGCAAAATGCTCAACTGAGAAAGGTCTGTAAAGACGAACCTTGATAAGACCAACCTTTTCGCCCTTTGCAAGGAGGTAGTCGATAACTTCTTCTGCAACGTCACAGATTGAACCCATAGCAACGATTACGTTCTCTGCGTCCTCTGCACCGTAGTAGTTGAAAAGCTTATAGTCTGTGCCGAGCTTTGCGTTAACCTTGTCCATGTACTTTTCAGCAATTGCAGGAACTGCGTCATAGTACTTGTTACAAGCCTCACGATGCTGGAAGAAGATGTCATCGTTCTCGTGAGAACCACGCATTACGGGATGCTCGGGGTTGAGTGCACGTGCACGGAATGCGTTAACAGCATCCATATCGCACATTTCCTTAAGATCTTCATAATCCCAGATTTCAATCTTCTGGAGCTCATGAGATGTACGGAAACCGTCGAAGAAGTTGATGAACGGAACACGGCTTTCGATTGCTGTAAGGTGAGCAACTGCGCCAAGGTCCATAACTTCCTGTGTGTTTGTTTCAGCGAGCATTGCGAAACCTGTCTGACGGCAGGCATAAACGTCTGAATGGTCGCCAAAGATATTAAGAGCATGAGAAGCTACGCAACGAGCTGAAACATGGAAAACGCTGGGAAGCAATTCACCTGCGATTTTGTACATGTTCGGGATCATAAGAAGAAGACCCTGTGAAGCTGTGTAAGTTGTAGTCATAGCACCTGCAGCAAGTGAGCCGTGTACTGTACCTGCAGCACCTGCTTCAGACTGCATCTCTGCAACCTTAACTGTTGTGCCGAAGATGTTCTTTCTGCCCTGTGCTGACCACTGGTCAACATAGTCTGCCATCGGGCTGGACGGAGTGATAGGATAAATACCTGCAACTTCTGTAAACGCATAAGATACGTGAGCAGCAGCGGTATTACCGTCCATGGTTTGTTTCATTCTTGCCATTTTGGTTTTTCCTCCTAAATTGTATTGATAAATTCAGCAATTTACTTTACCACCGTAAATAATAACACTTTTATCGGAAGATGTAAACCATTAAAATGGAAAAAACTTTGTCAAATATGGATTTTTATTCAATATTTTTTTGTGTAATTTGTTAAATGATTGTCATTTTGGCATTTTGCCTTGACTTTTGCCGCATTTTCAATACCTTTTAACCCTTGACACTGCAACACTTTTATGATATCTTTATCTATAATGTAATAATTAGCGGCATTGACGAAGACAGTAAGCCTTGCGTGAAGTCAGAGCGAGTCGGGGACGGTGTAAGCCCGATATGATGTACGCATTGCCGAAAATCACTTCCGAGCCTCGGGCTGAAAGCAGTAAGCTTCGACGGATTTCCTCCGTTACAGGGAACGCATATTATAGTATGTTGAATAGGTGGTTGCGAGTTCTCTCGTCCTGTTTCACACGGGACGGGTTTTTTATTTTTATCAAATTCGTCCTATTCAAAAAGGAGTGTATTTCAGAATGTATAAGAAAGTTCCGGCAAACCTGAACTTTGTGGAGCGAGAAAAGGCTACCGAAAAGTTCTGGGCAGACAACAAGATTTTTGAAAAGACCTGCGAGAAGCAGGGCCCGTCCTATGTTTTCTATGACGGTCCGCCGACAGCAAACGGCAAGCCGCACATCGGTCACGTGCTTACCCGTGTTATCAAGGATATGATTCCCCGTTACCGCACAATGAAGGGCTATCAGGTTCCCCGTAAGGCAGGTTGGGATACTCACGGTCTCCCCGTTGAGCTTGAGGTTGAAAAGCTTCTTAACCTTGACGGCAAGGAGCAGATTGAACAGTACGGTCTTGAGCCTTTCATTGAGAAGTGTAAGGAAAGTGTTTGGAAGTACAAGGGAATGTGGGAGGATTTCTCTTTCACAGTCGGCTTCTGGGCGGATATGAACAACCCGTACGTTACATATCACAATTCCTTCATTGAATCCGAGTGGTGGGCACTCAAGCAGATTTATGACAAGGGTCTTATCTACAAGGGCTTTAAGATTGTTCCTTACTGTCCCCGTTGCGGAACTCCCCTCTCCTCTCACGAGGTTGCACAGGGATACAAGAACATTAAAGAGCGTTCTGCAATCGTCCGCTTCAAGGTTGTCGGCGAGGATGCTTACTTCCTTGCATGGACAACAACTCCGTGGACACTTCCGTCAAACGTCGCACTTTGCGTAAACCCGACAGACGAGTATGCAAAGGTTAAGGCGGCTGACGGCTACACATATTATATGGCAGTTGAGCTTCTTGACAAGGTTCTCTGCTCTCTTGCAACAGAGGACGCACCGGCTTACGAAATCCTTGAAAAGTATGTCGGTACAGACCTTGAAAGAAAAGAATATGAGCCCCTTTTCGCTTGCGCAGGCGAAGTTGCCGCAAAGCAAAAGAAAAAGGGATTTTTCGTAACCTGCGATAATTACGTTACAATGTCAGACGGTACAGGTATCGTTCACATTGCTCCCGCATTCGGTGAAGACGACTCCAAGGTCGGCAGAAAATACGATCTCCCGTTTGTTCAGTTTGTTGACGGTGCAGGTAATATGACAGCGGAAACTCCGTTTGCAGGACTTTTTGTAAAGGATGCAGATATGCCCATCCTTCAGGACCTTGAAGACAGAAAGCTTCTCTTCTCCGCTCCGAAGTTTGAGCATGACTATCCGTTCTGCTGGCGTTGTGACACTCCGCTTATCTACTACGCAAGAGAGTCCTGGTTCATCGAGATGACCAAGGTTAAGGATAACCTTATTAAGAATAACAACACAATCAACTGGATTCCCGAAAGCATCGGTAAGGGCCGCTTTGGTGACTGGCTTGTAAATGTTCAGGACTGGGGCATCAGCCGTAACCGTTACTGGGGTACTCCGCTTAATATCTGGGAATGTGAATGCGGTCACCGTCATTCAATCGGAAGCATTGAGGAGCTTAAGTCAATGTCCTCAAACTGCCCCGACGACATCGAGCTTCACCGTCCGTACATCGACGCTGTAACAATCAAGTGTCCCGAGTGCGGCGGAGAGATGCACCGTGTTCCTGAGGTTATTGACTGTTGGTTTGACTCAGGCTCAATGCCCTTTGCACAGCATCACTACCCGTTCGAGAATAAGGAGCTCTTCGAGTCACAGTTCCCCGCAGACTTCATTTCAGAAGCTGTTGACCAGACAAGAGGCTGGTTCTATTCACTTCTTGCTATTTCTACTCTTATCTTTGACAAGGCTCCGTTCAAGAATGTTATCGTTCTCGGTCACGTTCAGGACGAAAACGGACAGAAGATGAGTAAGTCAAAGGGTAACGCAGTTGACCCGTTTGAGGCACTTGAAACCTACGGTGCAGACGCAATCCGTTGGTATTTCTATACAAACTCTGCTCCGTGGCTTCCCAACCGTTTCCACGGCAAGGCTGTTACAGAGGGTCAGCGTAAGTTTATGGGTACACTCTGGAACACATACGCTTTCTATGTTCTCTATGCAGACATTGACGAGTTTGACCCGACAAAGTATGAGCTTGACTACCAGAGCCTTTCAGTAATGGACAAGTGGCTTCTTTCAAAGCTCAACTCAATGGTTAAGGTTGTTGACAATAACCTTGAAAACTACAAAATCCCCGAGGCTTGCAAGGCACTTCAGGAATTTGTTGACGAGATGAGTAACTGGTATGTTCGCCGTTGCCGTGAGCGTTACTGGAAGCAGGAGCTTGACGAGGATAAGATTAACGCTTACCTCACACTTTATAACGCACTTGTTACAGTTGCAAAGACAGCCGCTCCGATGATTCCGTTTATGGCAGAGGACATCTACCAGAACCTTGTATGTTCTGTTGATAAGACAGCAGAAGAAAGCATCCACCTTTGCTCTTTCCCCGAGGTAAACGAGGATTACATTGACGCTGACCTTGAGAAAAATATGGACGAGGTTCTCAACATCGTTGGTCTCGGACGTACCGCAAGAAACGGCGCAAACATCAAGAACCGCCAGCCGCTCGGCTCAATGCTTGTTAACGCAGGCGTAAAGCTTGACGGATACTTTGCAGACATCATCAAGGACGAGCTCAACGTTAAGGAAATCACATTTGTTGACGAGGCAGACGAGCTTATGAGCTACAACTTCAAGCCGCAGCTCAAGACACTCGGTCCGAAGTACGGCAAGCAGCTCGGCGAAATCCGTAATCTCCTCACAAGCCTTGACGGTACAGCCGCAAAGAAGGAGCTTGACACTAACGGTTGCATCAAGCTGAACATCAGCATCGGTGAAATTGAGCTTACAGCAGACGATCTTCTTATCGAAGCAATCCAGAAGAGCGGTCTCTTCTCCGTTTCCGATTTCGGTGTAACAGTTGCAATCGACACAGAGCTCACACCCGAGCTTATTGAAGAAGGCTTCGTGCGTGAAATCATCAGCAAAATCCAGACAATGCGTAAGGATGCTGACTTCAACGTAACAGACCACATCATCATCACGGTAGCAGGCAACGACAAGATCGCCGAGCTTATCGAGAAGAATAAGGATTTCATCTTTACAACAGTTGTTGCAGACGAAATCAAGTGCGGCGAAGCAGACGGTCACACAGCAGAATGGAACATCAACGGCGAGAAGGTAACCCTCGGCGTAAAGGTTTCAGAATAAGACGGACTGTCTCACTAAGCGAAGACCAAAAGAAACAAAATAAAGCAAAAAGTGCCTTGTTGGAAAATCCCAAACAAGGCACTTTTTATAATCATACGTATTTTGTTTTCTTTTACGCCTTAAAGAAAGCCGCAACAGCTTTGTTTGTCATATAGACATCGAGCTTTGATACAACTTCATAAGGTGCGTGCATTGAAAGAACGGGAACACCTACGTCAACAACGTCGATATCGAGGTTTGCAACGTACTTTGCAACTGTTCCGCCGCCGCCTGCGTCAACAGCACCGAGCTCACCCATCTGCCAGCAGACATCTGCGTTGTTGAAAATTCTTGTAACTTCGCCAACGAACTCTGCACTTGCGTCCGATGTGCCGCCCTTGCCGCCCGAGCCTGTGTACTTTGTTACAACAATACCCTTATTAATGTATGCGGAGTTTGCGCTCTCAAAGGGTGACGGGAATGTCGGGTCATAAGCCGCATTTACGTCTGCTGAAAGGCACTTTGACTTTGAAAGTGCATCTCTGCCCATAAGACCCTCAAGTCTTGCAAGGTCTGCAATGAAGTAACGAAGATATGACGAGTGAAGACCTGTGTTGCCGTCGGAGCCTGTTTCTTCCTTGTCAGCAAAAACTGCAACCGCTGTATGCTCGGGTGCTTCTTCAAGGTCAAGAATAGCCATAAGCTCGGGGTAAGCGCAGACACGGTCGTCGTGACCGTAACCGCCGATAAGACTGCGGTCAAAGCCGATATCGTTAACCTTTGTTGCGGGTACCATTTCGAGCTCGGCTGTGAGGAAATCCTCCTCAACAATGCCGTACTTGTCGTTGAGCATTTTCATAACGTTGAGCTTCACAAGCTCACTGCCTGAATCTGCTTTGAACGGAAGTGAGCCGACAACAACATTGAGCTCCTCGCCCTTGATGCCCTGACCGAGCTTTCTCTCGCTCTGCTCACGTGCAAGGTGCGGAAGAAGGTCTGTGATAATGAACTGCGGCTCGCCCTCTTTTTCACCGATGTTAACCTGAACCTCGGTGCCGTCCTTGCGAACGATTACACCGTGCATCGAAAGAGGAACTGTCGGCCACTGGTACTTTCTGATTCCGCCGTAGTAGTGAGTCTTGAAAAGTGCGATTTCGTTTGACTCGTAGAGCGGATTTGGCTTGAGGTCAATTCTCGGAGAGTCAATGTGAGCCGCCGCAATATGTGCACCCTCACCTATGCTCTTTTTACCGATTACCGCAAGGATAACCGCCTTTTTGCGGTTAAGGTAGTAAACCTTGTCACCCGGCTTGTACTCGCCGAATTTATCAAACTCAACAAAACCTCTTTTCTTTGCCTCTTCAACAATGAATGAAGCAACCTCACGCTCCGTTTTGTTGTCGTTGAGGAATTTTTTATATCCCTCTGCAAAGTCCATAGCCTTCTGCAACTCTGCGTCGTCAATCACCTTGGCGGCGTGTTTTTTATCCATCAACAATTTTTCCTGAAGAAGCTGAACTTCTGTTTTTTCTTCGCTCATTTCGAGTCCTCCTTACATTTATTGACTAAAATATATATTTTGTTGTCTGCACTTTTGACAACTTACGCATTAAAACGAGATTATAATAATTTCAGCTCCTGCGCAAGATTGTGCGGTGCATAATTTCTTACAATTATGTCTGCTCTTTCAATATAGTATTGCTCATTTTTCTGTGCTTTTATGCGGAGCATTGCCGCCTCGTGAGTAAGTCCGTCACGCTCGAGAATGCGCTTGAGCCTTTCCTCCTCGGGTGCGGTAACGACAATCATTTTTGTGCAGTAACGCTGAATGTCGCTGTCAAAAATCGCCGCCGCATCAATCACAACACCCTTGTGTTCTTTTGTGAGATTTTTCTTTATAAAATCAATCGACCACTTGGTAACAGCAGGGTGAGTGATGCTGTTGAGTTTCTGTCGGTTTTCTTCGGTGGCAAACGCCTTTTTTGCAAGTGCAGAACGGATAAGCTCGCCGTTTTCGTCAAGGATATCCGAGTCAAAAGCCTCTGCAAGCTCGGCAAGCACGGGTGAGCCTTTTCGGACAACCTCACGTGCGGCAACGTCACCGTCCACAACGAGGTAGCCTTTCTCCTCAAGCATTTTTGCAACTGTGCTTTTGCCTGCGCCCGTCTGCCCCGTAAGTCCGTAAATGACAGGCGGTGTTATCACCTTGAAAGCGGCGGCACGCAGAAGCCGGTTATAAACTCCCAAGCCGACACCCTCGCTTGACGGCGCACGGACAAACACTCGCTTTGCTCCAAGCTCGTCAAATCTGCGAAGCTCTGCAAAAAGCAGATGTGCCTGACTGTTGAGGTCACCCTCATCACCGAACGGCAGACACGGCACGGGGATGTCCGTCTCTTCACCGTTGAAGCAGAGTGCCATATCGCCCACTTCGCTTTCGCTGTCGATAAGGAACTTGAAGCTTTCAAGACTTCCCTCAACAATATATACTTCGGCTTTCGGCGAATAATGCTTGTATTTCATTCCGGGTGAAGCGGGAGCAACACCGTCTTTAAGCTCTGAAAGAACGGCAGGGTCAACATCAATGTGACCGAGCACACTTGCAAGCTCATCAACGGTAATTCCGCCCGGACGAAGAAGTCTCGGTGGGTCGGTCGCAAGAGTTATTACTGTTGATTCAATTCCGACATCACACTCTCCGCCGTCAACAACGGCATCAATTTTGCCATCAAGGTCGTGGAGCACGTGCTGTGCGGTGGTCGGGCTTGGTGAGCCCGAGGAATTTGCCGACGGTGCGGCAAGCGGTACACCTGCAAGCTCGATTATCTTTCGTGCAATCGGGTGCGACGGCATACGCACGGCAACTGTTTCAAGTCGGGGTGCAACCTGACGGGGAACAAGGTCGGATTTCGGTAAAATCATCGTCAGCGGTCCCGGCCAGAATTCCGAGGCAAGCTGTTTTGCCTTGTCAGGAAAATCCGTCACAAGCGGATAAATTTCTTCAAGCGACGAGATGTGGACAATCATCGGGTTATCCGTCGGTCTGCCCTTTGCCTCGTAGACCTTTGATACCGCCTCGCCGTTGTAGGCATTTGCCGCAAGACCGTAAACTGTTTCGGTCGGAATTGCAACAAGTCCGCCTTTCTTTAATATCTGTGCGGCTTCGAGCAATTCTGCTTCGTCGCACTTTTCATAAAACTTTGTTTTCAAAACATCACCTCGGGGCTTATTCCGATTTCAACTTCTCGGCGGTATCGGCAGTTATAAGTGCGTCGATTACCTCGTCAAGGTCGCCGTTGAGAATAGCCTCCAATTTATATAAAGTAAGTCCGATTCTGTGGTCGCTCACACGACCCTGCGGATAGTTGTAGGTTCTGATACGCTCGCTTCGGTCACCTGTTCCGACCTGCGATTTGCGTTCGCCTGCAATTTCCTTGTTCTGCTTTTCACGCTCGGCTTCAAGAATTCGGGAACGAAGAATTTTCATTGCCTTGTCCTTATTCTTGTGCTGGCTTCGTTCGTCCTGACACTCGACAATAGTACCTGTCGGCAAGTGAGTGATACGGATAGCAGACTCGGTTTTGTTGATATGCTGACCGCCTGCACCGCTTGAACGGAAGGTGTCTATCTGCAGGTCGGCAGGGTTGATTTCAACATCAACATCCTGCGCCTCGGGCAGAACGGCAACCGTAACGGTGGAAGTGTGAATTCGTCCCTGCGACTCCGTTTCGGGCACACGCTGAACACGGTGAACACCGCTTTCAAACTTGAAGCGTGAGTATGCACCGTCACCGCTTATCATAAAGCTGACTTCCTTAAAACCGCCAAGCTCTGTCGGGTTGGCACTTAAAATCTCGGGCTTCCAGCCACGAGCCTCGGCGTACATCGAGTACATTCTGAAAAGCGAGTTAGCAAACAGAGCAGATTCCTCACCGCCTGCGCCTCCACGGATTTCGATAATAACATTTCGGTCGTCGTTCGGGTCACGGGGAAGAAGCAGAATTTTGAGCTCCTCGCCGATAACCTCGACCTGCTGCTTGGACTCCTCGAGCTGGTCAAGCACCATTTCACGGAAATCCTTGTCCAGTCCGCCCTCGTCGAGCAGCATTTTTGCTTCGTCAAGGTCAGCGACAACCTTTTTGTATTCACGGTATTTTTCAACTATCGGTGTAAGATGCTTTACATCCTGCATCAGCTTTCGGTATTTGTCAATGTCCGACACCACGTCGGGGTCGCAAAGCTGTGCGTTTATGTCCTCAAACTTTTCTTCAACCGATTTCAATTTATCAAGCATAAAATCCTCCGATTATTTTTAATATGTAAAACGGATTATTTTTACATTTTTTAATCTCCTCTTACAAGTTCTTTGTCTGTTAATTTGTCTGAGCATAAATCAAATGTGTAGATTTATATATATCACTTTGAGTATTCTTCATTTCTTCAAGATACTGTTCAGCACTTAAATTTTCATCATTGGTAAGAACACAATAATAATATTCGTACTCATCTTCATTTTTTAGAGTAGTTTTCCCCTCAAATTCTTTTAAGTATTTAAAGTTCTTCTCTTTTATTTCAGTACAATCTACTTCAAAAAGCTCATAATCAATTTGCTCATAGTGACCGTCACAAACCAATGTGTATTTTTCTCCGTCAAAGCTTACTGTTTTTAAATCCACGGTCACGTTTTCATCGGACAACATTGTTGTCCACGCAACCATAACCGAGCTTTCCTTATTTTCATCGCTTTCTGCAATAAAGTTTTCCCATTTTGAAGCATATTGGACTACACCATATTCTTTAATATGGTTTGTCTCGGATACGTATATCTCTACAGCCTCTCTTTCCAAAAGCATTTCGGCATAGGGTTCAATCGAAATGTTGTCATAAGGAAAAAGAATCTTATCAATATTCCAAAAAAGTACACCCGCCAACAAAATAATAACAGCAAGTATTGCAATCACTATTTTTTTGGTTTTTGTCAGTTTCTTCATTTTAATTCTCCCTTTACTTTTTAATCTCCTCGTCCCCACGGAGGATTTTGCGGATATTCTTTTCTGCCTTTACTCTGGGCACCATAACCTCATGTCCGCACTTTTCGCATTTGATTTTAAAATCCATTCCCGAACGCAGAACATTAAAGGTGTTACAGCCGCACGGGTGATTCTTTTTCATCACGAGCTTGTCACCTACACGAACATCCATCATTATCCCTCCGATTTTTAAAAAATATTGTTGTTAATTATATATTATAACACAACTCCGACTGAATGTATACATTTTTTGTCATTAACGGGCAAAACATTCATATATTTTAAGTAGAAAAATAAACTGCAGGCGGTGTAACACCGCTGAAAACAAAGGTGGTAAAACATATTATGCAAACTTACAAACCCGAGGGTCAGCTTATTCTGGCACCCTCAAATCAGGCAATCCTTTCCTCATCCAACGCTCTGCACGAGGCTTTTCTCACGGGCGAAACCGTTGAAGCACGTGCCCTTTTGTGCGACAAAAATCACGACCTGCGTGTGGATCTCGGCTGTATGTACGGAATCATTCCGCACGACGAAGGCGCTGTGGGTATCAGCGACGGCTCGGTCAGGGATATTGCACTCATTTCCCGAGTGAACAAACCCGTTATGTTTCACATTCTCGGCTTCCGTCGGGACTCAAACGACAGGGAGTATGCTATTTTAAGCCGACGTTCCGTTCAACAGGACTGTATCGATAACTACGTTTCAAAGCTTCGTCCCGGCGACGTTGTAGAGGCAAAGGTTGCTCATATGGAAAGCTTCGGCGTGTTTCTCGACATCGGTGCAGGCATAAACGGTCTTTTGCCGATTGACAGCATTTCCGTTTCCCGTATCCCTCACCCGTCCGTGCGTTTCCACATCGGTCAGATGATAAAGGTTGTTGTACGCAGTGTTGATGACCTCGGCAGAATAACCTTCTCTCACAAGGAACTGCTCGGCACTTGGGAGCAGAACGCAGGTGAATTCTCCCCCGGAGAGACTGTGCCCGGAATTGTGCGTTCGATTGAAAGCTACGGCATCTTTGTTGAGCTTACACCAAACCTTGCAGGACTTGCGGAGTATTCCGAGGGCATAACAGCAGGCTGTCACGCAGGGGTATATATAAAAAGTATGCTGCCCGAGCGAATGAAAATAAAGCTCATTATCGTTGACGCATTCGAAGCCGAATACCCAAATCCGCCGATTAAATATTACACGGAATCCGACCATATTGACCATTGGGTGTATTCTCCCGTTGAATGTTCAAAGGTCATAGAGAGCACCTTTTGATTTAACAAAAATATTGCATTTCGTCATTTTTTCAGCCAATATCACCAAATAATCGCTTGCATTTTAAGTGGTTTTGCGTTATAATAGCATTAGGCTAATATCGCTATATATCGGCTTTTTATGTGTAATTGGGAGGATATTGAAAAAATGACGGCAGATTTACATTGTCACACAAAGCTGTCCGATGGCTCAATGGGTATCGACGACATCATAATTCTGGCACAAAAACGAGGTGTTGACACCCTTGCTATCACCGACCGAGACTGCCTTGCAGGTACTGTAAGAGCAAAGCTTATCGGTGAAAGACACGGAATTAAGGTTATTCCGGGTGTTGAGCTCTCTTCTTACGACAGCGAAAACAAGTCGGAAGTTTATATTATCGGCTACTTAAGCGATTCTCCCGACCGTCTTGAGGGCTTGTGCCACCGTAACCTTATTGCAAGAAAGCGTGCGGCACAGTATATGATGATAAAAGCGGCACAGAAATTCCCGATTTCTGCTGACCTTGTTCTTAAATGTGCCCAGGGTTCAACAAACGTTTACCCTGTACATATAATGTCCGCTCTTATGGAAAGCGGAATGACAACCGAGCTTTACGGTGAGCTTTATAATTCTCTTTTCACCGAGGGTGGCGAGCAAAGCATTCTTGTGCGCCCGAAGCTCTCCGAGCCTGAAGAGGTTATCGAGGCAATTCACGACGCAGGCGGCATTGCAATTCTTGCATATGCAGGCACATTTGACGGCACAAACGTGATTGAAAAGCTTGTTGCTGCAGGACTTGACGGAATTGAAGTCTGGTGCCCCCAGCACGACGAAGAAACAGCCGAGCGCCTTGCAAAGTTTGCAAAGAAAAACGGCTTGCTTGCTGTTGGCGGAAGCGACTTCAAGGGCAGAAACAATAATTATTGCGTAACTCTCGGCTCGTACACTACACCCGAATCAAATTACAGCGAATTCAACAACTATAAGGCTAAAATCCGCAGACAGCAAAAGAAAAACGCTGCCGAAGAAAAATAATTGCATTGGGAGAAGATTTAAAATGGCTGACGACAGAGATATTAAAATCTATGTCAAAAAACCAATGAGCGAGACAACCGAATTCAAGTGCATTACCGAGGAAATTCAGCTTCATATTGCAAACGGTAATAAAGAAAAAGCGGTCGCTCTTGGTGAAAAAATGGCAAAGATTAAGCCCGAGGACAACATCATTGACCTGAGCGGCTTTAATATGACTGCGGCGCTTCTTTACCAGACAAGAGTTCTCCTTACCTTTACTGCTGAGTATTCTGTTCAGAAGAATATTGCAGTCGAGTTCCTTGCAGACACCGTAAGCTCTGCAATGTACGATTATCTCAAGGCAAATGAACGTGGATATTACGACAACATCTCCGACGGCGGTGCATTCACATTCTACCTCCTTGCTCTTAAAAAGGACGGAGATGCCGCCGAAAACATCGGCAAGCAGTTTTCGATGCTTTGCAACATAAGCTGGCCCGAAATCGCAGACCTCGGCAAGCGGATTTTCACCGAGGGCAGACAGTATTTTGACAAACTGATAAACGAAACAACCTTTGAAGAGGTTTAAACGCAAAAGTTAACGACCCGAACGCTGTTCGGGTCGTTTTGTTATGCTTGAATTTGGTTTTTATTTCTCGTTATAGCAAGTGAAGATTTCGTCTACTCTCTTTGTATCCTTGTTCTTTGTGATAAGACTTACAACAGGAACAACAACCATAGAAACTGCCATTGCGATAACGCCCATTTCAGGAGATTTTGCAGCAGCTGCCGAGAAGTCTGAAGTAAGAGTAATTACAAGAGTTGCACCGCCGACTGTAAGAAGACCTGCAATCATACCTGCATAAGCACCGACTTTTGTAATCTTCTTGGAGAAGAGACCCCAGATGTACGGACCAATGAAGCAGCCTGAAACAACGCCCCAGGAGAATGACATAAGGCTAACGATAATCGGAATATTCTGTGTTGCGAAGATAAAGGAGCAAGCAACGAAAACAAGGCAGAGAATTCTGGTGAGAAGCATCTGTGTTTCGGGCTTTGTTTCCTTCTTTCTGATTGACGGAATAAGGTCAACAGCAACTGCAGAAGCTGATGTGAGAACAACTGCCTCAAGTGTGGACATTGAAGCTGAAAGAAGAAGAATCATAATAACAGCCAAAAGAATGATTCCGAGTGTGCCGCCGCCGAGAACTTCCATAAGAACTGCAGGAATAACAGCGTCAACACCGCCCTCGGGAAGCTGGCCGTCGAGGATAAGTCTTGATGTACTGCCGACAAGGTATGCACCGCAACCGATGATAACGCAGAACAATGTTGAAATAACAGTACCTCGCTTGATAGCTGCTGTGTCCTTGATTGCATAGAACTTACCGATCATCTGCGGAAGTCCCCATGTACCGAAGCTTGTAAGCATAATGTTAACGCAAAGGAACTTGAATGATGAACCACCGAAGATATTTGTAAGCTG
Organism: Clostridia bacterium; assembly: GCA_017481575.1. Taxonomy (GTDB): domain Bacteria; phylum Bacillota; class Clostridia; order Oscillospirales; family Acutalibacteraceae; genus CAG-488. The sequence goes on along the minus strand of JAFUPA010000033.1, from coordinate 15,122 downwards.
TTCGCCTGTTGTGGGATTCGGGTCGTTCGGTAAGGATTCAAAAGCACGGAGATTTTCCATAAATCCTGCAACACCGCCGACATTCTCGTGATTGAGAACCGCAAAAACAAGGCATACAACGCCGACGATCATAATGATACCCTGAACAAGGTCAGTGTAAGCTGTTGCTACATATCCGCCTGCAACAAGGTAAACCGCAGTAAGGCAAGCGATAATAAGCATCCATACCCAAGTTTCAACACCCGGGAAAACTGCACTGAAAAGTGAACCGAGTCCCTTGTAAACAGCCGCAGAATACGGAACAAGGAAAACGAAGATGATAATTGACGCCAAAATCTTCATACCCTTTGAAGCATAACGCTTTTCAAAGTATTCGGGCATGGTTTTTGCTTCGAGCTTTTTGGTCATCTTTCTTGTACGGTTAGCAAATAACAGCCATGAAATCAAACAGCCTAAAACAGCATTGCCGACACCTATCCATATACTGCCGACACCGATGTTCCAGCCGTGCTGACCTGCGTAGCCGACAAATACAACTGCCGAGAAATATGTAGTACCGTAAGCAAAAGCTGTTACCCAAGCACCGATATTTCGTCCGCCGATAAGGAAGCCGTCAAGGGTTTTAGACTTGCCGTAACTGATACAGCCGATGAGTGCCATTGCCAATGCATAGACGCAAAGAGCAATAATCGTGTAAAGTTGTGCATCTTTCATGAATTTTTACCTCCTCAAAATATTGACTTGCAATGTGTAAGCGCAATGCTTTCATTTTAATACTTTAACACTTTTAATCGCTAAAGTCAATAGCATTTTACATTTTTTTACTTTTTTCTTTAAAAATCGCCTGTCTTGTTATTTTTCTTCCATTATGATACAATTTTAAAAAATCATCGGGAGGTTTTATTATGGCTGACATCAAAAACAATGCGGTAGCAAAATTTTTGCGAAAAAATAAGGTCTGTCCCGTCTGTGCGGCTAAAAAGCTTGCGGCGGCAACACAGATTCATTTGAACGGTGCGGACAGATTTTACAACGGTACTGCCCTCACTCCGCCTATGGGCTGGGCAAGCTGGAATCTTTTCAGAAACCACATCAACGAAAACCTGATTGAAGAGATTGCAAACGCAATGCAGAAGTCGGGTCTTACTGACTGCGGATATCAGTATGTCAACATCGACGACTGCTGGATGTCCTCTGCAAGAGATGCTAACGGCAGACTTCAGGGTGACCTTGCAACATTTCCGCACGGAATAAAAGCACTTGCGGAGAAAGTCAATGCACTCGGGCTGAAGCTCGGCATTTATACATCTAACGGCACCCTCACCTGCGAGGATTTGCCGTCAAGCCTTTACCACGAGCGCACGGATGCAGAAACCTTCGCCGAGTGGGGAATTGAATATTTCAAATACGATTTCTGCCACAACATTCCCATTCCGACAAATGCTCCCGAAATTTCAACAGTTACACTCACAAAGCCTAACTGCCGTGACGGAATTACGCTTCACGCAGAGGATGCCGAGCTTAGAGGTGATGCAATCCTGCTTACCGATGAAAAAATGGCAGGCACGGGCAAGTACATAAGCGGTCTTGATGCAGGCGGAGGCTCAATGTATTTCAACAATGTTGACATTGACGAGGACGGCACATATACCCTCACGCTCGGACTTCACAAGGCAGGACTTAAAGACAAATACCTTGAAATCGTCATAAACGACACGGACGTTTACACTCTCACCGAGCCCGGTACAAAGGGCTTTACCCACGACGGCAGAAATCAGATAACCGTCGAGCTTAAGGCCGGCAAAAACTCTTTCAAATTCCATAATCCCGTTGCTTCAAAAATGGACTCTGCCGCAAAGCAATACCGCAATATGGGCAAGGAGCTTCAGCGTGCGACAAAGCTTGTTGCCGAAAGAGAAGGAAAAGAAGAAAAGCCGATTTGCTTCTCGATTTGCGAATGGGGCTGGAACAAGCCGTGGATATGGGGTCATACTGCAGGCAACCTTTGGAGGACTACACCCGACATCAAGCCCGTGTGGGTTTCGATAATCGGTATTTACGAAGCGACCGTCCGACTTTATAAACACGCAGGTGTCGGCAACTGGAATGACCCCGATATGCTTGAGGTCGGTAACGGCAAGCTGACAGACGACGAGAACAGAGCGCATTTTTCGCTCTGGTGTATGCTCACCGCACCGCTGATACTCGGTAACGACCTGAGAGAATTCATCCGTCCTGACGGAAGTGTAGACACCGACAACAAGGTTTTAAAAATCATCTCCAACAAGGCGGCAATTGCAATAAATCAGGACAAGCGAGGAATTCAGTGCCGCAGAGTAAAAACAAACGGTCTTACAGACGTGCTGGTAAAACCGCTTGAAAACAAGGAAATCGCCGTCTGCCTTCTTAACAAATGTCCGAAAGAGATGGAAGTTTCATTTAATATAAAGGATATCATCAAGGAAAGCTTTGTTGACCTGCCGAACGCTGATGAATATGAAGTTTATGACGTTTGGGAAGACAAGGAATTTGAAATCAAAAGCTCCCACACCGCCAAGCTCAACCCACACAGCGTTAAGCTTTACAAAATTAAGGCGGATTGAAAAATCCGCATAGCAGAAAAGGAACAGTAAAAAGTATGATTAGAATTATGTTCGTCTGCCACGGCAACATTTGCCGTTCGCCGATGGCGGAGTTTATTCTCAAAGACCTTGTGAAGGCGCAAGGCAAAGAAAAGGATTTTCTGATTAAATCCTCTGCCACAAGCACGGAGGAGATATGGAACGGTATCGGCAACCCTGTCTACCCTCCTGCAAAAGCAGAGCTAGCAAAACACGGAATTTCGTGTGAGGGCAAGCGTGCCGTTCAGTTAAAACGTGAAGATTATGAAAAATACGACCTTTTTATAGGAATGGACAGCGCAAACATACGCAATATGCACCGTATTCTCGGAGGCGACCCCGAGGGTAAAATCCGCAAGCTTATGGATTACACCGACCGTGGCGGTGATGTTGCCGACCCGTGGTACACAAGAAGCTTCGACATCACCTACCGTGACGTGCTTGAGGGGTGCAAGGAGTTACTATTGGGCTTGATGACATAAAATCAAAGTTATAATTGAAAATAGCAGAAACACAAGAAGAACTGTGTTTCTGCTATTTATCTTTACATAGTTTTTACAACTTATTTTTTATATAATGAACAACCCGATTTTGCAGTTATTCCAAATTCTGCTGTCTTACCAACATTAACAAAATCATTGCCGTTATCTATAAAATTATCACCAGAGTCATAGTTAGAAATATAAACCTTGTAAATATAATTACCATCATCCAACTTAATTGTGTCTCCACCCTTTTTTACACCGCTCCAAATATACTTACCTGACATATCTCTTAACGTTACAACAACTTTACCGTTTGTTGACTTTTTACCATTTTGGCTGTATGTACTCAATTTTATTTTTGCTTTTTGCTTTCCACTCTTATACATTAAACTATCATATATTCTGACGATGCAATAATTACCAGAACCTGTGTCTGCCCTAAAAGAATCAATTTCTTTAGGTGTGGCTATTTTGTTAAGTTTCCAAGCTTGCGAAACAGTAGAATTTGGTTTATAAATTCGAACATTCGTACCATTCTGTGTACCGCCGCCACAGACATCCAAAGCAAAATTCCCACAACCAATATAGTATTTGTTTTTTCCTGCGTTATAAAACTTCCATTTTTGAGCATTAGTGTCATCAAATTTGTACTGTTGGACATTTGAACCTGACTTTACATTTCCGCCCTGAACATCTAATACCATACCAGAATTCACAGATGTAATTCTATATTTACTACCAGCCTTTTCAACCCAATACATTTGAGCTGTTGTTCCATTATACCTATATAACTGAACATTAGCACCAGCAGATTTTGAAGCGCCTTTAATATCCAACATCATATCTTCTTTCAAACATGACTCTATTGTGTAAATACCCTCTTTTACTGACACTTCTTTGGCTGCAAAAGAAGTCACGCTCAAAAAAATAGATAAACACAATACTATCGACATAATTAATGCAATTTTTCTTTTCATACTTATTTCTATTCCTTTCTTAATACATTAGTCAATGGAACACTATCAGCATCTAAATATTACATTTTTGCTTTCTGCTGAATAATATCATAAACATAGTCCATATCTTTCTTAGGAAGAAAAATATTTACTTTTTTATATTTTGTCTGAACACAAATAGTTTGCATAAGTTTCTTCTTTTGAACAGAAACAACATCATCATACTTGAATTCAAAATCTTCATTCATCAAATCAATATTTCCGCAGGTAACACCACAAACAGAATTTGATTTAATTAAACAAAATCTTTTTTGATATAACATATAAGTATATACTGACAAAACACTTATAACTACACCTAAAAATATAAAAAATTTTCCCAAAGACTCCAATGCCGAATGACCCATATCCATATAAATTACACCCTCAATAGCCAAAAGTACACCTACAGCTATCATTGATATAGCTTTCGTTTTTCCTGCTCGAGCAGAATCAATTTTTTTAATTACAGCATCTTCAACAGGTTCGGTGACCGGCTGTGATAATACTAAATTTTTCGTACCACACGCAGAGCAAAACATTTCGTTTGCAGAAAGTTCTTTGCCACAATTTTTACAAATCATTTTCAAAACTCCTCTATTTTTAAATTATCAAGATTATATCATTGTTGATTTTAAATGTCAATAATAATATTTAAAATCATTAACATCAAGAAACAATATTGATAAAATAAATCAAAACTGCTGTTTGTGAGGTTTAGCTTATGATAAATTTCAAAGCAATAGGCCAAAGAATTAAGCGTATACGCAAAGAAAATGGTTTAACGCAAGAAAGGCTTGCAGAAATGTTAAACATTTCTACGGAACATTTAAGCAGGATAGAAACGGGATCATACAGACCAAGCCTTAGTCTGATTGAAAAAGTTTCGGATATTTTCAAAATCGAAGAACAGATAATAATGTTTGGAAACGGCTTTGATAAATCAAATGACAAAGAATTATGCGATAAAATAGAATGTTTGTCAGAAGAAAAAAAGCAAGCCGTAAAACTTATTCTCGACTTGATTTCTAATTAAAAAAACAGAGCCTTGAGTTTTTACTCAAAGCTCTGTTTTTTATTTCTTCTTTGAATGTCGGGGTTTGCGTTTTGCTTTTTGTTCTGCTTTTTCGGCTCTCTGCTTTTTAATTCTCGGAATGGCAACTGCAACTATTATCTCAACAACTAAAAGCACTATCAGAATTGCAAGCCAGATTTTCTTATCCTGCAATTCCTGTGTCTGCTGAGCAATCTCCTCGGCAGTCAATCCGCTTGAAGAATCTGTAACACCGATTGCAAGTAAATTCATTAATTTAAACATTAAAATCCCTCAATTCTCTGTAAAGCTTTGATACGGGCAGACCAACTACATTGAAGTAGTCACCGTTGATTTTTTCAACAAGTACACAGCCCTTGCCCTGGATTCCGTAAGCTCCTGCCTTATCCATACACTCGCCTGTTGCAATGTAATTGCAAATTTCTTTTTCGGTAAGGTTATGAAAAACAACCTCTGTTGCTTCGCAGAAGTTTTTTGTTTTTTCGCCGTGAATTATCGCAACACCCGTATAAACCGTGTGACTTCTGCCCGAAAGCATAGTCAGCATTTGCGCCGCATTTTCTTCACTCTTCGGCTTACCGAGAATTTCACCGTCGAGGGCAACCACCGTATCTGAACCGATTACGATGCTGTCGGGGTTTTCGTTTGCAACAGCCTGTGCTTTTTGCATTGCAAGCGACATTACCACTTCGTCAGGCTTTGCATTTTCGGGTATAACCTCGTTAACATCTGCAACCTTTACACTGAAATCAACGCCTGCAAGGGCGAGAAGCTCTCTTCTTCTGGGTGAAGCAGATGCAAGAATGATATCAGCCATCACCACAGCCCCTTATCCTTGAGAAGTTTCACTTTCAGCACTGCCGCCTGTGTTTTGCCGTCACGAAGCTCGTTGTTAAGCACCATTTCAACTGCCTTTTCAAGCGGAATTCGCTCAACATTGAGAAACTCGTCCTCGTCAAGATTCTGCTTTGTGAAAGTCAGATCCTTTGCGGCATAAAGGTGAATTATCTCCCCGCAATAACCGGGAGTGGGATAAAACTTGCCAAGGTCACGGTAGGTTTCAGCAACACAGCCTGCCTCTTCTTCAAGCTCACGCTTTCCGCTCTCGAACGGGTCCTCCCCTTTTTCAAGCTTACCTGCAGGAAGCTCCGCAACAACCTCCATATACGGATAGCGGAACTGACGGACAAAAAGAAGCTCGTCCTCGTCGGTCAATGCGGCAACGCAGACTCCGCCCGGATGCTCGACCACTTCACGGATGCACGGCTTACCGTTCGGAAGCTCGGCATCGTCACGGCGGACGTTGATTATCTTTCCGTTATAAATATAGTTTTTCTTAACGATTTTTTCATCAAGATTCATCTGTAACTCTCCAATAAAAACTGCCGACGGCAATATCACTCGCCACAGCGAATATAACTGTGGCACACGTCCTTACGGAGTGTGCCACAAATCTGGTAAATTAAAAATCAGTCTTCGTCGTCGCAATCGCAATCGCAGTCGCAATCGAACTCAAACTCAAGTGTTTCGCCGCAAGCGGGGCACTGAATTGTCTCCTCGTCGAGAATGCTGTCGTCAAGACAGATAATCTCGTGGCAAGCAGGACACTCAACCTCAACATAATCGTCGTCGCAGCAGCAATCGCAATCGTCATCACAACAATCGCAGTCGCAATCGTCCTCGTCAAAAACATACTCTTCAACGTCGCCAAGATCCTCGTCGATTTCGTCAACAAGCTCTTCGAGCATTGCGATTTCGTCCTCAAGGTCAGCAATTGTGAGAGCCATCTCTTCGATTGTGTCTACCATAGCCTTGATGAGCTTAACCTCGTCCTTATCAGCATCGAGGTGAGCCATCTCTGCAAGACCCTTAAGATATGCAGCCTTTTCTGTAACTGTCATCATTGTAAAATCATCCTTTCGTTAGCGATTATGCTCTGCCGAGATATTCGCCTGTACGTGTGTCAATCTGAATCATTTCGCCCTCGTCGATGAAGAGAGGAACCTTAACCTCTGCACCTGTTTCAAGTGTAGCGGGCTTTGTTGTGTTTGTAGCTGTGTCACCCTTGAAGCCGGGGTCTGTCTTTATAACCTGAAGGTCAACGAATGTCGGCGGTTCAACACCGAATACCTTGCCCTTGTAGGAAAGAACTTTACAAACCATACCGTCCTTAACAAACTTGAAGTTGTCTGAAAGGTCAGACTCGTTGATAGGCTCAAGCTCGTAAGTCTCCTGATCCATAAAGTAGTAAAGACCACCGTCGTTATAAGAATATTCCATATCCTTTCTTTCAATGAAAGCTGTCGGGAACTTTGCTGAGGGGTTGTAGCTCTTTTCTGTCACAGCACCTGTAAGAACGTTCTTTGTCTTTGTTCTTACGAAAGCTGCACCCTTACCGGGCTTAACATGCTGGAACTCAACAACCTGAAGAACGTTGCCGTCCTCTTCAAATGTTACACCGTTTCTGAAATCACCTGCTGAAATCATACTGTTATTCCTCCGTTTTTGTTTCTTGATATACACGAGGCGAAATAAACAGCCCCGACATATTTATTAACGTTATTATTTTATACCATTTTATTGTCTTTTTCAAGTGTTTTCATACAAAAACAATAAAAGCCCGTTAAAAAACGGACTTTTATTTAAAGTCAGGGTGACAGTAATAATCTGAACCGGCCCGAAAGCGAGCCTTTTCAGTGCTTTTCGGCTTTTCGGATTATTACCGTCACCCTAACTATCAATCAAACTTCTTTGAGCCTGTTGCAACCTGCAAAACTATGAGTGCGTCAACTGAATTGACTTTTCCGTCACCGTTAAAATCGGCAACCAGGTTCTGCTTGTCGGTCAACGTAAGGCTTCCTGTTGATGTTTTGAGTATAAGCAGTGCGTCGGTTGAATTCACCGCTCCGCCGCCGTCAACGTCGCCGACATTGGAAACGCATGATGTTGAACGCAACCAGCCGACTGTGCCGTTATAAGCAAACTTTATCCAGCCGTCAGATTCACCGAGAACTTTAACAACAGTGTTCTTGGGAACGGTTGCTACAGTTGAGGAGAAGACATTTGCGCTCTCCTTAAGCAAGCCGTTCGCAGTCAATCTTGCATAGTAGCTGACGAAGGTATCGGGAACAGAGGGCGTTGACGGACTCTGGTTGAGGTTCGGGTTTTCGACATATTTCTCAATATACGCCATTGATACCCAGCCAACCTTGCCGCCGTAGGAAACTCTTGCCCAACCGTCACACTCACCCGTAACGCTGATTTTTTCACCGTCGGGAATTGTGTCGATAACCGAATACTCCATGCCTGCACCCTTTCTCATATTAAGATAAGGGTCAGCCTTAACAATCGCTGTGTAAGAAACCTCTGTAATTTCAAGCTTCGGCTCTTCATAAGCTTTAGAGCTTATGCTGAAGTTATATTTGTACGACTTCACGTCACCCGAAGCATCCTTTGCAGTAATCCAGTAAACATAACTGCCTGCTGAAAGTGATGAGATATCAACTTTGCTGTTAGCCGCCGAAAGACCGAAGCTTGTCGTGTTCGGATTTGCGGTGTAGGACAACTTCTGTGCGCCAGCCGCATTATTTACCGAAACTGACACGGACGTAATCTTTTCGTCGGAAACGACCATACCTTTAGCCGTGAAAGCCTCACCCTTTGCCATTTCCTTTGCAGGATGGTTAGTGGTGATTTTAAGCTCATCTGTTGAAATTGCGAGACCGTCCAGACGGACTACCATTCTGTCAAGTGAGCCTCGAATCCATGAATCAAGTCTGAAATAAGGGCTCTTGGTGTTGTAGGAATCGTCAACATCAACGACAAGGAAGCCTGAAAGCTCGAGGCTTGTTGTGCTTCCGTCGTAGCCGTAAATTACCGAGTAGTGTTGTGATGTTCTGTGGACGATGACGGGGTAGCCTGTCTTAAGCTGATTGTATACTGTGGTTTTGTTAAAGCCATCGATTGTTTTATAACCGAGCTTTGACCACATTGCACTCGAGGAGTATCCGTTAGCCGAATAAACTGCCTGGTATGCTTTTGAATTGTGGTCACCTGCAGGAAGATCGTGGCAATAAGCCTCAATGGTTGCCATTGATGCAATTGCACAGTCGCCTCTGCCGGGCGCCTGACTGATTCGAGGCACATCAAGCTTAATCGTCGGATACGATGCTGCGCTTGCACTCAAACTCATTGCAAAGAAAATGACAACTGCTGATGCAATTGAAAGCATTAGCATTATCACCTTTTTTGTCGATATGGGTTTAGCCATTTGCACATTCCTTTCGTTTTACAATTCGTTACCAATTGTAACATATTGTAACCTTTTGGTCAATACTTATAATATTGCCAATTTCTTCGAAATTTTTGTTAAATTTTCACAACCAAATTTTGTAATTGTTGCCATATCCTCAATTCTGACGCCAAATTTGCCCGGAATGTATATTCCCGGCTCAACCGTGACGATATTTCCTGCTTTCAATATCAAATCCGACCTCGGGGCAAGATTGGGCTTTTCGTGAATTTCAAGCCCTACTCCGTGACCCGTGGAGTGACGGAAGAATTCTCCGTATCCGTTTTCATTTATAAAGTCTCTTGCCGCCTTGTCTGCGTCGGAGCATTTTACGCCCTCTTTTAACACAGCCAACGCTTTTAACTGCGCTTCGAGTACGGTATTGTAAACCCTCACCTGCTCATCGCAGACCGAGCCGACAGCAACCGTGCGTGTCATATCCGAATGATAACCGTTAACCACAGCACCGTAGTCCATTGTGACAAAATCGCCTCGGCATACCTTCTTATCTGTCGGAACGCCGTGCGGCTTTGATGTGTTAGCACCTGAAATTGCAATAGTTTCAAAAGAAATTGCTTCTGCACCGTTTTTGAGCATAAAGAAGTCAAGCTCAAGAGCAATTTCATGCTCGGTTACCCCCTCCTTGATAAAGCCCAGAATGTGGTCATAGGCTTTTTCGGCTATCCGCTGTGCTTTCACCACAGAGTCAATTTCATATTCACGTTTAACCATTCGGAGCTCATCAATCAGCTTATCCGTACCGACTGTTGTGAGCAAAATACCCTTTAACACTTTGCGATAAGCCTTGTGCTGTGAAACAGTAAGCCGGTCGGATTCAACCATAAGTGTACGACAACCGAATTTTTTGCATAACTCGGGAAGCTGTTCCGATGCTTTTTTCAGCTCCGCAACCTCACAGCACTTAATTGTGTTCTGTGCTTCTTCAATATATCTGCTGTCCGTCAGAAAAACCGATCCGTTTTTAGTCACAAGCAAAATTCCGTCACTTGACCGGAATGATGTAAAATAGCGTCGGTTGGTTTCGGAGATAATCAGAACTCCGTCAACATTTTTGGGTAACATTGAAATAAGTTTATTTAACATAAACCTCACCTCTCAAAAAAACAGGCAGTCACTTTCGCAACTGCCTGAACTGAATTTGATTTGCTTATGCCTTGCCGCCGCAACCGAGAACTGTGTTGATCTTGTGCTCAACCATACCCTGGATAGCCTCACGAGCGGGCTTGAGGTACTGACGGGGGTCGAAGTGGCTCGGATTCTCTGCCATATACTTTCTGATAGCTGCTGTCATTGCAAGACGAAGGTCAGAGTCGATGTTGATCTTACAAACTGCCATCTGAGCTGACTGACGGAGCATTTCCTCGGGGATACCGATAGCGTCGGGCATCTCTCCGCCGTAGTTGTTGATAATCTCAACAAACTCGGGAACAACTGATGATGCGCCGTGAAGAACGATCGGGAAACCGGGAAGCTTCTTTGAAACTTCTTCAAGGATGTCAAAACGAAGCTGCGGCTTCTGACCGGGCTTGAACTTGTATGCGCCGTGGCTTGTACCGATAGCGATAGCAAGAGAGTCAACACCTGTGCGTGTTACGAAATCGTAAACCTGATCAGGATTTGTGTAAGAAGCGTCTTCAGCAGAAACATTAACGTCATCCTCAACACCTGCAAGCTGACCGAGCTCACCCTCAACAGTAACACCGTGTGCGTGAGCATAATCAACAACCTTCTTTGTGAGAGCAACGTTCTCCTCGTAAGGAAGGTGTGAACCGTCGATCATAACTGATGTAAAGCCGCCGTCGATGCAGGACTTACATGTTTCAAAATCCGGGCCGTGGTCAAGGTGAAGTGCAATGGGAAGACCTGTTTCTTCAACAGCAGCCTCAACGAGCTTTACAAGGTATGTGTGGTTTGCATAAGCTCTTGCACCCTTTGATACCTGAAGAATAAGGGGAGCGTTGAGCTTCTTACCTGCTTCAACAATACCCTGAATGATCTCCATGTTATTTACGTTGAAGGCACCGATAGCGTAACCGCCTTCGTAAGCTGCCTTAAACATTTCTTTTGTGTTTACAAGTGGCATTTAAATCACTCCTAAATAATTTTATAATTTACACACTAACGATTATATCATTTTTGCGTCGTTTGTCAATGTTGTGACAAAGAAAATTTGCTGATTTCACAACACGAATTAAAATATAATTGATAAATACAGTTTTATATGCTATATTTATAATAGTATGTTTTTGTTTGAGAGGTGGATTATGATTAAAACCAGACTTTCTGATAAAATGGAGCAAAACAAAACTATCGGTATTCTCCGCAAGTTTATTCTTTCTAAAACATTTATGGTTATACAGGCTGTTATTGCCGCAGCTTTTGTAATTATGCGTGACCTGCCCGTTTTTGACGGTCTCGGCGGGTACACTATGCTCGGCTACGCAATCATTGCCATTGGTCTTATTCTGAGCTTCAACCTTATTGTCTGTGACGACATTATAGCAACACTCCTGCCGGCATGGCTTATGTGCTCGGTTGCAATTCAATGCTACGACTCTTTTGACTTTTTTATAAATTTTGTCTGGCTTGTTCCCATTCCCGTAATCGCATTCCTTTTCCACATGATAGTTTACCGCCAAAAATTCGACCTAGGCAAAACGTGGAAAGGTATTGCCGCAGTTTCTGTTGCAGTTACTCTCGGCGGTCTGGGCAAAATCACGGTACCCGAATATTTCAACCTTTCTGCACTTTATCACACAATAGGTCTCGGCTTCGGTATGCTTCTGACTTATTTTATTATGAACTCATACTATAAGCCTAAAAGCAAGCACTATGTTCTGCGTTTTCACTTTGCTTTTATTATGACGGTTGTCGGTCTGTTCTGTGTGTTTATGATAGCTAATCACTACATACTTTTCTGGGACAGATTTATGGAAAAAATGAGCCCGCTCAACTTCCAATGGAGAAACAATGTTTCCACCATACTGATGCTCACCATGCCGTTCTCGTTTTTCCTTTCAACAAAGAAATACCCTTATCTGTTTTTAGGTTTCCTCCAGTATGCCGCCATTCTTTTCACAGGCTCACGTGGCGGTGCATTGGGCGGTGCGGCAGAGCTTGCGCTTTGCCTTTTTGCAGTTGTTTATTCTGACAAAAAGAACCGCAAAAAAACTCTTGTTATGATTGCAAGCGTGGTTGTTGTTGTGCTTACACTTTTCACAAAACCGCTTATTGAATTCTTTGTTCCCGTTATTCTCCGAATTGAAAGCGTGGATATCCGTGCAGGACTTATGGCACGTGCGATTGAGGACTTCAAGTCAAATATTCTTTTCGGCAGAGGTCTCGGATATATGGGAAACACCGACGTTCACGACCCTGCAAAGTTTGCGCTTTGTTGGTATCATTCCGCACCCTTCCAGGTTATCGGAAGCTTCGGTCTTTTGGGTGTTGTGGCTTATACTTACCAGCTCTATAACAGAATGAAAACCGTATGGAAGAGGGTAACTCACTTTAACATAACTCTCTTTATTTCCTATGCGGGACTTTTCCTTATGTCGCTTGTAAACCCGGGTGAATTCTGCCCGATGCCTTACGGACTTATGGCAACTCTTCTGTTTATAATCTGCGACAAAAATAATATTGCCGCTGAAAATAGCGGCAATACCGAGCAAGAAGATATTGTTAAAATCAGTTTATAATTAAATAAGCTTTACCTTTTCGCCCTTGCAGGTGAGTGCGGAATAATCAACATTTCCGTCGACCACGGTGTATGAATAATAACCGTTACTGCAAGGCGAGAAATCTTCACCGTTGTAAGCAGAGTCAAGAACCTGTGTCATAATAACAGTTTGGTTTTCGAACTTTTCAAAAAGATAAATTCCGTGCTCGCTTGAGCGGAAAATTGTTTTTGTAACAAGGTTTTTCGGCAACTTGTAGCCTTCACTATCCTTTGTGAAGGAGTAATAAACATAGCTTACGGCATCCTTCTGCCCTACGCAGACGACACCCTCGTCACACTCGGCATAGGTCAGCAGCTTCTCGTGATAGCGGTAGTTGAAAATATCCTCAACTGAATTGAAGCTGTAAAAGAAATTTTCAACAGGCACAAGAAGTGACACCGCAACAAGACTGACTGATGTAAGAGCCGCAATCAAGACAGCCTTACCCGCTTTTTTTACAAACAAAACCAAAACCGCGATGAGCAGGAAAAACAAAAGAACACCTGCAACCCATCGAACTATATCATAAGCCATATTTATTCCCCTTGTAATCGGTTTATGTTCATTATGTTACCACAAGGAAAAATAAAAGTCAACGGAGGTGGAATTATGCCGGACAATAAATTTGACACCGATAAAAGTGTCAGCGCTTATGTTATCAATCTTGTCGCATCTGTTATCAACGGCACGGTTCCGCCCGAAAACGATGCCAATCTTGACTGGGGAAAAATCATTGATTTTGCAAAGAAGCAATGCGTGCTGAACATAATTGCCTATTCATGTAAAAAGCTCACAAACAAGCCTGACCCGACAACGCTTAAGTACTTAAAAGAGTTCCGTATGCAGAAGATTGTTGTTGAAGCACAGCAGGAAATTGAAGCCTGCGATGCAATGGACAAGCTCGAGAAAATGGGCGTTCGGCATATGCCGCTTAAAGGTTACATCGTCAAAAACCTTTATCCCTCGCCCGATATGCGGACTATGGGTGACCTCGACCTGCTGGTTGAGCCCGACCGCTGTGATGAGGTTGTAAAAGCCTTTGAAGCGGACGGCTTCAGCTTCTGCGGTGAGGGTAACCTGCACTCGAATGTTGAGCGTGGCAATGCTTACATTGAATTTCACCGCTCAATGGTGGACGAGGAGCATGAAACGTTGAACGGTTATTTCGGCAACGGCTTTGAGCGTGCAACGCTTGCTGACGGCTATAGCTACCGTTACGAATTGAGCCGTGAGGATTTATATATCTTCCTTATTGCACACGTTGCGAAGCACTACCGCTACGGCGGCACGGGAATCCGCACCTTGCTTGACCTTTACATCTACCGCAAAGCGTACCCCGACCTTGACCTTGACTATATTCACGGTGAACTTCAAAAAATCGGTTTGGATGTTTTTCAAGAAAAAATTGAAAGCATCGCCGACGAATGGTACGGCGGTGAATTTAACGGAGAATTTAACAGCGTTTCGGCTTACATAATCTCGGGCGGAGTTTACGGCACAATGAACGAGGCTTTTCTTAACAAATTCATTAACGCAAACGACGAAGCTCTGGAAACTGAAAAAGCAAAAAACTTTATCCGTGCGATTTTCCCCGACAAAGAAATAATGTCCATCCGATATCCCATATTAAAAAAATGTATTTTCCTTCTGCCTGTTTTCTGGGTAATACGATTTTTTGAAACACTAATCCGCTATCCCGTGCGTTTTAAAAACCGAGCAAAGCATTCGGTAAAAATTCTGCAAATTGACAACGACCTCGTGAACGCACAGCGTGACTCGGGAATTGAAAAGCTGTAAAAAAGGGGCTGTAAAAAAACAGCCTGAAAAAGAAAAGGACTACAAACTTACCGAAAGGTAGGAATGTAGTCCTTTTTGTGATATAATTTACTTGCAATGAAAAAGAATATCACAAGAAAATATAATACACCATATCAAT
>JAFUPA010000005.1 GCA_017481575.1 Clostridia bacterium | reverse complement strand
ATGCTCGCATCCTCATAAGTGAATACATACACTTTTACAACAACGATCGAATTCAATTAAAAACAAAACTGACTCCGCTTGAAAAACGAAGTCAGTATGTTGCTTAAAATTTAATATTGCCTACCATAGGGGCTTTTTTGTGCTGTCCGTACAATTTGGGGCAGTTCATTTCTGTGATGCTTTTGCTTTATTCAGATTTTAAGCCATAGCAAATATTTATCTTTTCACGGAGGACTTCTTTGATTGAATCAACCGCACCACGCATATAAATCTTCGGGTCAAAGACCTCGGGATCCTTTGCGAACTCTGCCTTGATGCCGTTTGTGTAAGCCTGACGAAGCTCGGTTGCAAAGTTTATCTTACTGATGCCGGCAGCGATGCAGTCACGCAGTACATCATTTGAAAGTCCCGATGCACCGTGAAGCACAAGCGGAGTTTCGATAGCCTCGTGGATTTCTTTTATCCTCTGAACATTTATCTTCGGCTCGCCCTTGTAAATTCCGTGTGCCGTGCCGACACCGATTGCAAGGGTGCTGACATTTGTACGACGGACAAATTCCTCGGCTTCGCTCACCTTTGTGTAAGAGGCCTCCATATCAGTGTCGCCCTCTTCCTTGCCGCCGATTGTGCCAAGCTCGCCCTCAACGGAAACATCCATCGGAAGCGCAAAGTCTGTGACTTCTTTTGTGTATTTGATATTGTCCTCAAAGCTCATTGCACTGCCGTCAAACATTACGGAAGAAAATCCGCTTGCGATACATCTTTGTGCAAGTGCCAGGCTGTTGCCGTGGTCAAGATGCAAGGCATAGTCCACGGGGCAATCCGCCATAAGCTCACGCATCATTGCAGGATACATTGCAACTCCGCCGTAGTTGAGAGTACGGGGAATCATCTGCACAATTACGGGCAGGCGCATTTCGTGCATAATCTCCGAAACTGCCATTGCAGACTCGAGATTGTCGATATTAAAAGCAGGGATTGCGTAGCCCTCCCTTGATGCTCTTTTCATAAGTCTTGCGGATGAAATAACCATACAAGCACTCCTAACTTTTGAAATCTATAACCTTTCGGCTGTCAAAAATGTAAACAAGTCCCGAAACAACGGAGATTGCCGCTGTTATGCCGAGCAACACATTTGAGATAACCGCCAGAGGTAAACCGAGCGAAAAAACTGTGTTAACTTCGCCGATTAACATTATTGCAATGAGTGAAACCATCTGGAACACTGTTTTTATCTTGCCCCCGATATTAGCAGGTATTACAACGCCCTGTGCCGCGGCAATAAGTCTGACGGAGGTAACGGCAAATTCTCTTGTAAGCATGAGCATTACAATCCATATATTGCAGAGTCCGTCCTGCATAAGTGCAAGAAAGCCAGCTGTTACGAGCATTTTATCTGCTATCGGGTCAAGGAATTTGCCAAAGTTTGTAACAATGTTGTTTTTGCGTGCCATTCTGCCGTCAATTGCATCGGTGATTGCACCAAGAGCAAAAATTAAAGCAGAAGCAAGCATTTTATGCTCAATATTCAGAAAGTAAATCACAAGAAAAAGCGGTGCGATAAACATTCTGAATACGGTTATTTTGTTTGGTGTATTCATTCTTCAACCTCGCCGAGTAAATCGTATTCATCAACATCAAAAATTCGGACATCAACAAAGTCTCCGACCTCGAGCTCATCGGAACAAGTGAACTTGACAAGTCCGTCAATTTCGGGTGCATCCATATATGTTCTGCCGATGTAGCTGTCGGTATACGGGTCATATTCCTCGACAATCGTTTTATATGTATTTCCGATTTTTGCGTTGTTTTTGTCTTCAACTATTGTTAGCTGATCCTGCATAATGATTTCGCCACGGCGGATTTTGACATCCTCCTCGAGCTGATCGGGCATATCGTAAGCAGGTGTACCCTCCTGCGGTGAGAAAGAGAAGCAACCGAGACGGTCAAACTCCATTTCGTTGACGAAAACTGCAAGGTCTTCAAACGCTTCGTCATCCTCGCCAGGGAAGCCGACGATAAATGTTGTTCTGATTACGACATCGGGAAGCGCTTTTCTTAACTTTGCGATAACATTTCTGATATCCTCGCTTGTTCCACGGCGGTTCATTGCTTTTAAAATTCTGTCGTTTGCGTGCTGGAGCGGAAGGTCAATGTAGTTGACAACCTTTTCCTGTGCCTTGATTGTAGCAATAAGCTCGTCAGTGATTTTGTCGGGATAGCAATAGAGAAGTCTTATCCACTCGATGCCGTCAATTTCACACAGGCGGTTAAGAAGCTCAGGAAGCTTAAGCTCGCCGTAAAGGTCAAGACCGTAGCTTGTGGTGTCCTGTGCAATGAGGATAAGCTCCTTTACACCGACTTCGGCAAGCTGTTTTGCCTCGTCACAGATGTTTTCCATTGAACGAGAACGCATATCGCCACGGATTGACGGAATGGTGCAGTATGTACATCTGTTTGAACAACCGTCAGCGATTTTGAGGTATGCCCAATGCTCGGGAGTTGTAAGAATTCGCTGACCGTCAAGCGGTAAATCCGACTGCGGAGGAAATTTTTCAATTATTCTGTCCGAAGCCATTACGTCGTCAATTATCTTAAGGATATCACCGTCGGCACCGATACCGATAACTGCATCGACCTCGGGAATTTCCTTTGCAATTTCTTCCTTATGCCGCTGTGCAAGACAGCCTGCAACGATAATTTTTTTAACAAGTCCCTCGTTTTTAAGCTCGACGGTGTCAAGGATGTTTTCAATTGCTTCCTTTTTAGCATCGTCAATAAAACCGCAGGTGTTGATAATTACAACGTCACAGCCGTCAACATAGTCAACAATGCTGTGGCCTGCTTCGTCAATGAGAGCAAGCATATGCTCGGCATCAACCTGATTTTTGGGACAGCCGAGAGAAATCATACCAATCTGATAAGCCATAGTATCACCTTAATATTCTTCGTAAAATTCATCCGATGAAAACTCACTCATAGCCTGACGGATATCCGAAAAAGAGTAACCGAGGCGTACAAGTGCGGCAACTGTTTTTTGCCGTGATTTTTCATCAATCAGCTTATTATAATATTTTTTTCTGATAATATCAACTATTCTTTGAACATTATCCGGTTCATTCTCTTCTTCGTACTCGTCAAGGACTTCATTTATTATTTCCCGGGAAATTCCTTTGCGGTAAAGCTCGCTGACAACACGGCTTTTGCCGAACTTTTTTCTTTCAAAAAGTTCACGGCAAAGCTGCTCTGCATAGCGGCGGTCGTTGACAAGACCGAGGTCAAGAAGCTTGAAAACAGCTGAATCCACCGACTGCTCGTCATATTTGCGTGCAAGCTTTTGACGGATTTCCCTTTCGGAGTGGTCACGCATATCAAGGCTGAACATTGCGCTGTTAAAAGCAAGGCGGGAGCCTGCCGCCTCCTTAAAGGCAGCAAGGTCCCCGTCGTCAATTTCATCGCCCGAAACATAACCGCTCGAAAACCAGAAGTCCTCGTCCACGGTCAAAAGGTATTCGCCGTCAATATGAATATGTATTTTTGTACCTTTTCCTTGTTTCGCAGTTATTTTCATCAGTCATCTACCGCAATGTCAAGCTTTGCCTTTGCAGAAGCCTTTGTTACAGGTGCAGAGGGAGCCGCAGGAGCACTGGGTGCCGCCGCAGGAGCCTTTGCAACACCCTTCTTTGAAGAGGCTTTGCTCATCTGTGTTAACTTGTCCATATTATCTCTGATTTTCTTTTCAAGCTCTGCCATAAGGTCGGGATCGTTTTTGATAAGCTCTTTTACGTTATCTCTGCCCTGACCGAGTCTTGTTTCACCGTAAGAGAACCAGGCGCCGCTCTTGTTGACAATATCAAGTGCAACGGCAATGTCAAGGATTTCACCAACCTTAGAAATACCCTCGCCATACATAATGTCAAATTCTGCCTCTTTGAACGGGGGGGCAACCTTGTTCTTTACAATTTTAACCTTTGTTCTTGAGCCGATAAACTCATTGCCTGCCGCCTTGATTGACTCAATACGGCGGACATCCATACGCATTGAAGCATAGAATTTGAGTGCACGTCCGCCCGTTGTGGTTTCGGGGTTACCGTACATAACACCGATTTTTTCACGGAGCTGATTTATGAATATTATAATAGTATTTGATTTATTGATTGCACCTGCAAGCTTTCTTAAAGCCTGTGACATAAGTCTTGCGTGCTGACCGACGTGTGAGTCGCCCATCTCGCCCTCAATCTCCGAACGGGGAACAAGAGCTGCAACGGAGTCAACGACAACGATATCAATAGCACCTGAACGGACAAGTGCTTCCGCAATCTCGAGTGCCTGCTCACCGTTATCCGGCTGTGCAACGAGAAGAGAGTCAACGTCAACACCGAGGTTAGCGGCATAAACAGGGTCAAGTGCGTGCTCGGCATCGATGAAAGCTGCCTCGCCGCCTGCCTTCTGTGCCTCTGCAACAGCGTGGAGAGCAAGTGTGGTTTTACCTGAAGATTCAGGTCCGTATATTTCAACAATTCTGCCCTTGGGAAGTCCGCCGATACCCGTTGCAACGTCAAGTGAGAGTGAACCTGTTGAAATAGCCTCAACGGTCATACCTGCATTCTGGCCGAGACGCATAACAGTTCCCTTACCGTACTGCTTCTCAAGCTGGGCAATTGCGGTTTCCAAAGCCTTTTGTTTATCAGCCATAATTATACCTCCGATATCCGTACAAATGTTCGATAGGTGTATTATACATTAGTTAAAAGAAAAAAGCAATAGTATTTTTCTAAATATTTTTTGAAATAAAATAAAAATTGTTATGAAAAAAGGTTGATTTTTTCTAAAATATCTGTTATTATGTAGGACGTTGTTTAGTATTCGTAGGGTAGCGAGATAAAAAAGTGTATACGCTATCCCAATTAAAAGGAGGTGCCGACTTATGGCAAAATGCGAATTCTGCGGCAAAGGTGTTTCTTTCGGTATTCAGGTTTCTCACTCACACAGACGTTCAAACAGAACATGGAAGCCGAACATTAAGCGTGTTAAGGCAGTTGTTAACGGTTCTCCGCGCAAGGTATATGCTTGCACACGTTGTTTACGTTCAGGTAAGGTAACACGTGCCGTTTAATGCACATGATGATACAGAGGCTGTCTTTTGACAGCCTCTTTGTCTTATCTATAACTTTGGAGGGATTGTATGAGTAAAATCAAATCCTTTATAAATATATTAAGAAGAAAGTTTTTCTTTTTCGTCGTATGGCCTCTCGCCTTCAGGCTTTTTTCGTTAAAGCCGATTGATGAAAAGCTGGTGCTTTTCGCTTTCAGCAAAAATTACACCGAGATGCCTGACAATATGACGGGGCTTTATAAATACCTTATAAAAAAAGGCTACAACTGCAAAATCATGCAGGCCCCACAGAATGCCGTTAAGCGTATATGGTTTGACATTATGTTTCAAAAGGACTATGCACGCTGTAAATGCGTTTTTGTGACAGACAACTTTGACCCTCTTTACGCTCACAAGCCGAACGAGGGCACAAAGGTAATTCAGCTCTGGCACGCTTGCGGTGCGTTTAAAAAATGGGGTTACTCCACGCTCGACCTCGCCTGGGGCGGAAGCCGTGAAGATATGCTCCGTTTCCCGAAGCACAACACCTATACCGATGTGTTTGTTTCTGCAGAGAGTGTTATCCCCTGCTATGCCGAGGCTTTCGGCTGTCCGCAGGAGATTGTCAAGGCTATGGGTACACCAAGGACGGACATCTTTTTCGACAAAGAATTTGTCGGCAGTTGCCGTGACGAGGTGTTAAAGATATTCCCCGAAATCGGAGACAGAAAAATCATTCTCTATGCCCCGACATTCCGTGGTGACTCACCCGAGCAGTCCTACAATGACCAGCCGCTTGATTATGAGCTGCTTAAAAGCACGCTCGGCAAGGATTATGCGCTCATATTAAAGCTTCATCCGTTCACAGCAAAGAAGTATAAGCTGACTGATGATGAAAAGAAAAAGTACGGCGATTTTGTATTTGACGCTTCAAACGTTCTTAACATTGAAACTGCACTTTGTGCGGCAGATTATCTTGTTGCCGACTATTCTTCGTTGATTTTCGAATACGCTTTACTTGACAAGCCGATGATTTTCTACGCTTACGACCTTGAGAAGTATGACAGAGACAGAAGTTTTTATTTTGATTACAAGAGCTTTGTTCCGGGAAGAATTGTTACAACTAACGAGGAAATCGTTGCATGTATTTTGAGTGGGAGCTGTCAGCAGGAGAAAATCAAGGCTTTCAGAGAAAAATTTATGAGTGCGTGCAACGGCAAATGTATTGAAAGAATTGCCGAGTACGCTGTGAGGTAAACTTATGAAAATAATGATCGCATCCGACATCCACGGCAGTGCTTACTACTGCAAGAAGATGCTCGAGGCATATAAAAACGAAAATGCCGAAAAGCTGTTGCTTCTCGGTGATATACTCTACCACGGGCCGAGAAATGATTTGCCCGAGGGTTATGCACCCAAAGAGGTTATCGAAATGCTCAACCCGATAGCTGATGAAATCCTTTGCGTGCGTGGCAACTGCGACACCGAGGTTGACCAGATGGTACTTGAATTCCCCGTTCTTGCGGAGTATGCCATACTTTTTGTTGACGGCAGAATGATTTTTGCCACACACGGGCACAAGTTCAGCCCTGCAAATCCGCCGAAAATCAAAAAGGGTGACATTCTTTTGAACGGACACACCCACGTTCCTGCCTTTGAGGAAAAAGAAAACTTCATTTATGTAAATCCCGGTTCGGTTTCCATTCCAAAAGAAAACAGCGAACACGGATACATTTTGCTTGAGGGTAACACACTTAAGTGGAAAAGCCTTGACGGCAAGGTTTATATGGAAAAGACAATCTAATTGCCGACGAGCATCATAACTTCGTCCACGCTCAAGTGCGGCTGAAGTGCTTTATTGATAGAAAGACCTATAATTCTCGAAGCACGCTCGACAACCAAATCAATTTCACGGGGTGTAATAATCATTCGTTTATTTTCCTCCCGTGAAATTTCTTTTGTATCATCGGTAAGGTCATTGACAAGTGTTTGCGCATCAACCACCGTCGGAATTCCCATAGAAATTACAGGTACACCGATGCTTTCTTTGTTTATTGCGGCTCTTGCATTGCCGACACCCGAGCCGGGAGTTATTCCTGTATCAGACATCTGCACGGTGTTACCAAGCCTTTTAAGCCTTCTTGCGGCAAGGGCATCAACTACAATGACGGCACAGGGCTTGACGGTTTCTGCAAGACCCTTTACGGATTCGGCAGTTTCCACACCTGTTTTGCCGAGAACACCCGGAGTAAAGCCTGCAACGGGACGCAAGTCACCGAGCCCGACACTTTCGGACAGTTCTGCGCTGATATGACGAGTTGCCAGTACCATACTAATGCTTTCGGGACCGACAGCATCGGGAGTTATATCCGTATTGCCGAGTCCGACGGCAAGCACAGTCCCCTCTTTGGGTAAAAGACTGCGCAGTTCCTCGCCTATCGCTTCGATTATTTCTTCATCTACAGGTGAACGGGTTACGAGTGACGGGATTTCTGCCGTAATATAAGTTCCTACAGGTTTGCCGAGACTTTCCGCTCCCGATTCGTTTGTCACCTTAATTTTTGTAAAGGTTATACCGTTTTTCTCAAACGTTTCGCTCACCACACCCTCGGGAGAATCCGCTTTGATAACCTCGTGTCGTTCGAGTGCAAGGTCAGTTCTGAAATCCATATAAATCACCCTTAAAAAATTTTTTAAAAAAAGTAAAAAAATACTTGCTTTTTTGCGGTTTTAATGATATCATTACTAACTGTGTAATGCATTAAAGGAGGTGGAATGATGCCTAACATCAAATCAGCAAAGAAAAGAGTGCTTGTAAACAAGTCAAAGGCTGCTCGTAACAAGTCAAGAAATTCTGCTCTTAAGACAGCTATCAAGAAGGCTAACGCTGCTGCTGCAGCTAACTCACCTGATAAGGAAGCTGCTGTTAAGTTTGCTATTAAGAAGGTAGATCAGGCTTGTGCAAAGAATCTTCTCCACAAGAATAACGCTGCCAGAAAGAAGTCAGCTCTCGCAAAGCTTCTTGCAGACTAATTGAGTTTAACAATACGGACAGGTTTTTACCTGTCCTTTTGTTTTTATTTAGCAAAAAAACTTGACTTTGACCTGATGCTGTAATATAATTAGTGTAAATAAAGTTCAGGAGGTACTATCCCATGTGTGATACACTTAAAAAGATTCTTAAGGTTGTAGGCATTATCGCTGCTATTGCTGCTGTTGCCGCAGGCGTTTACTATGTTGTAACAAAGGTTCTTCCCTGCAAGAATAAGGTTGAAGACGACGACCAGAGCGATTATGTTTCATGCTCATGCTGTGACATCGACGATCCTGTTCAGGTAGACGCTCAGTAAACATAAATTAAGATTTAACGGGAGTAAGCTTAACGCTTACTCCTTTTTCTTTTATTTCGTGCCCGAACGGGTTATAAATGACACAACCAGACCGCTGATGATAGCCGCCGAGATGCCTGCCGCACCCGAGCTGAGCGGCCCCGTAAAAATACCGAGCCAGCCTGTTTCGTTAATCATTTCCCTTGTTCCCTTTGCAAGTGTATATCCAAAGCCCGTCAAGGGTACAGTTGCACCGCACCCTGCAAAATCCACAAGGTACTGATAGAGCCCGAAGCCCTCCAGAACAACACCGAGAACAACAAAGCTGACTAGTATTCTTGCAGGAGTAAGCTTGGTAAGGTCAATCAAAAGCTGACCGATAACACAAATTGCACCGCCGACTAAAAAAGCCCATAAAAAATCCATAAAATCACCTTGTATTTATTTTTTTGGAGAAAGCAAAATATATTCGTGCGAAATAAGTGTAAATTATTGTATTTTTAAATATTTTAATATTGACTTTAGCGTAGTAATGTGTTAACATAACAGCACAAATTCTTTTGGAGGGATTTTTATTATGAAAAAGTTTATAGCAATCGCTCTTGCAGTGCTTACAGCAGTTATGGTTTTTGCTTTTGCAGGCTGCGGCGATAAGACACCCGACACAGCATCCGACCTTGCAGCAATCAAGGAAAAAGGCAAGATCGTTGTCGGTATTACAGATTATAAACCCATGAACTATCAGGAAAACGGCGAATGGGTTGGCTTTGACACAGAGCTTACATATGCTTTTGCTGAAAAACTCGGCGTTGAGGTTGAGTTCGTTGTTCTTGCAGACTGGGGCAAGAAGTTCCTTGACCTTCAGGCAGGCACAGTTGACTGCGTATGGAACGGTATGACAATCACAGATGAGGCTCTTAAGAACTCCTCTGTTTCAGATGTTTACCTCAAGAATTCACAGGTAGTTGTTCTTCCCGCAGACAAGGCAGCTACACTTACAACAGTTGACGCTCTCAAGGATCTCACATTTGCAGTTGAAGAAGGCTCTGCAGGTCAGACAGCAGGTACAGACAACGGTCTTAAGACAGTTGCTGTTAAGGATATGGCTACAGCACTTCTCGAAGCAAAGAGCGGCGCTTGCGACGGTTGTATCATCGACAAAACAATGGCTGACGCTACAGTTGGTGCAGGTACAAGCTATGCTGACCTTGCAACTGCTATGACACTCAGCACAGAGGAATTCGGTATTTCTTTCAGAACAGGCTCTGACGTTACTGCTGAGCTCAACGCATTCCTTAAGGAGTACAAGGAGAGCGGCGAATTCAAGAAGCTTGCTGACAAGTACGGTGTAACAGTTGAAGAATAATTCAACTAAAACTTAAAACAAAAGGCAGGAAGTCAAGTCGGCTCCCTGCCTTTAAGATGTTTTTAGTGTGTTAATTAAGAAAGGTTTAGATATTATGTTTTGGACGGTAACACAGTCTTTGCTTGAGGGTTTTGCTTCAACGCTTGAGCTTTTTGCATTGACTTTGGTTTTTGCTTTACCTCTGGGTCTTATTATGAGCTTCGGCTCAATGAGCAAAATCAAGCCGATAAAATGGCTTGTGCGCACCTTTGTGTGGGTTATCAGAGGTACTCCCCTTATGCTCCAGCTTATTGTTATTTTCTATGTTCCGGGCTTCGTCGGAATGTGGGCTTCAAGTCAGCAGAGCGACAACTTCTTTATCCAATGGCTTGCAACGTGGCATGTTTTTGACCGTTTTGTTGCGGCACTCATCTCGTTTGTTATCAACTATGCCTGCTATTTTTCGGAGATTTACCGTGGCGGTATCGAGTCGATTTCAAAGGGACAGTATGAGGCTTGCCACGTGCTCGGTATGACAAGAACGCAGGCATTTTTCAAGGTTGTGCTTTTGCAGGTTGTAAAACGCATCATTCCGCCGATGAGCAACGAAATCATCACGCTCGTTAAAGATACATCTCTCGCAAGAATTATCTCTGTTTACGAGATTATCTGGAGCGGTGAAGCATTCATCAAGAGTGACGGTCTTCTCTGGCCCCTTTTCTACACAGGTGTGTTCTTCCTCGTTGCGTGCGGTCTTCTTACAATTCTCTTTAACAAGATTGAAAAGAAGCTCAGCTACTTTTCCGTGTGAGGTGATTGAATATGGCAATTCTTGAAGTTAATGAACTTACAAAAGACTTTGGTGCTACTAAAGTCCTTAAGGGTATCACCTTTTCACTTGAAGAGGGCAAGGTGCTTTCAATCATCGGCTCTTCGGGAAGCGGTAAGACTACCCTCTTACGTTGTATCAACGGGCTTGAAACTGCAACATCAGGCAAAATCTGCGTAAACGAAAAGGTTGTTTTTGACAGCACGGTAACCGATAAAAAACAGTTAAAGGAGCTCAAGGACAATCAGCAGAACATAGGTCTTGTTTTCCAGCAATTTAATCTTTTTCCGCAGTACACGGCGCTTGGCAACGTTACACTTGCGATGAAGCTTGCGGCAAAGAAAAGACCCGACTATAAAAAGAACAAAAAAGCAATCCTTGAGGAAATTGACAAAACTGCAAAGGCATATCTTGACAAGGTTGGTCTTTCGGACAAGCTCGGCAACTACCCTTGCGAGCTTTCGGGCGGTCAGCAGCAGCGTGTTTCAATTGCACGTGCGCTTGCGATGAATCCGCAGATTCTCTTCTTTGACGAGCCGACGTCGGCACTTGATCCCGAGCTTACGGGTGAGATTCTTAAAACAATCCGTCAGCTTGCAGAGGACAATATGACAATGGTTATCGTTACACACGAAATGAACTTTGCAAAGGACGTTTCCGACGAGGTTATCTTTATGGACGACGGTGTCATCGCCGAGCAAGGCACACCCGAAGAAGTCCTTGTAAACCCCAAAAACCCCAGAACAAAAGCTTTTCTTAACACTTACGAAAAATAACTAATTGACAACACCGCCTCTTTTTTGCTATAGTGAAAACAGCAAAATTTAAGGCGGTGTTTTTATGAAATTAGGTATTATAAACGGCTGGGAGGAAGGTCACTTCAAGTCGGTTAAAGAAAAGGGTCTTGAAGCTGTTGAGTTCTGCATAAACGACAAATACGACTCCTTCGAGGTGCTTGCCCGTGCCGAAGAAATCAAGGGTTATTCAGAAAAATACGATGTGGCTGTCGGCTCAATCGGACGTTGGGGAATGGACAGAATTGACGACAACGGCGAGATTATTCCCGAGGCTATGCAACACGATAAAAACCTTGTTGACCTTGCATCAATACTCGGTTGTCCTGTTTATAACGTTGGCTGTAACGAGGTTGAGGACAAGAGCTTTGAGGAGAACTGCAAATATGCAATCGGCTACCTTTCAAAGCTTGTGGAGTACGCAAAGGCAAAGAATGTTAAAATCGGCATCTACAACTGCGACTGGGCAAACTTCATCTACGATGCGAAGGCATGGGGCGCAATTCTTACTGCAATCCCCGAGCTCGGCATCAAGTATGACCCGTCACATTGCATAAACCGCTTTGGTGATTACCTTAAGGAAATGGCTGACTGGGGTCACAGATTCCACCACTTCCACATAAAGGGTACTCTGCACGTCGGCGGAGACCATTACGACGACCCGCCCGCAGGTCTTGACCAGACAAACTGGGGCGCAGTTATGGCTATACTTCACATTCACAATTACGACGGTATGCTTTCCATTGAGCCGCATTCAAGAAACTGGTTCGGCGGTAAAGGACAGTGGGGCATTGACTTTACAATCAATTATATCCGTCAGTTTTTAATTGACGAAAAGTATAATTCGATGAACGTTGACCCGTATATGCCGTAAACGCACCGAGACATTGCAATGAAATCCGACCCAAGGTCTAGTGAAATATTTAAATAGAGCAACCAAAAAAGCCGTAGCAGGAAAAGTCTTGCTACGGCTTAGTTAATTATTCGGTTTTAACACCATCGGCGGTAGCAAGCCCCTGCCCTACCCGTTAAATTCAAAAAAACAAAACCCACAGAGTTGAGTAAAATCAATTCTGTGGGATTAATATTATTATGTTAATCGGGTACTCTGGGATCAGCGGTAACAATGTAAGCATCGTCTCCCTTGCCGATCTGCTTGTAAACATCGTTCATTGACGGAACAGTCATTTTAAAGCCGTTGCCGTGGCTCGGATACATTAAAATCTGCAACTGATGAAGTGTGGGTATAAGCATATAAATAACGGGCTGACCGAAAACTGTATTCCAAATTCGGGTGGCGAAATATGCACAGTTGAGTGTGTAATCCCACGTGCCGCTTCGGCGGATTTTTTCGCTGACCTTATCAAGCTGTTCCTGCGTTAAATCCTTGCTCAGATGAATATAGGTAGAAATGTCGACATTTTGGTATCTGTATGCCTCAACATTATAATAAAGCCCTTTACCGTTCGCAATTGCATAACCGTATGTACCGATTGAAACACCCTTGCCCTTTTGAAGAGTGTATGCACCGACGGTGAGTGAGTGGTCGGTAAGATTTTCAATATAAATCCAAGTGTGACCCGAAAGATTCATATATCTTTCCTTATGACCGATATACATTCGGGCAACGATTTCTTCCTCTTCGGTGTCACCTGCGGCAACAGGTATTACAAGCGTGCCGACAAGCATTATTAGGGCAAGCAAGACCGATAAAAGTCTTTTGAGAGTTTTCATTTGAGTATCCCCTTTGCAAAATTCCGCAACAGTATATCATAAGAGGAAGAATGTGTCAATTGTTCTTGTGTTCCAAATCTTCAATGCGCTTTTCAAGTTCAGCTATTTTTGAATCGTAGTGTTTTTCAAATTTTCTGCCACCTTCAAATACACTAAAAAGCAAACCTCCTAATATTATTGAAACTCCAAATTCAATAAGAATCGGATTTTGCGATTCGAAAAATTTATATCCGCCAAAAAAGACAAAAGTAAATATAAAAATAAAGGTTATTAAAATCCAAAATATTGCTCTAAGTATGGTTTTTAAAGATTTCATTTCAGATTCTCCTTTGCGGTGGTGATGGATGAGATGAGCATTCTGCGTATCGCTCCGCAATCGTGTAAAATACTTTTTGCTACATCACCCGAAATCAGTTCAGACTTTTGAGTAATTTCAATCCAATATTCAGTTTCATAGCATTCTTTCAAAGCAATATGCAATTTGGCTATAAAGTCCGGTCGACTATGGGCATATTTCGCTTCACGAATATTTGCGCCAATACTGGTACCGCTTCTCTCAAGCTGATTGCACAATGAATAGTGACCCTTTATGCTATCGGTTAGCTTTAATATTTGAATTGCAAATTCTGTTGACATATCTGCGAGCTTGTTTTCTGCCATTGAAATCACCTCTTTGAAATAATTATACCACAGCTTTCTAAAGGTTTCAATGAAATCGCACAAGTGCGATGAAATCCTCGTCTTGCTCGGATGAAATCTGCTTCGCAGATGAAATTAAATCCGTCCTTCTTCCGTCGAAAGGCGGATTTCATCACAAAGTGATTTCATCCCACAGTAGTGGGATTTATCCCGTCCGCAAGGACGGATTTAGCTGAAAAGAAAGAACCTTTGTCAACTGACAAAGGTTCTTTCTTTTCTGGAGCGGATGACGAGGCTCGAACTCGCTACCTCCACCTTGGCAAGGTGGCGCTCTACCAGATGAGCTACATCCGCAAATATTAAAGCCGAGCTTTTGCTCGGCTTGGTGACCCGGACGAGAATCGAACTCGTGTTACCGCCGTGAAAGGGCGGTGTCTTAACCTCTTGACCACCGGGCCATTAAGTGGTAGCGGCAGTGGGATTCGAACCTACGACCAATCGGGTATGAACCGAGTACTCTAGCCAACTGAGCTATGCCGCCATATTTTGCCTTGACTCTCGTCAAGCGACTTGCTTATTATATACGATAGTTTTATGATTGTCAAGAGATTTTTAGAAAAAATTTTAAGAATTTATAAAACATTTTTTTCGTGAAACAATAAATAAAAAATCCCGTTTATTATAATTGAAAAAACTCATATTTTCGGATATTGTGTTGATTTTTGCGGCGAGTCGTACTATAATAGTCTCTCGGGAGATGATAAAGGTGAAGACCAACTTATCAAAAAGAATTATCAGCATCATTATGTGCTTTTGTTTATTCGGCTTGGCAGGCTGTGTGAACAATACACCCGTCGATACGGACGCAGATTCTACAACACCGTCCTCCTCTTCGACGACTACTACAACTACAACAACAACTACGACCACAACAACCACTACAACAACTACTACCACGACTACGACGACAACCACAGCGAAGAAAGAAGAAGAAGAAAGCACGTCAAAGTCCACACAAAAGTCTACAACAACCACAACCAGACGTACACAGGACGAAAACCCGAACCACGAAAAGCTGGTTGCTCTTACTTTTGACGACGGTCCCTACTCGCCTGTTACGGAGAAAATCCTTGATACACTCCAGAAGAACGGTGCAAAGGCGACATTCTTTGTTGTTGGTGACAGAGTTGACAGATATCAGAGTACAGTCAAAAGAGCAAGTAACCTTGGCTGTGAGATTGCTTCACACACCTGGTCGCATAAAAATCTTACAAAGCTGACAGCGGCTGAAATTGCAAATGAGATTAACAAATCAACCGACAAAATCACAAGCGTTACAGGCAAATCCGTAACCCTTGTACGTCCGCCCGAGGGTGCTGTTAACGACAAAGTAAAAAAGAACGTTCAGTATCCGCTCATAATGTGGAGCGTTGACTCGTTGGACTGGAAAAACCGTAACACACAGAAAAACTACGATGCGGTTGTAAATTCAGTATTTGACGGATGCATCATACTTATGCACGACCTCTACCCGCAGACGGCGGAAGCTGTTGCAAAATTTGTGCCTGACCTTATGGCAAAGGGCTACAAGTTTGTAACCGTAACCGAGCTTATGGAAGCAAGAGGTGTTACGCTTCAGAACGGCAAAAAATATTCACAGGCAAGACCGTGAGGCAAAGGTGGTGCCTTTGCAGTGATATATCCGCTTTACGGATGTGATATACACCTGACGGTGTGTGATATTTTGCTTATGCAAAGTGATATATTCGCCGTTGGCGAATGTTAAGGGGCTGCGCCGCTGATTGTAATATCCTCCCGTCACGGCTATGCCGTGCCACCCTCCTTTAGGCAAGGAGGGCTATATTACTGCTAAACCATCTTTCATTTTTGATATAACTTCCTTTTAGCAGACTCCTTTGGAAAGGAGCTGGCGAAATGCTTGAGGATTGTCAGCGGAAAATTAACCGCTATCAATCAATCTTCCTTCTTTTGCTTCGAAAAATCCATCTCCCTCATCAGATGGAGGCTACGGCTACAACCAATTCCATCAAATTCCGAGAACTCGAAAAATAAAATTTGTACAATCTTTTACGGGAACCGAAACGGCTCCCCTACCGAACTGAATTGAATTTGATATGTAGGGGACAAGTTGCCTGTCCCGACAAAATTGTACCTTTTTACGGTATCAGATGCCTCTAAATATTGAGCCCTTGCCAATGAAATTCAAACTTATGATTGAATGAAATATTGCTAACGCAATTATGAAATATCAGATTTGCCGATGTGAAATTTTTGCTTTGCAAAAGTTTATGATGATTAAGCCCGCAGATAATCTGCGGGTTGTTTTTATGTTCGACAAAACTAAAGGAGCTGTTTTCACAGCCCCTTTTTATAATATACGCCATTGAATTATATTTATCCTATCGAAGATACTTTATGAGTACTTGACACATACCAAGACGGATAGCTTCTCAATTTACCGCTTGTTGCCTCAATTTCACAAATAGCCTTGTATGCTGCTGTCGGAGATACAGTTATTTGATAACTGGCATTTCGGTCTAAATTTATTTTAAGAGAAGAATTACCTTTCAAAGTATAATACTTAGTTGTACCAGTTCCATATTTGTATACCTTAACATTCCAAGAACAATTAGAAAATTTACAGCCACTTGAATCAACACCTGCTTTTGGTGTTAATGTAATTGATTCTTTTCCGGGTTTTAACCAATTTGCTTTAGTTGATACATATATGTTTGCTGTTTTATTACTTCCGCTTTTAGCCGCTGACGCAGGAATTGCGAAAATTGCAAAAACCATAGAAAGAACTAATAACACAGCAAGTATTTTTTTAATTTTCATCGAATTCACCTCAAAACCTTCCCTGTTTAAATGGCGTATATTATTTGACGATTGTCAAATAATAAAATACCATAGTATTTAAAGATTGTCAAGTTATATATTACAATTGTATTGTTAAATTTGACAAAGAGGGTGTTACGGTGATTTCCGAGAGAATAAAAGAATTACGGTTAGCTATGAATTATAGTCAAGTTGAACTCGCCTCAAAACTTTCAGTAACCAAACAAACAGTTTCTAACTGGGAAAACGATAACATACAACCATCTATTGATGTGCTCATTAAACTTTCAAATTTTTTTGGAGTATCAACAGATTACTTGTTAGGTCGTGATGATATTCCTAGACTTGATGTTAGCGGTTTGTCAAATCAAGAAATAAGCCATATAAATATGATAATAAGTGACATTAAAAACAATCATTCTATATAAATGCAAAAGACTTCAAAAACGCTACAAAAGCGTAAGCGAAGTCTTTTTTTGTTATCTATATTTCCTTATAAAGTACAAGCTCGGAGGAAAGGGATGCAGGGACATAGACGTTTATGCCCTCATATTTAAGCTCCCGACCAGAAACGGTGAATTTTTCGCCGTTGTTGTCAAGAGTTACCTGATACTGCTTTGAAGCGTCAGCGCCCTTTAAGCGGATTTTTCGCACGGTTTCGTTTGTGTCACAGAGGTTAAACACAGCCATCGCTCCCCTTTCGCCGTCGGGAGATGCAATTTCCAGTGCGGAGAAGCCGTCATTGAATGTTTCTGCCGCATCTGGAGTATGGTGGAAGGTTTTTGCTGTGCAAAGGAACGGTCTTATAAAATCCTTGTAAAGCTGTACGCTGTGCTTGACGAAATCAAGCTGAACATCGTTCATCGGTGCGGTTACGGGTGAAATGACGTTAAGCGACATATGTGTGAGCATTGTGTTGCGCATCTGCAGGTCGAGCGAGCCGAATTTGTGAGAGTTCATTCCTGCAAAAAGTCGGTCAACACGCTCGGGCGGCAAAGCAACCGTCATTCCGTTGGTTATCATAACCGAGAGCGGTGCGCATTGGTTATCCGTTACCCATGTGTGATTAAAGGCTTTCATCATCCTGAGGTCGGTGCGTCCGCCACCGCCCGCACAGTTTTCAAAAATAACGTTCGGAAAACGCTTTTTCAGACGCTGATAGATGCCGTAAACCGTTTTGAAATGGCGCATTGTAAGACATTCTTTAATGCCCGTGCCTGTGTCACGGAGATTGAAATATTCCTTATAATCGGTGTTATAGTCAATTCTCAAAAGGTCGAGCTTGTATTCCTCGATTATCCTTGCGAGCTCGTTTTCCATATATTCTGCGGCTTCGGGCACGGTCAGGTCGATAAGCCTGCGTGAGGCTTCGCCGTAGATATTCGGCGCACGCCATTCAGGATGCTCCGTATAAGCCTTGCTGAGCCTGCCGAGGCTTTCAATATCCGACCACAAGCCGAATTTCATACCCTTTGAGTGGCAATAGTCCGCAAGCTCGGTTATACCGTTCGGGTAGCGGTCGGGATTCGGAATATTAGTTCCCGTGAAATCGCCCCACTCCGTTTGCCTGTCGGGCGGACACTCCCAGCCTGCATCAACAATAAACACCTCGCCGCCCATTTCATACATTCGGTCAATGTATATTTTGCTTGTCTGCACGCTCATATCGTGCTCGGCACCCATACCAGCTCCGACGAGTGCGGCTGTCGGGTCAGCTTCGGGGAAAGTGAGGACAGATTTGCGGATATGTGAGTGCATTTCGTAAACTGCATCGTCAAAATCGCCGCAAACCATACCCATATGTACCTCGGGAGTGACGAATTTTTCGCCGCCCGCAAGGACATACATCGGGTTATGTGCCGTGATTTCCGCCTTAAAAGAAAGGTATGTATCGGTGCTTTCAGGCTTTGCGTTATAGTCAAGAGTGAAACGGCAACCGCCGCTCCAACCGAGCTGTGCAAACCAGATTTTGCCCATAAGATTGTTGCGGAGCATCATAATCGGATGGCGGAAGCGGTCACGACCAAAGCGTGTATCAACAGAAGTGACCTCTGTTTTGAGCTTTTTCCAGCAGAATTTACCCTCGTTTGCCCAGCGGTCGTCAGCAAAATATCCGACGGAATAAAAGTCCTCGACATCGTGAGAAAGAGTGAGTTTTTCCGTTTTTATTTCGTCCAGTGCACCGCCGAGAAGAGTCAGGCGGCTCAGGCACATTGTGCTGTCGGATTTATTTTCAATCTCGTAATAGCGTGTAAACATCTGTGTACCGTCAAGGATTGTGATAACCTTAATCACAACGGGCTTCACGGTACTTTCGAGTACAAGCGTTGCTTTGAGGAATCCCTCTTCCCTTTCGGTATAAAAATCAACGAATTCAAGGCAAAAATCTATGCTCTGCCCGTCAAGCTCTATATTGAACGCAAACGGCTCCTGATAGCGTTTATGGTCAGGTCTTGTGGGCATACAAGCGAGCAAATCCAAAGGATAGCCTGCACCGTTCCAACCGTTTGACACAAGGGCACCGTTCAAAAGCATCTCCTCATAGACCATATTACCGCTACGGTAGCAGAAAGTCGGGTTCTCCCCTGCTTTGTAATATATATCGAAGTAGTTGTGAGCCATAGTATCACCTCAAATGGAATTGTAACTTAAATAAAATTTACATTTCAAAAGTTATTCCATTCTACAAATAAGAAAGATTTAATATTTTTTAGAAAGAAGATTCTCTGCCTCGGATTTGGTGATTTTGCCGACATTGCAGTCTGCCATAACCTGCACATCCTTGTCGTTGAGCTTATAGAAGCTCCAGATAACAAATGCGATAACAATGCCGATGATAGGTACAATATTGTATGTGAACCAAAGTCCGTCGAGAGCTTCGCTTGTCTGCTGTGCGATAGCATTGATAGCGTCAAGGTCTGCAAAGTTGCTGACCTCCTGTATTACGCCGTTTACCTCAAACTCTGTCTTGAAGCCGAACAAGCCGAGAAGAGCAAGCCCCATTGAGCCCGAGATAGCGGCGGCGAGCTTAACCGCAAAGGTCTGGATAGCAAAAGTAATACCCTTTGCCTCAGTACCTGTGGTGTACTGACCATACTCTGCACAGTCGGGTGTAAAGGTGAATGAAAGCACACCGATAATGCCTAGAGGAATTGCACGAAGCATATAAGTGATAACAAAGAGAACAAAGCTGTTTCTTGTGGGAAGAATCAGGAACGACAGAAGAATGGTTGCAATAACGCTTACCTTAAAGAGCTTGGTTTTATCCATTTTTCTGATAATTTTAGGTACAAGAAGCGCCATAAACAACTGCGGTAATGCCGCAACGGTACCTGTAATAAGAGATGCAAGCGAGTTTTTATAGATATAGTAAGCCATAATCATATGCAGAGCGTTGTAGGTCTGGGCGCCTGAATAGAATATATAGCCGATATAGTAGATAAGAAGATACTTGTTGCTGATAACATACCTGAGCATTCTTCTTAATGTGAACTGCTCCTCGTCAACAGTCTTGTTTCTTTCCTGACAATGTTTACAAATCGGGAACATTGTTGCCATTGCCACAACTGCAACAATAACGGAAACAGGGCCGTATCCTAAACCGACATATTCGCTGATAAGAAGAGTTACAAGAACAGTAGTAAGAGCTGAACCGACGCCGCCGGTGATACCTTTGAGAGAAAGAATTGTGTTTCTTTCCTCAATATTGCTAGTCATTGCGGTGATTATACCGAAAGCAGGCACATCGCAAAGTGTGTATGCGGTATCCCAGATAACATATGCCAACGCAAACCAGATGAGCTTAACGGTTTCACTCGCCGCAGTAGGGATAATGAAGATTGCAACGGTTGCGATGGGAGTAGCGGCACAGGCAATTTTCAGCCAAGGGATATATTTCTGATTGCTCTTGAACTTGAACTTATCAAAAATCACACCGAAGACAGCATCGTTAACAGCGTCCCATACCTTTACCGCAAGCATAACCGCCGCAGATTTTACGGGGTCAACACCAATCAGAAGAAGGAAGGTTGCAAGATAGCCGGCTATCATATTATAAATCATATTCTGTCCGAAGAAATATGTATAATAGCTTTTTCTTTCGGGTTTTGTTGTCTGCCATAAAGGATTCTGGGGCTTCGGCTGTTTTTTGCTCATAAAACTCTCTCCTTTTTCATTTTGAATAAACAGTATTTTTTAGATAAAATTTCTTTTCAGTTTAGCTCTTTCAGTGCCGCCAGAATTTGTCCTGCATCCTGTAATACGATATGCGGTTTGTCTGCACTTTCATCCAGTATTTCCGACGTAGTTTCTCCGCTCAACACCAGGATAGATGTGATACCTGCATTCAAACCTGATTTGATGTCCGTATAGATGCGGTCACCCACCACGCACGCCTCATCAACAGATATACCAAGTGCTTCCATTGCAAGCTGAGGCATCAAGGGAGACGGTTTTCCGATGACAATGGGGCGCTTTTTCGTAGCGTTATAGATCATATCGCAAACACTTCCGCAATCCGGCACAGACCCAAACTCTGTGGGGCAGACATAGTCCGGGTTGGTAGCAATATACGGCAGCTCAGGACGGGTCAGCAGCATAAAGCTTACGTCGTGAAGCTTTTGGAAGGTAAGCTCCGTATCAAAGCCCATAACAATACATTCCGTTTCATTTACATCCGTTGTTACAGTAAATCCCTCACGGCGCAGTTCCTCTTTCAAAGACTGAGTACCGCAGACATAGAGCTTCTGACCCTCGTGGTGCTTGTGGAGATAATAAGCCGTAGCCTGTGAAGACGTCATAAAATCTTCTCTTCCGGCTGTAATGCCCAACGAACCCAGCTTTTTTACATAATCGTCTACGCTCTTGGAGGAATTATTGGTCATAAAAAGGTACCTGCGGCCGGTTTTCTTCAAAGTATCCAACAGCTCCAATGTAAAATCATAGAGTTGGTTTCCTAAGTATAAGGTACCGTCCATATCAAAAAGGTAAAGCTTTTTGCTGCGAAGCAATTCGTTAGTTTGCATCAGTAAATCTCCTTTAGTTTTGTCTTGCTCAATAATTTCTTCTTACGCTTTTTACTAAAACAGTATAGCACAAACAGAACGAGACTTCAACAAATAACATATCAAGAATAAATTGATTTTGTTGTGAGCTGATTGATTAAACGGGTTGAGGTTTGCTGTGAGCTGTATAAAACGGCATAAAAAAATTCCGAGTAGAGTTTTATGCTCTACTCGGTTTATCTTCTTGTTCGACAAATTGGGGTTTGTAGGGATGTTAATTTTGATAAAACTTGCCGTGTGCGTTGCCTCCCTTGCCCTAAAGGGAGGGGGACCACGAAGTGGTGGAGGGATATTATAGAGAATGGATTATGTTTACATTATAGGTCTGCGACGCAGAATATCCTCCCGTCACGGCTACGCCGTGCCACCCTCCTTTAGGCAAGGAGGGCTGTGTTCCTGCTAAATTGTAATTATATCGCCAAATAAAATTTGTGCAACGTTCGGCAAGCCACGTCCTACCGCATGATTCGTGTTTTAGCGAGCAGCGTCAAACCTACTCACAGTTTTTATTTAATTTCATATTTCCATTCGCCGTCAATCTTATTGTGATAATAATAAAACTCGCTTTTATCGTCAACAAGAAAAATGTCAAGCATATCTATCATATCGGGAGCAAGCTCTGCTTTTTTGAAATCTTCCAGATCCATCCAAAAAACTTCACCCTCGGCAGACGATTTAAGTTCACCCTCAAATTTATCGGTTTTGTAAAATAAAACTATGTATCGTACTGTTTTTGATTGCGCCCACTGCTTTATACCGCAAAGCCGAGGTGAAGAAACAGTAAGACCTGTTTCTTCTTTCACTTCTCTGATAACGGCATCGGTAAATGATTCGTGCTTTTCAACGTGACCACCCGGGAATGTAAGACCTTTCCAATTATTGTTCACTCTGTCTTGCACAAGAACTTTATTGCCGTCATATACCATACACATATTGGTTAGTATTACTTTTTCTGCTTCACCCATAAACAAAACCCCAATTAGTTAATTTAATGATATTTGAAACTTATATAAAACCTCTTCTTTTAGCTTCTGCAATCAATTTCGGTTGAATTAAAGGATACGTCCAATTTTCAATCAATGTATCTGTAAGCAAGACTTTTTCTATTTCGCTATGCAATTCTTTTTCAAAAGTTTTGATATCTGCAAAGAATAACATTCCGTAACTTTCTTCGCCTGATTCATTCACCTTGTTTTTTCCTGTAACTGAATAAACGCAAACAGGAGAAATATCAAAGTCCAATGCACCTGTTTCCTCATAAAGTTCTCTTTTTGCAGTTTCTAAAATAGTTTCATTTTCTTCTCTGTGACCGCCGGGAATTTCATAAGTGTTTCTTTCCTTATGCTTACAAAAAACCCATTTACCGTTATGCTTTGAAATGATAACAGCAAATTTTAATAACACATCATCTGTACTATCATAAAAATTAACTTTCAAATCATACCACTCCACAAATTTAAACTGTTCATATTATACCATAGGGATATGAACTTTTCAATTAATCAAAAGCAATACCCAATCAAAAACAAAAAGCACCCACACATAATCCTATATAAGTTCTCGGTAGCACAATATCTCCTAATGGCATATTATGCCTTTGGGAGGTGAAAATATTGAGCAGATGGAATTTTTATAATAATAACAGACAGAACAATTGTGATACCGAAAATAACAATTGTGACTGTTGTAATCAAAAAACTCCTTGCACCAACGAGTGTGACTGTAACTTTGATTGCTCAAAATGCCCACCCGGTCCACGGGGTCCCGCCGGTCCTCAAGGTCCTGTTGGTCCACAGGGTCCTGTCGGTCCTCAGGGTCCCATAGGCGAAACCGGTCCCGCCGGTCCACGGGGTCCTGCAGGTGAAACAGGTCCTGTCGGTCCTCAGGGTCCTACAGGTGAGACAGGTCCTGCCGGTCCTCAGGGTCCTGCAGGTGAAACAGGTCCTGTCGGTCCTCAGGGTCCTGCAGGTGAAACAGGTCCTGTCGGTCCTCAGGGTCCTGCAGGTGAAACAGGTCCTGTCGGTCCTCAGGGTCCTGTAGGTGAAACAGGTCCTGTCGGTCCTCAGGGTCCTGCAGGTGTAGCCGGTCCGGTTGGTCCTCAAGGACCTGTTGGTGAAACAGGTCCTGCCGGTCCTCAGGGTCCTGCAGGTGAAACAGGTCCTGTCGGTCCTCAGGGTCCTGCAGGTGTAGCCGGTCCGGTTGGTCCTCAAGGTCCTGTTGGTGAAACAGGTCCTGCCGGTCCTCAGGGTCCTGTAGGTGA
This sequence comes from Clostridia bacterium, assembly GCA_017481575.1. Classification (GTDB taxonomy): domain Bacteria; phylum Bacillota; class Clostridia; order Oscillospirales; family Acutalibacteraceae; genus CAG-488. The sequence continues at coordinate 70 of JAFUPA010000005.1, read as the reverse complement.
AACAGGTCCTGCCGGTCCTCAGGGTCCTGTAGGTGAAACAGGTCCTGTCGGTCCTCAGGGTCCTATAGGT
>JAFUPA010000032.1 GCA_017481575.1 Clostridia bacterium | reverse complement strand
GTCTGACTTTACGGACATAATGCCGATACATCTGACAGAGGGCAGACTACCCCAAAACAGTAACGAGATTGTTGTTTCCGACCATCTTTATACCAACGGCTCGGTACAGCTTAAGCTCGGGCAGGAAATCACTCTTGAGGTTGGTCAAAGACAATGGTCTGAGCTTGTAAATATTTCGGACGAGGAGTACAAAAAACTTGACAGTGACTCGTGGGCGAAGCTTACTCAGGAATATCCCTTATTAAAAAATGAAGGCGAAGAAGCAAGAGAACAAATCGCCAACACAACGAAAAAAACATATACAGTTGTAGGCTTTTGTGTAAGACCCGAGCAAACCACTATCGAACCTATTTCGGCACCTGGCTATACCGCTTACACCATAAACGAAAAAGGAAACACAAACCTTACTTCAGTTTATACAATTATTTCCGAACCGTCGGATTACAGCAAGTTCAATCTTGATATGGTAAAAAAGCTCGAGGTTAATTCCTGCATAAACTATGACCTGCTTATGTATAGCTTCAATAGCTTTGATTCGGCATTTCCCTTTCTTGTTATCGGCTTGCTTTCTCTTCTTATAGGCCTTATCGTTTTTGGTTCGGTTTCACTTATTTATAATTCATTTTCAATCTCCGTAAGTGAACGCACAAAACAGTTCGGTATTCTTAAAAGTATAGGTGCAACCAAAAAGCAGATAAGAAAATCCGTTCTTTACGAAGCGTCGGTGCTTTGCAGTATCGGCATACCTATAGGTCTCATTTCAGGTTGCCTTGGCATTGGAGTAACCTTCTATTTCTTAAGCGATTCAATCGCCACCTTCCTTGCAGAGCTTACAGACCTTAAAATGCGGTTTGTGTTCTCGCCCGTGGCAATCATTGCCGCAAGCGTAATAGGCTTTGTGACAGTAATCATCTCTGCATATATTCCTGCGAAAAAGGCAATAAAAATTAACCCCATTGAATCTGTCAGACAGTCAAATGAGATTAAGGTCAACCGTCGAAGCGTTAAGGTTTCACCGCTTACCGAGAAGCTTTTCGGCTTTGAAGCAACACTGTCGTCAAAGAATTTTAAAAGAAACAAAAAGAAATACCGTGCAACAGTTTTTTCACTTTTTGTTTCCGTTGTCCTGTTCATTTCCGCTTCTTCGCTTTCGACGTATTTTACAGATATTGTTGCAGCCGAAAGTCAGGATATGAATTATGATGTTGCCGTAAACTTTTTCAATTACAACAATGACTTTAATCCTTTATACGAAACAGATGAATTCAGAAATAAGCTGTATAACGGATTGAAATCTGTAAAGGGTATTGATGAATTTACACTTGCCGAAAAGATGCACACGGAATATAACCTTGATAAAAAGTATATTTCGGAAGAATATCTTGATATGATGAAAAAGGAAGTTGAGAGATATTCGGGCGAAGCTGAAAATCAGTATTACGGAATGTTCAAATATATCTTTATCGATGATGACGCTTTCCGAAGGATTCTCAAAGAGGAGGGTCTCAGCGAAGAGGGATACTTTGACAAAGAAAATCCGAAAGCCCTTGTTTATGATATGGGTACTTATATCTACCAGAACGACAACAAAGAAAAGGTTTATATCGTATCTTTCCTTAACACTGACGATATTTCTTCAAGCATAGAGATAACAAATATCCTTCCTCGTTTTACAGAGAATGATGTGGACTACCATTATATAGGGGAAACAACGGTAAAAGACGGTGTAACATATTATGTTTATGATATCGGCCGTAACGAGGGCGAAGAATTTGACGAGTCAACAAAACGTTACCTGTCCGAAGAAAAAGCCGTGCAGAATATCAAGCTTTCAATCGGTGCGGTTATCGACGAAAAGCCGTATTTTGCAGACCATAACACAAACCTTATTTACCCTGAATCTGTAAGAGAAGGCATAATGCTTGATGAATACAGCCAGACACACGCTTTTATTCTTTGCGAGGACCACAGCAAGGTTGCAAGTGATGTCAGCCGACTTATCAAGGACATCGGCGGAGACAGAAATCACATCAGCGTTGTCGATTACGCAGCAGAAATTGAAAGCATACGGGCGCTTGTGACTATCGCAAAGGTTATGGCATACGGATTTATCATCCTCATTTCCGCTATCGCAGCAGCAAATGTCTTTAACACAATTTCAACCAACATTTCCCTGAGAAGACGGGAATTTGCTACACTCAAATCCGTCGGTCTTACAAGCAAGGGTATGAGAAAGATGATGACATTTGAATCTATTCTTTATGGCGTAAAGAGTCTTATGTTCTCGCTTCCGGTTTCATT
>JAFUPA010000031.1 GCA_017481575.1 Clostridia bacterium | reverse complement strand
TAATGCAGTCGCCAAACCGCTTCTATTATACTAGGAGGTTATTATTTTTTACACCACTCATTTGCGTGGTGCTTTCTTTTTTTACTAAAGCGTTCTTTTTCCCCCGGTAGAACCGGGGGTTTTCATCCGTTGCCAGACAAATAAAAAAGGCCGTATCTGTGAGGATACAGCCTTTTGTTTTTTAATAAGCCTTGCCCCAGTAAAGCATTTTTGTTGCGGGCTTGCCACAGCAAACGCAGGTGTCTGCGAGTGTTTCCTGCTCAAAGGGGATACAGCGTGATGTAACGCCTGCCTCTTCCTTGAGCTTGTCCTCACAAGCACGGTCACCGCACCACATAGCCTTGATAAAGCCGGGCTTGTTGTCTGCAATGTCCTTGAGCTCTGCAAAATCCTTTGCTGTAAAGGTCATGCTTGCTCTGCGGTCGTAAGCCTTCTGATAAAGACCATCGTGAACAGCCTGAAGAAGCTCGGGAATCTTTGTTTCGAGCTCGTCGAGCGAAACAAAAATCTTTTCGCCGCTGTCACGTCTTACGATAACGCACTGGTTCTTTTCGATGTCCTTCGGGCCGATTTCAAGACGGAGGGGCACACCCTTCATCTCATATTCAGCAAACTTCCAGCCGGGGCTGTTGTCGCTGTCGTCAAGCTTAACTCGGCAAACGTCAGAAAGCTTGTTATAAAGCTCGTTAGCCTTGTCAAGAACGCCCTCCTTGTGTGCGGCGATGGGGATAATAACCATCTGTATGGGAGCAACGTGCGGGGGAAGTACAAGACCGTTGTCGTCACCGTGAGTCATAATGATTGCACCGATAAGACGTGTTGTGCAACCCCAAGATGTCTGGAACGGGTGATGCTGCTTGTTGTCCTTGCCGCTGTAAAGGATGTTGAATGCCTTTGCAAAGCCGTCACCGAAGAAGTGAGATGTTGCACTCTGAAGAGCCTTACCGTCGTGCATAAGAGCCTCGATTGTGTATGTATCTTCAGCACCAGCAAAACGCTCTTTCTCTGTCTTAACACCCTTAACAACAGGCATTGCAAGATACTTCTCGCAGAAATCAGCGTAAACATTAAGCATACGGATTGTTTCTTCCTGTGCCTCCTCGCTTGTAGCGTGGATTGTATGACCCTCCTGCCAGAGAAACTCTCTTGAACGAAGGAAGGGACGTGTTGTCTTTTCCCAACGGACAACGCTTACCCACTGGTTGTAAAGCTTGGGAAGGTCACGGTAGGAGTGGATGATGTTTGCGTAATGCTCGCAGAAAAGAGTCTCTGAAGTAGGTCTTACGCAAAGACGCTCTTCGAGCTTCTCGTTACCGCCGTGAGTTACCCATGCAACCTCGGGAGCGAAGCCCTCAACGTGGTCCTTCTCCTTGTTAAGAAGGCTCTCGGGAATAAACATCGGCATACACACATTTTCGTGACCTGTTTTCTTAAACATTGTGTCAAGTGTGTGCTGAATGTTCTCCCAGATAGCATAGCCGTAAGGTCTTATAACCATACAGCCCTTAACGCTTGTGTACTCGATAAGCTCTGCTTTCTTAACAACGTCTGTATACCATTTAGCGAAATTCTCTTCCATGGAAGTGATTTCTTCAACCATTTTTTTCTGTTGTGCCATTTTGTAATTTTCCTGCCTTTCAATTTGACGGGTGTGCCGCCGTGAGGATTTTTAGATGTGCTCCTCAATATATTTAACCATTTCTTCGACTGTACGGATGTTTTCAAGTGCCTCGTCGGGTACTTCAACTTCAAACTCGTCCTCAACGCTCATAACGAGGTCAACAACATCAAGGCTGTCTGCGCCGAGGTCGTCAAGAATGTGGCTTTCATAAGTGATTTTGTCCTGGTCAAGTTCAAGCTGTTCTGCAATGATTTCCTGCAATTTTTCAAAAGTTGACATAAAACATACTCCTTTATAAATTTATAAAATTATTTTTTATTATAATAATCTATTCATTACAAAATATTAGCAATATTTTAAACTTTCGTCAATAGTTTTGAGAATAATTTATTAACACGTATTTTTGTTTTGCTGTTCATCTTTTTAACAATTTGCATATATCGGGGCTAAAAGTGAATAAATGATAATTGTAAAGTAGTTTTACTTTACGTAAAGGTTTTGAACTTGACGGTGTGGAAAACTCGGTGGAAAATGTGGAAAACTTAACGTAAAATCGGGCTTTTTTCTAAAACTCGGTGGAAAATTCGTAAAGTTAAAAGACTTTACAATACTTTTTAAACCAAAATTTAGCAAATTTCAATGCCATAAATATTCAAAAAATACTGTATACTTTCTTGTGTCTTGTTGAAATTAAAGTATACTTTATTCGCCACAAGCAATAACTCTGCGTGCAAGCTCTTCTAATTGCTCCATTGACGAAAGTGTGCCGACCTCCTGACGGAAAGCCGCCGCACCCCGTATACCCTTTATATACCAAGCGGCGTGCTTGCGTGCCTCTCTCATACCAACACGCTCGCCCTTGTACTCGCAGATGAGCCTGATATGCTCAATCATCACCCTCATTCGCTCTTCAATCGGCGGTTCGGTGAGTATAGTTCCGTTTTCAAGATATGCGTTAACGCTATCAAATATCCACGGTCTGCCGAGAGCACCTCTGCCAATCATAAGAAAGTCACAGCCTGTTTCATCAAGCATCTGCTTTGCGCTCTTGCCGTCGACAATATCACCGTTGCCGATAATGGGGATTGAAACAGCATTTTTTACCTTTGCAATCTCGTCAAGGTAAACGGGCGGGGCATACATCTGTGTCCGTGTTCTGCCGTGTACCGTCAGAGCCGAAGCACCTGCGGCTTCAATTCTCTTTGCAACCTCAACTGCGTTTATTGTGTCTTTATCCCAACCGATGCGGATTTTAACCGTCACGGGAACAGGGGAGACCTTGACAACGCTCTCGACAATCTCGCTTATCAGCGGAGGATTTTTAAGCAAAGCCGAGCCGCCGCCGTTGCCTGCAATTTTCGGAGCAGGGCACCCCATATTTATATCGATAAACTCGGGGTTAAAGCTCATTGTCTTAAGTGCCGCCTGAGCCATAATTTCGGGATTGTCGCCGAAAATCTGTGCTCCTGCAGGGCGTTCCTTTTCGGAAAGAAAAAGAAGCTCCTTTGACTTTTTATCCTGCATGGTAAGACCCTTTGAGCTTACCATTTCGCTTATGACGTAAGCCGCACCGTAAGACGTGCACAGCTCACGGAAAGCTCTGTCCGCAACTCCTGCCATCGGGGCAAGTGAGGCGTGTCCTTTAATTTCTAAATTTCCAATCTTCACAAAATCACCAAAAAATATTTTAACACGAATCTACCATAATTGTCAAAAGTATGATACAATAAACACATACACTTTTTGGAGGTTTTTTTATGAGACTTCTTGTTATTGACGGAAACAGCATTTTGAACCGTGCCTTTTACGGAATCAAGCTCCTCACAACCAAGGACGGCAGATTCACAAACGGCATCTACGGTTTTATGAATATTTTTCACCGCTTGCTCGAGGATTGCAAGCCCGATAGGGTTGCGGTTGCCTTTGACCTGAAAGCACCGACCTTCCGACACAAGATGTATTCGGAATACAAGGCAGGCAGAAAGGGTATGCCCGACGAGCTTCGTGAGCAGATGCCCGTGCTCAAAGAACTGCTCATCTTAATGGGATACAGAATTGTTGAAAAGGAAGGCTGGGAAGCAGACGATATTCTCGGTACCTTAAGCGTGCAGATGGGTGAGGGCGACAAGTGCTTTATTGCAACGGGTGACCGTGACAGCCTGCAGTTGGTAAGCGAAAACACAACTGTTCTGCTCGCTTCTACCAAAATGGGCAGAACGCAGACTGTAGCCTACGACATCGCAAAAATCAAAGAGGAATACGGCGTTACTCCGAAGCAGATGATAGAAATCAAGGCACTTCAGGGAGACAGCTCGGATAACATTCCCGGTGTTGCAGGTGTCGGCCCGAAAACTGCAGGTGAGCTTATTCAGAAATATGGAAATCTTGAATATATTTATGAAAACCTCGATACACTCGACATCAAGCCGAAGCTTCGTGAAAAGCTTGAGACAGACAAAGAAAATGCTTTTTTGAGCCATAAGCTCGGCACAATCGCACTTGATGCACCGATTGACACGGATATGGACGTTTACGCTCCCACGGCAGGCGATGCAGGTGCGGCAACAAGGCTTTTAGCTTCGCTCGAAATGTTCAAGATGATTGAAACCTTTAACCTCGGTGCAGTCCCGACTGTTGTCGAGGAAACAAAAGAAACCGTAAAAATAAAGGTAAATTTCGTTGACGAGCTGTCCGAAATAAAACTCGGCGACACAGTATATTTCATTCCCGTTTATGATGACGGTGATGTTGTCAAGGTTGCATTTCTGACCGATGACGGTGTTTTTGTTGCGGAAAACAACAGCTTTGTTTTTGCTTCACAGCTTGCCGAAATCCTTTCGGACGAGAAAACAGAAAAAATCACTTATGACATAAAACCGCTCTATTCCTGGGCGTTTGCAAGAGGTGTTGAAATTAAGGGTAAGGTCAGCGATATTATGATTGCAGGCTACATTCTCAACCCCTCGGCGAGCGACTATCACCCGTCAAGAATGGTGCAGGAATATGGCGGAGCTTTACCCGAAACAGATGCTGAAGACATGACAGCGCTCGAATGTGCATCACTCAAGGGTGCGTGGGAAAAGGCTTATGCCGAGCTTGAAAAGAACCATCAGCTCGACCTTATGTATAACATCGAAATGCCCCTTGCAAAGGTGCTTTCGTCAATGGAAATAACAGGCTTCCTTGTAGATTCACAGAGCATTGAGGAATACGGTGCCGTTCTCGAAAAACAGATAAACGCACTCGTTGAGCAGATTTATAATCTTGCAGGCGAGGAGTTTAATATCAACTCCCCGAAACAGCTCGGTATAGTTCTGTTTGAAAAGTTAGGTATTCCTGCAAAGAAAAAGACAAAGTCGGGTTATTCCACAAATGCAGATGTACTCGAGGCACTTGCGGAGGATTATCCTATTGTGGCACTTGTGCTCGAATACAGAACACTTGCAAAGCTTAAGTCTACCTACTGCGACGGACTCAAAAAGTGCGTTGCACCCGACGGCAGAATTCACTCGACACTCAACCAGACGGAAACAAGAACAGGCAGAATTTCATCAACAGAGCCTAATCTGCAGAACATTCCCGTCAGAAGTGAGGTTGGCAGAGAGCTTCGCAAATTCTTTGTTGCAAAGGACGGATGTGTGCTTGTTGATGCCGACTATTCACAGATTGAACTGCGAGTTCTTGCTCACATCGCAAACGACGAGCGTATGCTTGCCGCCTTCAACGAGGGTGACGACATTCATACAATAACCGCTTCACAGGTTTTCAATATGCCTACCCAAGCCGTTACTCCGCTTATGAGAACAAGGGCGAAGGCTGTTAACTTCGGCATAGTCTACGGTATCGGAGCGTTTTCTCTTGCAAAGGACATCGGCGTAACAAGAGCTGAGGCGGACAGATACATCAAGGGCTATCTTCACAAGTTCTCGGGTGTTGACAGCTATATGCAAAGGGTTATTGCCGATGCAAAGGCGGACGGATATGTAAGCACTCTGTTTGGCAGAAGACGTTATCTTCCCGAGCTTACGGCTTCAAATGCAATGCTTCGTAATTTCGGCGAGCGTGTGGCAAGAAATATGCCCATTCAGGGAACTGCCGCCGATATTATCAAAATAGCAATGATTAAGGTCTACGAGCGAATGAAGAAAGAAAACCTCAAGGCACAGCTTATTATGCAGGTGCACGACGAACTGATTGTTGAAGCACCCGAAGCTGAGGCAGACGAGGTTTGCAGAATAGTTAAAGAAGAAATGGAAAACGCAACAAAAATGAATGTAAAGCTTACGGCAGACGTTCATTCGGGCAAGAGTTGGTACGATGCGAAGGATTGACAACAAAGCAAAGACTAGATACACGGTTCTCGATATTCTGCGTGCCGTTGCAATTATTGCAATGGTGGTCTATCATACGCTGTGGGATTTGGTTTACCTTTTTGGAGTGTCAATCCCGTGGTATAAAACAGATGTCGGATTTATATTTCAGCAAAGCATCTGCTGTTCGTTTATACTGCTTTCGGGTTTTTGCTGGTCACTTGGTCAACGCAAATTAAGGCGTGCGGTAACGGTACTTGTATGTTCTGCAATAATCACTGTTGTAACGGCTGTTTTTATGCCCGACAGCATAATTATTCACGGTGTGTTGAGTCTTCTCGGAACTGCAATGCTTGTAACAATTCCGCTTGAAAAGTTTTTAAAAAAGATACCGCCTGCTATAGGCTTGATAATCAATGTGGTGCTTTTTGCTTTGACGTATAACATCAGCAACGGCAGGCTCGGTTTTGGCATTAGTCTTCCCGATTTTCTGTATGTTAACGGCATAACAGCTTTTTTCGGTTTCCCCGACAGCGGATTTTTCTCGACAGACTATTTTCCGTTGCTACCGTGGCTGTTTTTGTTCTGGGTCGGGTTTTTTCTTTATCAGCTTTGTGAAAGAAAAGGTGCATTAAAATACTTGTCCGTATTTTCGTTTAAGCCGCTCGAGCTTGTCGGCAGACACTCGCTCGAAATTTATATGGCACATCAGCCGATTGTTTACGGAGTTTTGTACATTATTTTTAAAAGAATTACATAATTTGACATTCAACTGGCAGAATGCTAAAATAATTAAAAGGAGTGAAGAGAAATGAAAGTTTTGTTTATAATGCCTTATAACTGTGATCTTATTCATGCAGTTTCTCTCCCTCTTGGATTAATTTCAATCGGTTCATATCTTAAACAGTATGGTTATGATGTGAAAATTTGTGACTTGTCCGTTTCTCATATCAATATCGAAAAGGTGTTTGATGAGTATTCTCCGAATATTGTCGGTCTTTCACTTTCATCGGTCAAGCATATTGATGGTGCTGTTGATGTCACCCGAAAATTAAGCAAAAGGGGAGTTCCGATAGTCTGGGGCGGAACTTTTTGCGATGTTGCCGACCCACAGATAGTTTTTGACGGTGTGGATGTTGATTACCTCAGCTTTTGCGAGGGTGAAGCAACTTGGCTTGAGATTGTTCGGTGTCTTGAAAAAGGTGAGGATTTCAGAAAAGTAAAAGGAATTGCTTACCGTGATGAAAACGGAAAGGCTGTTGTTACTCCTGACAGGGAGTATATAGATTTGACTACACTGCCGATTCTTGATTATTCCCTTGTTGATGTGAGCGCATATTCTCAATATCTTTACGGCTGCAAAAATTTGGTTTATGTTTATCTTTCAAAGGGGTGTCCGTCAAAATGTACCTTCTGCGTTAATCAAATAACCCACAGATGTACTTACAGAAGGCGCTCGCTTGAGCATTTTATGAAAGAAGCTGAAGTGTTGGTCAATCAATACGGTGTTGATGGACTTTACTTTTGCGATGAATTGTGCTTTAAAAATAAGGAACAGGTCTACGAGGTTTGCGACGCTTTTGAAAAGTCGGGACTTAAATTTTTCTGGGGTTTTCAGACAAGAGTGGGAAATCTTACTGAAAAAGAGTTTCAGAGGTGCTATGATTGCGGTTGCCGTTGGGTAGACTTCGGTATCGAAAGTGGAAACAAAGAGCAATTAAAGATAATGAAAAAAGCAATTCCTTACGATAAAATAGTACCGACTTTCGACATGTGTGACCGTGTCGGCTTAATCTCACTTGCCAATTTTATTGTCGGTTTACCGGGTGAAACTGAAGAACAACTTATGGATACCGTAAGGCTTGCAAATGAAATTAAAGCTACACAGTGTTCATTTTTGCAGTATTGTATTTCACCTAAAACCGAAATGAGCAAAAAGGCAATTGATGACGGTCTTGTCAAGCACCCCGTCAGAAAACTCAGCGATTACAAGAAGATAGATTTCTTCCTTTCGAGGACAGACAATCTTTCAAAAATAAAACAAACGGAACTTAACGTTGTTCAGTCTTATTATCTGTGGAATGCTATTTTTCGCAAGGACTACGGCAAAGATGCAAAAAACTATGACCTTTTAATCAAGCATATAAAAACTTTATTGCGCCGTTTGTCTTTCCTTTCTTTTAAAAATTCAGTTAAGTGCATGTTTGAATTCGGATATTTGGGACTTCGCTTTTTCTTTGATGCTCATTTTCATCCGAAGATTTATAAAAAATACGGTCTTAAATAAAAACGGAGCAGCTTCTTTTGGTGAGGCTGCTCCATTTTTATTTATCACATATAACACCTATCAGCAGGTAAAGCGAAACTATAAGTATTGTAAAGTTTTCTTTTGAATAAACGGCAACCGCAACACCGAGTACGGTGAGCAGAACAGCACAGGCAATACCGATTTTTCTGACTGCTGTGCTGTCGGGAAAAAATGCTGTCAGGATATGCCCGCCGTCAAGCATAGTCACGGGTAACAGATTAAAAACGGCAAGCCCGAGGCTTATTGTTGCAAAATCGGTTTTACCCCAAAAATAAAAAATCACAAATAAAATCAGATTTACAACAGGCCCTGCAAAAGCAATAAATGCCTCCTTGTACGGTGGCAGAAATTTCTTTTCGGTAACAATCTTCATTCCGAAATAACCGAGCCTTATTTTCTCTGCCTTTTTACCCGTAAAAAGCATTGCGGTCAGGTGTCCCGCCTCGTGCAGAATACACATCACAAAGCAAGCGGCGGCGTGACTTTCGGGGAAGAGGACCAGCATCAGCGTGATTACGGCAACAAACCAGAAATCGATCTCCACCGCCATTTTAAAAAGCCGCAGGATCATATTCGGCCGTCTTTTTCTTTTATAACGCTTAACGGGTCAACCGTCGAACCGTTTTTGTTATGTATCTCAAGGTGCAGATGTGGCCCCGTACTCCACCCCGTACTGCCTACAAGTGCAATTGTTTCGCCTGCACGCAAAACGGTGCCCTCTTCAACAAGCACCTCGGAGCAATGGCAGTAAAGCGTTTCGGTGCCATCGGAATGTTCCATCAGCACATAATTTCCTTTTTTAACACCATATCCCGTATCCTTAACAACGCCGTTATAAGCGGCAACGATGTTTGTTCCCTCGTCAGCGGCAATGTCAACACCCGTGTGCAAACCGTATTTGCCCGAAATCGGGTTTGTGCGGTAGCCGTAACGAGATGTTATTCTACCGCTTACGGGTACGGTGATTTTATCGTTTTTGCCGAGAGAAGCCATAACGGCGACAGCGGTGTCTTCTGAATCTTCTCCGCCCTCGCCGTTTAATTCTTCGTCTTCGGTTTCTTCTGCGGCTGTTGTTTCTTCCGTCTTTTCCTCGGCAGAGCCCATAACGCTCTGTGCCGCACCCTTGGCGGAGTCAACAAGCTCCTCTGTGCTCATGTCAACAGACATTATCCGCCCGAACTCGTCCTTGATAAATTGAAATGTCGAAGGACTGAACTTGCCTGCAAGGAAAATGAGCAATATAACAAAGGCGCAAACTGCAACCTGAACAAAAACAACCTTATTAAAACTCTCTGTCGGACGTAAAACCTTTTCTTTATCCTCCGATTTTTTTACCTGAACTTCTTTGTCCATCACATCACCTCAAGGAAAGATTATGAAAAATGAATTTGATTTATTACTTCAAAGATAATTAAATGTTGTAAAAGAAATTCATTTGATATATAATCAAAACGAGGTGAGTAAACATGACATTCAGGAGGAACTATCGGACACGCATTGAAGGGCGGATTATTGTCGCAGTAATGATGCTGGGGTGTTTGGGTCTGTTGCTTTTCTCTTTGTATAAAGGAGAGGCCGAGATACTACTTTTTCTTATTCTTATGTCCATTGCATCAATACTTACAATTATAATCGGGTACAGTTGCTTTAATGATTATATAACAATAGATGAAAACGGAATTTCCTGCAAACGAAAAAGCGAATTGATTTGGTCGTTTAAATGGGATGAAATTGCACAGATAAAGAAATGTAACGTTAACAGACACCGTGGTGTTGCGTTGATAACTTACAATAAACGTGGTGAACCCGAGTGCTCATTTGAAAACGGAGGTCACGATTTTGAGTTGTGCAAAAAGGCAAAACAGGCACTACAAAATTACGGCAAGACCATAGAAAAATAATTGTGCAAGAGGTGCATAATATGAACCCCGAAAAAGTAAAACAGAAAGAAGCAAAGCAGCTTTCACGGCTCAATAAAGCCAAAGCAAAAGGCACTTACAGCGGATATTTCTTTGTTCTGCTGTGTCTTATTGCGATTGTAAATATCCTCGACGAGGTTACAAGTAATCTTACAGTCACTGTTCAGTCGTCATTTGTTACGGAATTTTTCGTCAACAATCCGTTTCTCGGGAAGTATTACACTTTCCAGGAGGGTCTTGCACTTCATTCAACCATTGGTGTTGTTACCTACGTTTTCGGCATCATAACACCGTTTTACAAGGCTCTTGCGGATAAATGGGGACGTAAGCCGCTCTTTGTGCTTTCCACTCTGGGTATGGCGGCAGGACTTCTGATAATTCATTTTTCAACAAGCTACATAATGTTCCTTGCAGGCTTTGCGGTAATCAGCTTCTTTATGGGGCACGATATTCAGATTATCTACATTCTTGAAGAAGCGCCCGACCGCCACCGTGCAAAGATTTACAGCTTCCTTAAAAGCTTCGGTATTCTTGGTGTAATTCTTATTCCGACACTTCGTGATTTGCTTATGGGTGACGACGCTACAAGGTGGCGTGAAATCTTCCTTGTACCTGCTGTCATCGGCTTTACGGCGGTACTTTTGGTAATTCTCTTTGCAAAAGACACAAAGGTGTTCATAAACGAGAGAACAACATACCTTTCACGTCCGTTTGAGGAAAGACAAGCCGAAAAGGAGCTCAAGAAAAAGCAAAAAGAAGCCCAGCGAAACCAGTCGGGTGTGTTCAACGGAGTTAAATACATTTTTGCTAATAAAGATACAAAAAGCCTTATAATTTCCCACATAATATTTGACTCTGCAATGCCTGCTATTGCACTCTATTTTGAGTCTGCAATGCACAAGGTCGGAATGAGTACGTCGGACATCACAAAGGCTCTGTTTATGGTGCCTGTAATTTATGCCGCAATAACATTCCTTTCGGGATTTATTGCAGACAAATTCGGCAGAAAGGCAACAGTTACAGGCTTTTCTGTTACCTGTATTGTCGGATATTCATTGTTTGTTGCAGGAATTCTTCTCGGTTGGAATCCGTATCTTATCGGCTCATTCGCAGGACTTTACCAAGGCTCATATTGGATTGGCAGAGACTATATGAACGTTATGATGACTGAAAAAGTGCCGACGGATATCCGTGCTTCGGTTGTCGGAGCAGAGGGCTTGCTTGTTATAATCGGTCTTGCTGTCGGCTATCTTTGTGCCGTTGTCGGAATGATTAAATTCCCGATTTGGTGGGTCTGCCTTACAATCTCCGTTGTCGCAGTCGGCATTGCGGTGATTATGTTCACCGCAAAGGTTAAGGAGACCAAGGGTGTTAATCTTGATACAATAGATTGATTTATGCATATAAAAAATAACGGCTTGCAGATTTTCTGCAAGCCGTTAACCATTTGTTTTTATTAACTTTCTTCAATACTCATACTCGCACACGCATTTAAAGATAAATCAGCCGTATTACCGCCGATAAATTCGTAGTAACCCTGTGCACCGACCATAGCGGCATTGTCACCGCAGTATTTAAGCTCGGGTGCATACAATTCCCAACCGTGCTTTTTGCAAAGAGCGGTCATATCTTTCCTTAAAACAGAGTTTGCAGAAACACCGCCTGCAAGCACTATCTTGTCGTAGCCGAGGTCGATTGCCGCCTTTTCTGTGTTTTCGGTAAGGCAATTTACAACCGCCTTGATGTAAGAAGCTCCGAGGTCCGGCACACTTATGTCCTCACCCTTTTGCTTTGCAATGTTTATTGTGTTGAGTGCCGCAGTTTTAAGTCCCGAAAAGCTGAAGTCATACGGTGCGCCGTCAACTCTCGGGTGCGGCATTTTGTAAGCCTTGTCGTTGCCGTCCTTTGCAACACGGTCAAGGTTAAGTCCGCCGGGGTAGGGCAGTCCCATAGCTCTTGCCGCCTTGTCCATTGCTTCACCTGCCGCATCGTCGTGCGTGTAACCGATAACCTTGAACTCGGTGTAGTCTTTAACCTCAACAAGGTGGCTGTGTCCGCCCGATACAACAAGGCAGAGAAACGGCGGCTTTAACTCGGGGTGAGTGATGTAGTTTGCGGCAATGTGCGAACGCAGGTGGTGAACCGGCACAAGCGGCAAGCCCGATGCCATTGATATTCCCTTTGCGTAGTTAACACCCACAAGCAAAGCACCGATAAGTCCAGGTGCGTGAGTTACTGCAACTGCCGAGATATCCTCGAGCGTGCAGTTTGCCTCGTCAAGAGCAGATTTTACAACTCCCGAAATTGCCTCAACGTGTCTGCGTGATGCGATTTCGGGTACAACTCCGCCGTAGATTTTATGCTCTTCAACCTGCGATGCAACAATACTTGAAAGCACCTTTCTGCCGTCCTCAACAACGGCGGCCGCAGTTTCGTCACAGGAGGATTCTATTGATAAGATTTTCATTCGGTTTCACAGTCCTTTAAATACTTTGTCATTATATATGCGTCCTCGGTGGGATTTGAGTAAAAGTTTTTGCGCTGACCCACGACATTATAACCCTGTTTTTTGTAAAGTTCAATAGCAGGGGTGTTACTAATCCTTACTTCAAGCGAAATAAAATCACAGTTTCTTAATTTTGCACCGTGAGTTGCGGCATCAATCAGCGTTTCGCCGATACCCAGACGACGGTATTCGGGCAGAACGGCAACGTTTGTTATGTAAGCCTCGCCGCAGATTTCGTGCACACCCATATAGCCGAGAATTTTATTCTCACAAACTGCAACAAGGAAATGTGCCGTGTCGTTTGAAAGCTCGGAACGAAGCCCGTCCTCACTCCACGGAACGGAGAACGACACCTTTTCAAGCTCTGCAATTTCCTTGATGTGCTTTTCTTTCATCGGCTCAATGTCCATTGTGATGCTGTCAAGGAATTTTTCGAGGAAGTCCTCGAGCTTGTCCGCACAGTTGCGGTAAATCTCGACACTTCCGCCGTAAGGGTCGGGTACACCGCCCTCCGGGACAAGCACCTTGAAAGTCGGCTTCACGCTCATAACCGCACCCTTGTGGCTTTCTGTCATACAGACCATAATGTCGGTTGCGTCAAAAATATATTGGTTAAATACAGTTGCACGGTGAGTTGAAAGGTCAACACCTCTCTCACGGCAGACCTCAACTGCCTGTGGGCTTGCCTCGTCACCCGTGTAGGCGGCAAGTCCGCAGCTTCGGCAGGAAATGTCTGTAATACCTCTGTCAGAAAGTATCTTTTTAAAAAGACCCTCTGCCATGGCACTGCGGCAAGTGTTGCCCGTGCAAACAAATGTTATGTTAAGCATATTGCACTCACTCCAAAAAAACAAAATCTGCCTCCCTTGCCTTAGGGGGACCGCATAAGCGGTGGAGGGATATATTTTAATAATTATATCATACAAAAGATAAATTTGCCACTTTTACTTGATAAAATAATAATATCAGTTAAAATGTAATTAGTTTTTATATTCCAACGATGGTTTAATATTTGTTACATACGATCATTACAGAACATTTTACGAGATAATATAGGAGAATTTTATGGAAGAAAAGAAAACAATAATTTTAGATTTGACGGGTTGTGAGACATGGGGCGAATTACATAAACGAATCAGAGTTGCTTTTGATTTTCCGGAGTGGTACGGGGAGAATTGGGATGCTTTTTGGGATTTGTTAAGAAGTGAGTGTGATGCTGATGAGGTTGTAATTAAAGGAGAAAACACACTCAATAATCAGATTTATACAGAGATTAAAACTATGTATAATATGCTTGATATGAATGTTTCGGAACACGAAAAATACAGAAAACTGTACGCAGATGTTAAACCTTTTACATACAGAATTGAAGATTAAAAAGTACTTTTAAAAAGGCGGACCATTCTGCCTTTTTTACTTTTTCTTTACTTTTCCGTTACCTTGATTTTATTTTAATCTGGTTAAATTTAGTCAACGGGCAGGGGAATGGAATAAATCTGAATACTTCTCTTATTTGTTATGATGTGTTATAATGTTGCGGGGTGATTAAATGAAAACAGTTTTAGTTTGCGACGACGATGTTGCTATCCTCAATTCCATAGAGATTTATCTCACACAGGAGGGCTTTAACGTCATCAAGGCACTTGACGGTGAAGAGGCACTTGAGCTTGTGATGAAAAACGAAATTCATTGCATGGTGCTTGACGTTATGATGCCGAAGCTCGACGGCTTGCAGACGGTGTTAAGGATAAGGAAAAGCTTTGACTTCCCCGTCATAATGCTTTCTGCAAAGAGTGAGGATACCGACAAAATCGCAGGTCTCGGCTTCGGTGCGGACGATTATGTCACAAAGCCGTTCAATCCGCTGGAGCTTGTGGCAAGAGTAAAGTCGCAGATTAGACGGTATGTTTCATTTTCGGGCTTTGAACGCAAGAGCTCACAGCTTGTCTGCGGCGGTCTGGTTGTCGACACAGATGCCAAGAGTGTAAGCGTTGACGGGCAGGAGGTAAAGCTGACGGCGAGGGAGTATATGATACTCGAATACCTTTGCAAAAATATGGGCAAGGTGCTTTCTTCGTCACAGATTTACGAGGCTGTGTGGAACGAGCCTTCCTTCGGCACAGAAAAAACCGTAACCGTACACATCAAAAACATAAGAGAAAAGATTGAAATAAATCCCAAAGACCCGAAATATATTAAGGTGGTGTATGGTCTTGGATACAAGGTTGAAAAATTTTAAGTACAGTTGGTTCACAAAGCTTATGTGCATCCTGCTGGCATGTGTGTGCGCCGTGTCATGCGTACTGAGCTTTATGCCGTTGTTTTACCGCTTCATTATCACGAACGGTAATCTCAAAGTAGACGAAAATGTCACGATTTATGACACAACGTCGTTTGTCAATTACGTCCGTCAGGATATCAGCGCAATAATTGAGCTGTCCCAGAGAAATCAGAACATAGCGCGCTTTGAAGAGGAGAAGAAAAAGTGCGTTGACAGTATCGTTGCACAGTTTGTCAAAGAGCAGGAAATCTGGAAATCAAACGGAGGCAAAATAGAGCGGTATTATGAGGATGATATGTATGACGGCGAAGGCTACACGCAGGTCGAATATTATTCGGGCAAAAACTTCTATTATCAAAGCAGTACGGTCGGTTCTAGCGAATACTGGCTCGATTTTTCGTATGACGTCAAGCAGGTCATCTCGCAGGTTGAGGGAGAGTTTACAACTGACAATTACAGTGTTTATGTCGGTCATATAAATGAGCAGGCACTCGAAGAGCTTCGTAACGTCCGTTACTATGCCGTGGCATCGGACGGTACGGTAATATCTAATGTTGACAGCAAGGAAAGCGTTGTCAACGAGGTTTTCAGCGAATATGTTTTTGTTGAGGACGGAAAAACAACCTACAGCCAAAATATAAAAAATTCTAAATTTCCCGAGGTTATACCGTCTTTCTATTTCTCAACATCAACAAAGGTTTACTATTCAATCAATCCGACCTTTACAGGTAACGACAAATTCTTTACCCTTAACAATATGGTTAAGGAGACCAACAGTCTTGATTATGCGACATTGGTTACAAAATTTTTGATTTCTTTTATCGGAATGGTACTGTTTCTATGCCTGACCGTCAGCCTTTCAGGGCATAAGGGCAATGAATTAAAACTCGCATTTATTGATAAAATTCCGTGCGACCTGCATTTAGCGCTGTCTGTATTTGCTGATTTTTGGGTAGGCTTTGCGGCGGTAGGTCTTGCATATTTAAGACACGAGCAGGTTTTATGGGATTACGAAGCGGACTTTTTTGTCGAAGAAATCGTAGCAAATTCCGAATTGTTTATGATTGTTCTTTCAACAGTAGTTGCCGTATTTGTGCTTATTCTTACGGAACTTCTCACTTCCTTTGCAAGGCGCATCAAGACAAAGAGCCCTGTTTTTAAGCACACGCTGTTTTTTTTCATCATAGTTGCAGTTTTTAAACTGATAAAGCTCATCGGCAAAGGAATTGCAAAGCTTTTCCGCAAGGTAAACAGAGCTGTAAAGAAATGGTTTAAAACTATGTTGTTCAAGCCGCAGAAGCTGAATAAGGGCGTTGCAAAGCTTGTGACAGTATGTACGGCGGTTAATATAATCGGCTTTGCTATATGTTGCTGGTGTGCGTTTATGAGCGGATGGTATAACGACGAGGCTTGGGTTTTCCTTGCGTTATTGACGACTGTACTCATTCTGGCTGCTGATGCTTACGCACTCTACCGTTTGTTCAAGTATATGCGTTCGCTTGATGCGATTGTTTATAAGGCAGAAAATCACGAGCCGTTCGATATGAACCTGAACGAAATTCCTGAAAGTCTCCGACCTTTGGTCAGAGTGTACGACGAAACAAATTCCGAGCTTCAGAAAGCGGTTATTAAAGCGGTCAAGGATGAGAGAACAAAAACCGAGCTTATCACAAATGTTTCGCACGACCTTAAAACTCCGCTTACATCGGTCATCAATTATATCGACCTTTTAAAGCAATGCGACATCAAGGACGAAAAGGCACTCGAATATATGAACGTGCTTGACGAGAAGTCGATAAAGCTTAAACGTCTTATCGAAGATTTGATTGAAGCTTCAAAGGTTTCGAGCGGAAACGTTGTGATAAATAAAACTAAACTCAACTTAAACGAGCTTGCAACGCAAGCGATTGTTGAAGAAAATGCGGAGCTTGAAAAACACGGCTTGACACTCATCTTCAACGAGCCGGAGCAGAAGGTTATCGTAACGGCAGACGGAACGAAGATTTACAGAGTTTTTGAAAACCTGCTGTCGAATGTCTGTAAGTATTCCGCACCCCATTCAAGAGTTTACGCAAGTGTTTACTCGCAGGGCGGATACGGATATTTTGAAATCAAAAACATTTCACGGGAGCCGCTTAACATCAGCGCAGAGGAGCTGACCGAACGCTTCGTCAGGGGAGATGCTTCACGAAACCAGGACGGCAACGGACTCGGACTTTCGATTGCCAAGGATTTGTGTACCCTCAACGACGGCGAACTCACAATCACAATCGACGGCGACCTCTTCAAAGCAACAGTAAAGCTGCCGAGGTGAGGATTTGAAAGAACGATTTGGTTGTAATCAAAATCGTTTTCGGTTTGAATTTTTATGCTTATATTTTCTTGCAGTTACAGTCATAGCTTTTTATTTTCCGCCGTCAGGTGATGATTTAGGCTGGGCAACAAGCGACGGTATGGAATTGTTACAAAGTGGATTTAAGGATTATAACGGAAGATATTTAGGTAATCTGTCGGCTTTGTTTTTTACAAGGATTTCGGAAGTTTTACCTCTTGTAAAAGGACTTACTTTAACTTTAATTCTGTGTTTTATCCAAAAATTCACTTGTAACAAAAGCAAAGACTTCTTGTATTTGTCGGCTGTGCTGTTGGTAATTCCTACGGCTCTTTTTAAGCAAGCATTTGTTTGGACTGCAGGTTTTTCAAATTATTGCTTTTCTGCATTGATAATTATGCTCAATTTGTATTTGCTTATATTTAAGCGAGACTTGACGGGGCATAAAAACATATTGCGGATAATTACAGTTTTTGTTCTGGGAGTTGCAGGACAACTGTTTATGGAAACCTATACTGTGTTTTTGCTGATTTTTTCGGTTGCACTAAATGTTTATTTTTTTATCAAACACAGAAAAATTGAAGCAATTAATGTTGTATATATGACAGCGTGTGTTATCGGTGCGGTTATTATGTTTACCAATGGTGTTTATGCAAAAGTCTGTAACGGAGATAATACATATCAGTCAATGTCTTTGTTTGATGAATCCTTATTAAATACTTTTTTTGATATTTTGGAAAAGCTTCTCGGTAAAGTGTCCTTGCAATTCTTTAATGCCTGTTTTCCCGCAATCATTGCAATTATGTTTTTTTCTGCAGCAATATTTAAACAAAACAGTTTAAACACAAAAAGATTTAAGCAGATTAAAATGTTGTTTATTATATTTATGTTATCTGCATTGATATTTATATTTGTAATTTTATTGACTAAAAAATATGATAAACTGCAAATGCTGGCAGGCTTTGTATTGCTGTATATGGTGTTGTTCTGTTCAATTATCGCAAAGACTTTTAAAAACCGGAAATCAAAAAGGTTAATAGTTGTTTACTTTGTGTTGATAGTTCTTCAAGCAGTTCCGTTGGCTGTTGTATCTCCTGTCGGACCTCGATGCTTTAACGGAGTATATATCATATCTGTGATGATTGTAAAAGAGTTCTGGGAGGAATATAAAACCGTCAGACGAGATTATAAAAGCTTTTTCGGAACAAAAATGATAAAATCAGCTTTAGCTGTTATGCTTGTTATAGATTTATTTTGCTATTCACAAGTTTTCATCGGAAACAATAATAAAATAGAGTTTATCCGTTCCGAAACAGCCAACGGTAATGTTACTGTTGAGCTTGAACATACACCATTCAGATTTATGATTCATTCTATGGATACAGAGAATAATAATGAAAAATTCAAACAACGGTTTTGCGAATATTATCATCTGCTGGATAATATTGAAATAACATATAAGGAATAACGCAAAAAGCCGTGGCACCGCCACGGCTTTTTGCGTTATAGGGAGATTTTTATCTTGGTAAATTGGAGTTTGTAGGGCAAAGTCCTTGACTTTGCAATGAAATCCGACCAACGGTCGGGTGAAATCTGCTTACGCAGATGAAATATTGGTTTCGCCAATATGAAATTTTTGCTTTGAAAAAGTTGTGGGTCTGCGACGCTGTTTTTAAAAACACGAATTATAGTTGAGAAAGTAGGGGCGACCATTGGTCGTCCGTCAAAATCAGCACAAAATCGGCGGACGTCTGATAGACGTCCCTACGCACACAAAGGTAGTTTGTGCGAATTTGAAACATCCCGAACCGTAACATCAATTTATCTGCTTGCAAAATCTGCCATTATGTTTTACAATATAAACAACAGCAATTCATCATTGCTTATTTCAAAGCAAAATCAAAAAAGAATTGAGGTAATTTCAATGACGAAAATTATTGCATTCTTCATGGCAATATTCACTTGGCTCGGTGTTGTTCTTTTCCCCGGAAGACCCGTTGAGGGTGTTTTCGGCGACACAACCGAAAGAGTACAGGTAGAATTTGACGAAGGAGAATTTGTTATGGGTGAATTTGACCTTATTGTTTCTCCAGACGGTGACGACAGCAACCCGGGTACTGTTGACGCACCGCTGAAAACTCTTGAAAAAGCAAAGGAAATCCTTAAAAACAACTCTTCTGACGAGGCTGTTACCGTCTGGTTCAGAGAGGGTACATATATCATAAACGATACGGTTGAGTTCACGTCTGCCGACAGAGGTAACGTGCTTTACCGCTCTTACCCGGGTGAGAAAGTTGTTTTCTCGGGCTCAAAGGCAATCACGGGCTGGAGCGAAACAACAATTAACGGCGTTAAGGCATTTATAACCGATGTCGAAGTCAACTCTGATGAGGATTATTTCCGCTCACTCTTCAAGGGCGATAAGCGTTTGTCACGTTCAACCTATCCTAAAGAGGGCGTGTTTAAGGTAGCGGATCCGAGCGAAGCTGAAGCTGTTGCCAATCCCCATGACCCATATTTTTTTACACACTTTTTGGCCTTCTACGCTCATAAGGACAACATACTCGATTTTGCGAATGCAAGCGATGTTGAGGTTGAGGTTATGCACTTCTGGTGCGACGAGCATCTTCCTGTTCATTCCGTTGATGCATCAACGGGTAGAGTTGAGTTTTCAAAGCCTACATCAATGCGTGTAAGAGTTGACGACAACTTTGTTTATCACAATGTAAAAGAAGCACTTTCACTCCCGGGTGAATGGTATCTTGACCGTGCGGAAGATAAGCTTTATTACATCCCCGAAGAGGGTGACACGATTGAAAACACCATTCTTAATGCAGGCGTCAATGATCGGTTGTTTACTTTTAACGGTGTGAAAAACGTTTCATTCCAAGGTGTTGATTTTATCAATACAGACTGGGATTTCACAGGCAGAAACGGTGCATTTTGGGACAAGATGTTTGAAGAAACACACCCCTTGTATGAGAATATTGAATATTGTATAGACCATCCGCAGGCGGCATTTGAAGTTCCTGCTGCAATAAACATTATTGCTTCGTCGGGCATTGACTTTACAGATTGCCTGTTTGAAAACATATCTTACACGGCACTCAAGTTCGATAAGGGCACACAGGACTGTGACGTCACAAGCTGTATGTTCAACGAAATCGGTGCAAATGCAATCTTTATACACGGAGATTTTGTTGTGCCTGCAACAACAAAGAATATCAATGTAACCGACTGTCATATCAGTTATTACGGCAGAATTTTCAGCAATGCTATCGGTATTCTTCTCACGCACGCTTATGACTGCGACCTTAAGTATAACGAAATTCACGACGGCTGGTATACAGGCATTTCTGTCGGCTGGAAGTGGGGCTATGCAGAACATCCGACCAACAAAATTGATATAAGCAACAACCTTATTTACAACATCGGCAACGGCTGGCTCTCGGATATGGGCGGCATCTATACTCTCGGTGTTCAGCCCGACACAGTAATTTCAGGAAATGTTATTTATAACGTCGGCTGTGACGAAGGTGCCTACGGCTACGGCGGCTGGGGTGTTTACCTTGACGAAGGCTCAAGCGAAATACTTGTTGAAAACAATCTTGTTTATGATTGTTCTTCAGAAACCTTCCACCAGCATTACGGCAGAGACAACATTGTAAGAAACAATATCTTTGCATTCGGCGGCGAGGGTGCATTCATAATTACAAGGCACGAGGAGCATAACTCACTCACTGCGACCAATAACATCTTTGTAACGGACAATGCCATGATGTATGCTTTTGATACAGCAGAGGATTGGTTTGTAGACGACAGCAATCTTTATTGGGACTACGACCGTGGCGGAAGAGTTCTGTCGGGTCATACTACAAAGCTTTTTGAAAGAGACACACTTATCGATGTAAAAACACGGGGCTATTACAACAACGGAATTTTTAAAGACCCGCTCTTCAAGGATGCACAGAGCAGAGATTTCACACTTGCAGAAAACAGCCCTGCACTCGAAATCGGCTTCAAGCCATGGACTTATGATGCAGGCACACTGACAAAATTCAATTAAACCTCACACCCCAAAGCCGTGGCACCGCCACGGCTTAACCTTTTTGTTCGACAAATTGGGTTGTCGGGATATTAATTTTGATAAAACTTGCCGTGTGCGTTGCCTCCCTTGCCCTAAAGGGAGGGGGACCACGAAGTGGTGGAGGGATATTAAAAGAATAGATTAAGTTTATATTATAGGTCTGCGACGCAGAATATCCTCCCGTCACGGCTACGCCGTGCCACCCTCCTTTAGGTAAGGAGGGCTGAGCTCCTGCTAAACTCTAAACATCCCTACAAATTTAAATTGTACGAAATATATTTATCCTTGCCTTAAAATGAGATTTTGCAAAAATATTCAAAAATCGTCGTTTTATTCATTATTCATGAATATTATTCATCTCCGTAACAGGCAACAAAAACATATCAAAAAATATTGCATTAAATTTGCTTCTAACTGTTGAAATCGGGCGAAAAAAGTGTTATATTTATATGAACTTGTAATTTTGCATATATTATTTACAACTTTTTACAATGGGTTGTGCAGGTTTACAAAAAGTGAATTTTTATGATTTTTCTATTGCATATTTATGCATATCGTGTTAATATATGTGCATAAAAGCAAGCAGAAATGCATATTGGAGGTTTTATTATGAATAAGGAAAACATAAAGAAAGTTGTTCTCGCTTACTCAGGCGGTCTTGACACTTCAATCATCATCCCCTGGCTTAAGGAGAACTATAACAACTGTGAGGTTATCGCAGTTTCAGGTAACGTTGGTCAGGCAAGTGAGCTTGAGGGTCTTGAAGAGAAGGCTATCAAGACAGGCGCTTCAAAGATTTACATCGAGGATCTTACAAAGGAATTCCTTGAAGAGTATGTATTCCCCGGTATTCAGGCAGGTGCAAAGTATGAGGATTATCTTCTCGGTACTGCTTACGCACGTCCTCCCATTGCAAAGAGAATCGCTGAAATCGCAATCGCAGAAGGCGCAGACGCTATCTGCCACGGTTGCACAGGTAAGGGTAACGACCAGGTAAGATTTGAGCTTGCTATCAAGGCATTCGCACCCGATATGCCCATCATCGCTCCTTGGAGAGAGTGGGACATCAAGTCTCGTGAAGAAGAAATCGAGTACGCAGAGGCACACAATGTTCCTCTTAAGATTAACCGTGAAACAAACTATTCAAAGGACAAGAACATCTGGCACCTTTCACACGAAGGTCTTGACCTTGAAGACCCCGCAAACGAGCCGCTTTACAACAAGGAAGGCTTCCTTGAGATGGGCGTTTCTCCCGAAATGGCTCCCGACAAGCCGACTTATGTTACAGTTCACTTTGAAAAGGGTGTTCCCACAGCTATTGACGGCGTAGAGATGGACGCTGTTGCTCTTGTTGAAAAGCTCAACGAGCTTGGCGGTGCAAACGGTATCGGTCTTCTTGACATCGTTGAGAACAGACTTGTTGGTATGAAATGCCGTGGCGTTTACGAGACACCGGGCGGAGCTATCCTTTACAAGGCTCACGAGGTTCTTGAAACGATCACACTCGACAAGGAAACAGCACACTACAAGACACTTGTTGCTCAGAAGCTTGCTGAGCTCACATACAACGCACAGTGGTACACACCGCTTACAGATGCTATCCTTGCATTTGTTAAGGAGACACAGAAGACAGTTACAGGTGACGTTACACTCAAGCTTTACAAGGGTAATATGATTAACGCAGGCGTTACATCACCGTACTCACTCTACGACCCCGAAATCGCAACATTCGACGAGGATAACGTTTACAATCAGGCTGATTCAGCAGGATTCATCAACCTCTACGGTCTTCCCATCAAGGTTTATGCTAAGATGAAGGCAAAGAACAATCTCAAATAATTATTCGGAGTAATTAACTATGGAAAAAATGTGGGCAGGAAGATTTCAGAAGGCTCTCGACAAAGAGGCAGACGACTTTAACTCTTCCATTCATTTTGACTGCAAAATGTACAAGCAGGATATCACAGGCTCGATGAAGCACGCAGCAATGCTTGCTTTGCAGGGCATCATCAGTGATGATGACTGTGACAAGATTACCGCAGGTCTTCAGTCTATTCTTGACGATCTCAACAGCGGTGCCCTTGCTTTTGATATGGACGCAGAGGATATTCATATGTTTGTTGAGTCCGAGCTTACAAAGCGTATCGGCGACGTGGGCAAAAGACTTCATACGGCAAGAAGCCGCAACGACCAGGTTGCGGTGGACATCCGTCTTTTCCTTCGTGACGAAACAAACGAGATTATCGCTCTTGTCAAAAATCTTCTTGCTGCTATACTTTCGCAGGCAAAAGCTCACAAAACTTCCATTTTACCGGGCTATACTCATCTCCAGAGAGCACAGCCGATAACATTTGCACATCATCTTCTCGCTTATGCGATGATGTTCACACGTGATATCGGCAGACTTGAGGACGCTCTCAAGCGAATGAATTATTCTCCGCTCGGCTCTTGTGCCCTTTCAGGTACAACATATAACACAAACCGTGAATTCGTTGCTAAAGAGCTTGGCTTTGACGGTATCACTCTCAACAGCATTGACGGCGTTTCCGACCGTGATTTCTGCGTTGAGCTTATGAGTGCTTACTCAACCATTATGATGCACCTTTCCCGTTTTTCGGAGGAGATTATCCTCTGGTCAAGCTGGGAGTTCAAGTTCATTGAGCTTGACGACAGCTACACAACAGGCTCAAGCATTATGCCGCAGAAGAAAAACCCCGATATGGCAGAGCTTGTCCGTGGTAAGACGGGACGAGTTTACGGTAACCTTTTCACAATGCTCACGGTGCTCAAGGGTATTCCTCTTGCTTACAACAAGGATATGCAGGAAGACAAGGAATGCATATTTGACAGCATTGACACTCTTAAGCAGTGCCTTAAGGTGTTTGCACCGATGATCGAAACCATGACTGTGCTTACGGATAATATGTATTCCGCTGCACAAAAGGGCTTCATCAATGCAACCGACCTTGCAGACTACCTCACAAAGAAGGGTATGCCTTTCAGAAGTGCGTACAAAATCGTCGGTCAAATTGTTGCATTTTGTATAAATAATGATTTAGTGCTTGAAACTATGTCACTTGAGGATTATAATAAGTATAGTGACCTTTTCTGCGAAGACCTCTACAATGAAATATCTCTTGAAACCTGCGTTGCCAAAAGAATCTCTGCAGGTGGTACAGGTATTGACTCTGTTGAGAAGCAGATCGAATATGTAAGCACTTTTATCGGCTGATATAAGGGGCGGATTATCTATCCGCCCTCTTTTTGGAATATAGGAGGAAATTTAATGGTAGATTTAAAGGGTAGAGATTTCTTGAAATTGCTTGATTTCACAAGTGAAGAAATCGGTTATCTTATTGACCTTGCCGCTGACCTGAAGGCAAAGAAAAAGGCAGGCATACCTCACAGAATTCACGAGGGCAAAAACATCGCTCTCATCTTTGAAAAAACAAGTACAAGAACCCGTTGCAGCTTTGAAGTTGCCGCAAGTGACCTCGGTATGGGCTCAACCTACCTTGCAGAAGGCTCACAGATTGGCAAGAAAGAAAGCATTGCAGACACAGCAAGAGTTCTTGCAGGAATGTTTGACGGCATCGAGTACAGAGGCTACGGTCAGGAGCTTGTTGAAGAGCTTGCAAAGTACTCAAAGGTTCCCGTGTGGAACGGCCTTACAAACGAATTCCACCCGACACAGATTTTAGCCGATTTCCTTACTATCAAGGAGCATTTCGGTTACCTTAAAGGTATAAATTTCGTTTATATGGGCGATGCCCGCTACAATATGGGCAATTCACTTATGGTCGGCTGTGCGAAAATGGGTCTTAACTTCACCGCCGCCGCACCTAAAAAGTATTTCCCCGATCAGGCTCTTGTTGACGAGTGCCTTGAAATTGCAAAGGAAACAGGCTCGGTTATCCGCTTCTGTGAAGACCCGATAGAAGCTGTTAAGGACGCAAACGTAATCTATACGGACGTCTGGGTTTCAATGGGTGAGCCGATTGAAGTGTGGCAGGAGCGTATCGACGACCTTGCACCGTATCAGGTTAACAAAGCCCTTATGGATGCGGCTGCAGAGAATGTTGTGTTTATGCACTGCTTGCCTGCTTACCACGACCATAAAACGGCTGTCGGCAAGGAAATGGGTGAAAAGTTCGGACGTGACGCAATGGAAGTTACCGACGAAGTATTTGAAAGCGAAAAATCCATTGTTTTCGAGGAAGCTGAAAACAGGATGCACACAATAAAGGCCGTAATGGCGGCAACTCTTTGAGGAGGTTTTCGGATGAAAAAAGTTTACATTGTTCTTGAAGACGGTCACGTTTTCGAGGGTGAAAGATTTGGTGCAGAGGGCGAGGTAATCGGCGAGTTTGTTTTCACAACAGGTATGTGCGGTTATGTTGAAACCCTTACAGATCCGACCTACTACGGTCAGATTGTAATGCACACTTTCCCGCTTATCGGAAACTACGGCATTATGGAAGAGGATTTTGAGTGCGACAAGTCACACCTCAAGGCTTATGTTGTCCGTGAGTGGTGCGAGGCTCCCTCAAACTTCCGTTGTCAGTACACTCTTGACGAGTTCCTCAAAAAGCAGGGCATCGTCGGTGTATGCGGAGTTGATACCCGTGAAATCACACGAGTAATCCGTGACAACGGTGTTATGAACGCTAAAATTACAGATGACCCGTCAAATGTTAACTTTGACGAGATTAAGGCTTACAAAATCACAAATGCAGTTGAGGCTGTAAGCACAAAAGAAAAATACACAGTCAAGTCAGAAGCAGGTAAGTACAACGTTGCACTCGTTGACTTCGGTAAGACAAAGAGCATCATTGCAGAGCTTACCAAGCGTGGCTGTGATGTTACTGTTGTACCTTACAATACCTCTGCTGACGAAATAATCGCTCTGGGCGCAGACGGCATCGTTATTTCGAACGGCCCTGCAGACCCGAAGGATAATATGGCGGCTGTTGAAGAGATTAAGAAGCTCATCGGCACAGCTCCGATGCTCGGCATCTGCCTCGGTCATCAGCTTGCGGCTCTTGCAATGGGCGGCGACACCGTTAAGCTTCAGTACGGTCACCGTGGTGCAAACCAGCCCGTTAAGAGCACAGACTCGGGCAAGACATACATCACAAGCCAGAACCACGGCTTTGAGGTTGTTGCTTCAAGCCTTCCTTGCGGCAAAGAGAGCTTCGTCAACGCCAACGACGGCACCTGCGAGGGTATGAGCTACGCTGACAAGAAGCTTATCACAACACAGTTCCAGCCCGAGGCTTGCATCAGCCCCTTGAACACACACTACGTTTATGATGATTTTGTAAAAATGATGGGAGGTAATGACTAATGCCGCTGAATAAAGATATTAAGAAAGTACTTGTTATCGGTTCGGGTCCTATCGTTATCGGACAGGCTGCAGAGTTCGACTACGCAGGCGCACAGGCTTGCCGTGTTCTTAAGGACGCAGGTCTTGACGTTGTTCTTGTAAACTCAAACCCTGCAACAATTATGACCGACAGCGCACTTGCAAACGAGATTTACCTCGAGCCTCTCACAGTTGAAACAGTTAAGAGAATTATCGAAAAAGAGCGTCCCGACTCAATTCTTGCAGGTCTTGGCGGACAGACAGGTCTTACAATTGCTATGCAGCTTGCAAAGGACGGCTATCTTGAAAAGATGGGCGTTAAGCTCCTCGGTACAAATGCCGAAGCTATCGACAAGGCAGAGGACAG
Source organism: Clostridia bacterium (assembly GCA_017481575.1). Lineage (GTDB taxonomy): Bacteria > Bacillota > Clostridia > Oscillospirales > Acutalibacteraceae > CAG-488. The sequence goes on along the minus strand of JAFUPA010000031.1, from coordinate 61,907 downwards.
ACAGATGTTCCGTGACACGATGCTCAAAATCGGTCAGCCTTGTATCCCGTCAGACATCGCAACAACCGTTGACCGTGCGGCAGAAATTGCAGAGGAAATCGGTTATCCCGTAATCCTTCGTCCTGCTTTCACACTCGGCGGTGCAGGCGGCGGTGTTGCTTACAACGAAAAAGAGCTTCGTGTTATCACATACAACGGACTTATGCTTTCACCTATCACTCAGGTACTTGTTGAGAAGTACATCGCAGGCTGGAAAGAGATTGAGTTCGAGGTAATGCGTGACAGCGCAGGTAACGCAATCGCAATCTGTTCAATGGAAAACATCGACCCCGTTGGTGTTCACACAGGCGACAGTATCGTTGTTGCACCGGCAATGACACTTTCAGACAAAGAGTATCAGATGCTTCGTTCAGCATCTCTTGATATCATCACAGAGCTTGGTATTGAGGGCGGCTGTAACTGTCAGTTTGCTCTTGACCCCGAAAGCTTTGAATATGCGGTTATCGAGGTTAACCCCCGAGTTTCCCGTTCATCAGCCCTTGCTTCAAAGGCAACAGGCTTCCCGATTGCAAAGGTTACTTCAAAAATTGCCCTCGGCTACACACTTGACGAAATCCGAAACGACATCACAGGCAAGACCTGTGCTTGCTTCGAGCCGACAGTTGACTACTGCGTTGTCAAGTTCCCGAAGTGGCCGTTTGACAAGTTCGTTTCCACAAGCCGTAAGCTCGGCACACAGATGAAGGCAACGGGCGAGGTTATGGCAATTGCACCGTCATTCGAGATGGCTATTATGAAGGCTGTCCGTGGTGCTGAAATCGGTCTTGATACACTCAATTACAATAAATTCCCCGAGGGAATGGATGTTATTGAAAAGCTCCACGACCAGGATGACATCAGACTCTTCACAGTTTTCAAGGCTCTTAAAGAGGGTGTAAGCATTGAGAAAATCCACGAAATCACAATGATTGACGAGTGGTTCCTTGCAAAGCTCAAGAACCTTGCAGATTACGAAAAGATGCTCACAAGCGGAAATCTTGACGAGGATTACTATATCAAGGGTAAGAAGTACGGCTACAAGGATGCAACAATCCTGAAAATGGCAGGCAAGCTTCCTGAAAAGACACTTGATGCTGTTTATAAAATGGTTGATACCTGCGGTGCAGAGTTCAAGGCTGAAACACCGTATTTCTACTCAACCTACGACACAGAGTGCGAGTCAAGAGAAATCAAGCGTGGCGAGAAGGAGACAATCATCGTTCTCGGTTCAGGTCCCATCCGTATCGGTCAGGGTATCGAATTCGACTACTCCTCCGTTCACTGCGTATGGACTCTTAAAGAGCTCGGATACGAGGTTGTTATCATCAACAACAACCCCGAAACAGTTTCAACAGACTTTGATACTGCCGACAGACTTTACTTTGAGCCCCTCAACGACGAGGACGTTATGAACGTTATCAAGGTTGAAAATCCCGTTGGCGTCGTTGTTGCTTTCGGCGGTCAGACAGCTATCAAGCTCACAAAGTTCCTTGACGAGAGCGGAATAAAAATCCTCGGCACATCAGCAGAGGGTATCGATATCGCAGAGGACAGAGAGCGTTTTGACGCACTTCTTGAGTCCTTCAACATCAGAAGACCGAAGGGTCAGACTGTTATGAACGTTGACGAGGCTCTTAAGGCTGCAGAAGAGCTTGAATATCCCGTTCTTCTTCGTCCGTCCTACGTTATCGGCGGTCAGAATATGACTATTGCATACAACGAAACAGACGTCCGCATTTATATGGACATCATTCTCGCACAGAAGATTGAAAACCCTGTTCTCGTTGACAAATATATGATGGGTACAGAGCTTGAGGTTGACGTTATCTCCGACGGTAAAGATGTTCTCATCCCCGGTGTTATGGAGCATATCGAGCGTGCAGGTGTTCACTCGGGTGACTCAATCGCAGTTTATCCGCCTTACAACATTCCCGACAAGATGCTCGACAGAATCGTCGACTGCTCAACAAATCTTGCTCTTGCTCTCGGCACAAAGGGTCTTGTTAATATCCAGTACCTTATCTATCAGAACGAGCTTCACGTTATCGAGGTTAACCCCCGTGCTTCAAGAACAATTCCTTACATCAGTAAGGTAACGGGTGTTCCGATGGTTGAGCTTGCAACAAAGGTTATGGTAGGCACTCCGCTTATTGAGCTCGGCTACGGTGTCGGACTTTACAAGATTCCGCCGTACTTTGCAATCAAGGTGCCTGTGTTCTCATTTGAAAAGCTCAGCGACATCAACTCCGAGCTTGGCCCCGAGATGAAGTCAACAGGTGAGGTTCTCGGTATCGGCAGAACTCTTAACGAGGCACTCTTCAAGGGTCTTGTTTCCGCAGGCTTCAAGGTTGGACTTGAGAGCACATACCACGACAAGAAATATAACGCAGGTGTTCTCATCAGCGTTCACGATAAGGACAAGCCCGAAATCGTAGGTATTGCAAAGAAATTTGCAGACCTAGGACTTAAGATTTACTCAACTGCAAAGACAGGTGTCGGTCTGCGTGCGGCAGGTATTGAGGTTGAAACAATCGGTGACTTTGAGGACTGCAGTGCTGTTCTTGATGTTCTTGAAACAGGAAAGATTGACTACATCGTCTACACAGGCTCAACAAAGCAGTCCACAATCCAGAACTTTATCAAGGTTCACCGCCGTGCTGTTCAGCTTTCAATCTGCTGTCTTACATCTCTTGACACAGCAAACGCACTCTGCGATATCCTTGCAAGCCGCTTCACACAGCGCAACACAGAGCTTGTTGACATCAACAACCTCCGTGAAGAGAAGATGCAGCTCAAGTTTACAAAGATGCAGGCAACAGGTAACGACGATATTTACTTCAACAACTTCTGTAAGATTATCCCGTCACCCGAGTCACTCACAGTAAACTTTACCGACCGCCACTACGGCATCGGTGCAGACGGTGTTGTACTTCTTGAAAGCTCCGACATTGCAGATGCAAAGATGGTTGTTTACAACAACGACGGTACACAGACCCGTATGGCTGCTAACAGCATCCGCTGTGCCGCAAAGTATCTTTACGACAACGGCATTGTACCGAAGACAAATATGACAATCGAAACCAATTGCGGTGTTATGAAGGTTAAGCTCTACACCTTCAACGGCGAGGTTCGTTCGGCACAGGTTGATATCGGTAAGCCCGACTTTAGTCCTGCAAGCATTCCGATGAACATTGATGCTGAAAACGCAATCGGCTACGAAGCAGAAATCGCAGGCGAGAAGCTTACACTCAACTGTGTATCAGTCGGTAACCCGCACTGTATCGTGTTCAGAGACGACATTGATGCAATGAACATCAATGAATTTGGCGATAAGATCAGAAACTCCGAGCTTCTTCCCGAATACATCAACACAGGCGTTGCAAGACTTATCGACAAGAACACAATCAAGCTCAGATGCTACGAGCGTGCAGTTAACGGCGAAAGCCTTAGCTGCGGTGCATCAGCGGCGGCTTGCGTTGTTGTTGCAACCGAGCTCGGTATGTGCAAGAAGGGCGAGGACATCACGGTCAAAATGCCCGGCGGCGACCTCGTTGTAACCTACACAGACGAAACAATCCTCATCAATGGTGACACTCATAAGGTTTATGAGGGCGTTGTAGAGTATTGATGTAACTTTAATATTGCCCGAGTGTTCAGCTACACTCGGGCAGTTTTTTGCTATTGATAATCTATAATTAAAATGCTATAATCAATTGTCAGTATTTTTACATTGGAGGCAAAATGATGAAAATTAAAAGAGTGATTTCGGCTTTTCTTGCACTTACATTTATATTCAGTCTGAATGTAATGTCAGCATCACAGCCTGCAATTCAGAAGATTTTTTCTAATTTATTTTCAGTTAATGCACAAGCAATTGACGATGTGATTTCAAAGTATGCTCCCGACGGAACACGTGACCTTGCAATTGATGCGAGTGTAACAGCTTCAAGCAGTTATACTTCGGGTACGGGTCAGTGGGAGCTTGCACGTATCAATGACGGCACCTTAGTATATAACGGTGGTGAAAACGGTTATGACGGAAATGCAGGTTTTACCTCATCACCCGAAGAAATTTACTATCATCCCGATAATATGACAGAAGAAGAAAAAGCGGCGGCAGTTGCTGAATCAAAAACAACACCCTTGTGGATAGTTTTTGACCTTGAAGGATTTTATGATATAAGCCGTGCAACATTGTTCCGCCACGGTGCATTTCCCGATACTTTTGAAATTCAGGTTTCAGACGACGGCGAAAGCTACACTACGGTTGCATCCGAAAGCGGTTATGCAGGATATGAACAGGAAGCTCTTTCAATGGACTTTAGTGCAAGAGCTAGATTTGTGCGACTGTATGTAACCGTAAGAGGTAACCTTGAAGGTAACTACATTCACCTTGTTCAGTTTGGTGAAATCGGTATTTACGGTACAGAGGTTGCAGCCTCAAATTCAGGGCTGGAAATTAACAGCTACGCACCCGAGAATTGTATAAACCTTGCAATTGATAGTATTGTCAGCGCAACCGAAAGCTATGAAGAAGGCGAAAAATGGGGCGTTCATAACATCAATGACGGTGACACCCAGCGAAACGGCGGATATACCAGTGAACCGGTAAACCGTACGATGCATATTGATTTCAATCTCTGCAATGTGGCAGAGGTGAAAAGGGTGGTAATATTCCCGAACGGTGTTGCACCGAAAACTTTTGAAATTCAGACCTCATGTGATGGTACAACATACACAACTGTAACAACTCAGACGATAGAAACACTTTATCCTTCCGCACCGATTATTTTTGATTTGCCTTCAACTATCTTTGCATCGCATATAAGAATATATGTAACTGAAAGATACGCTTCGGAATCTTATTATGTTCAGTTTGCAGAAATGGCAATCTACGGTATAAAGAATGCTTATGATGCAGAGATTAACAAAACCAAGGTAAAGCTCACTATTGGTGACACGCTTCAGCTTCAGTGGAATGTTGAGAATATGAATTCTTTTGACCCGTACAACCATGAGATTGAATGGTCTTCATCAGACGAGGCTGTTGCAACAGTTACTGCTGATGGTCTTGTGACAGCTAAATCGGTTGGTGAAACGACTGTCAGAGTTACAAATAAAACAATCGGATATTATGCAGAAGCAAAAGTCAATGTATATGAGTCGATTCCCTTTGCACGAGAAGAAATGACGGTTTCCGTTTTCTCACCGCCGCTGGGTACACTTTTTACAGATGAGCAATATAAACTTCTTTCCGAAGCGGATGTTGACCTTATTATCAACACATATAATGTTTATACTACTGAAGATAACCTTGCACTTCTTTCTATGGCGGAGAAATACGGTATGAACGCTATTGCCGCTGATATGCGTTTGCGAACGAATACAACAAGCCTTTCAAAGGAGCTGATTGAAGAGGTTTATTCGGATTATAAGGGCATTTCAAATCTTGAGGGCTTCTATATCTATGATGAGCCGTGGAATGCTAATGCTTATAAAAATACAGTTAACAGTATAGCTGAAACTCTACCGGGAGGAATGGTTTATGTTAATTTCTTCCCCGGATTTGTATACAATTCTTACGAACAGTATGAATATATACTCGATGACTGGGCATCAATTACAAACGGAAATGCTGACCTTATGTTTGACGTTTATCCGTTTATGGCAGATGGAACAACAAATTATAACAGACTCTTTGACAGCCTTGATGCAATCAGACGGGCAGGACTTAAATATGATGTTAATACTGCAGGATGCGTACAGACAATTGGTTACGGTCCGGTAGGTGGTCCGCTTACTAATCGTATCCCGAATGAAGCGGATATCCGATATCAGAATATGGCGTATCTGGCTTACGGTATTAAGCACGTTTCTTATTGGAAATACAGCCAGGAAGCACCAAACGGTATTGAAGATTACTCAGTTTGTCCTGTTGATGAAAGCGGTAATCCTACAGATGTGTATTACTATATGCAGAAGATTAACCCGATTGTTCATACCCTCGGCAAAACACTCATCAACTGTGATGCAAAAGAAGTGTATGTAACAGGTTCAAATACTTATGGTCAGAGCTCTGTACCTTCAAGCTTTTTTGTTCAGCCTGCAGACTCTTCACAGAGCCTTATCCTTTCTTATATTCAGGATAAAAATTCAGGCAGAAATTATCTTATGGTCGTTAACAACGATCTCTCATCTTCAGTAACTGCACCGCTTACTTTTGCAAGCGGAATTGACAGCATTGAACTTCTAAATAACGATACAGGCACGTGGACTTCGTCATCTGTAAGCGGAAACTACAATGTGTCACTTCTTCCGGGCGGTGCGGCTTTAATAGCTCTTCCCGAAAGCTATCGTTACGCAGAAACTCCTGCGTCAGAGCCATACAAAACAAATAATTTCTATCATAAAACAGTTTTTGGCGACAGCTCACTCGGTACACCGGGAACACGTGAACAGAATCTTTCGGGTTGGTATTTAAATGCTCTCACAGACGGATATATTGTATCTAATTCAGAAAAAGGCATTAACGGCTGGTGTTCAGAACTGAAAGATGCGTCATTTGAAACATATGTAAAAATTGACCTTGGTGAAACACAGACTATAGATTCAGTCACTCTTCACGCAGTTGACGAGACAACGGGATATAACCCTTATTTCCCAAAGGCATATACTGTCAGCGTTTCTGCGGACGGGGAGATATGGACACAGGTTGCATCAGTGACCAATTCAACGGTTACAGATGAAATTACTCATAATTTTAACTCGGTTAGTGCAAGATACATCAAGGTTGATGTGACTGAAATGAACGAAATTGACGGTGTTTATGCTGCGGCACTTGCTGAAATTGAAACAGACGGTATACCGCAGATTTCGGATTATAAGGTTGTAGCCGAGGATGCAAACGGATTCTATGCTTATATGAGATGTGAAAACACTACCCATATCAAAGTTCCGACTTGGACAGACAACAACGGTCAGGACGATATTATCTGGCACGAGGGTGAGAGCGGAAACTGGATTATTGACGGAAAAATGTATAATTTCCGTGCATATGTTCCGGTTTCACAACACAACAATGAACACGGTGATTATACAGTTCATCTTTATGCTTATAATTCGTTTACTGAAACTTCAAAGGGAACAACATTCAGCTTTGATTTAATGGTGAAGTTTGATCTGAATTATTCAGATATTCCGCAGAACCTTATGACAGGTCTTAACAGTATCTCATCAGGGTCAGGTGTAACTGCAACATACGACAGTACCGACGACGCAATTACCCTTAACGGAACACTTACAGGCAGTATAAATCTTCAAGCGGCAGTACCCATTGACACTATGGTTAAAAAAGGTGATATCATACGTGTTACCGTTGAACAAATCAGCGGAACGATGACCGATGGTGTTATTGTTCTTGAACTTTTTGACGATTTACTTAAAAACCCCGACGGCAGGCGCCACGTTGCAGACATTGTTTCTGCAGGAGTATACGAAATTCCTGTAACAACGGATAAAGCGGCAAGTTCTATCAGCACATATAAGCTGTGGCTTTACAAGAATGAAAAAGACAACATCTTTAATAACTTCAAATTCCGCATAAAGCTTGAAGTGGCTAACGGAAATAATGCTTACTCACCGTCAGGTAAGACTATCGGCTACGGCGAGACCTACGGTACATTGCCTACGCCGACACGTAACGATGCTGAATTCCTAGGCTGGTTTACAGAGCCAACGGGCGGCACACAGATAACCTCTTCGTCGGTTAATTATAATACTGCTGCACTTACTCTTTATGCACAGTGGAAAGAGGTAGAAACCGAGTATCTTTACGGACTGTATGCAGGCATTACTGCCGAAGAGCTTGAAGAAGAATATCTCACTCACGAAAATGTGACATACGATTACACAACTGTGAATGATACTGAACACCTTGGTACAGGCACATTTATATGCGTGACGGATAACTCCACAGGCAAAGTTGTTGCAAAATACAGCCTTGTTATCTTCGGTGATGTCAACGGTGACAGCTGGTATGACGGTCAGGATGCTGTTTATGCAAGTGCGATTGTTAAATGCATGCTTGATTCTGATGACCTTGGTGAAGCAAAAATCTTGGCGGCAGACTGTAACCATGACGGCGTTGTGGATTATCTTGATGTGCGTGTTCTTAACAAAGCAGGTGTTCTGTTACAGGGCATTGACCAGAGCTTGCCGATTGATGAGCTCGAAACAACGTCTGAATGGCAGGAATACATCAGCATAATTGACCAGACTCCCGAAGAAATTGAGCCCGAACAGCCGCAAGAGCCCGAAGCAGAAAAATGCTTTATAATAAAGTGGCTTGAAGCAATCATCAATTTCTTTAAGAGGATTTTTGATTACATTTTTTAAAATTAAAACGGTGACTTTTTACATTAAAGTCACCGTTTTTTACTTGAGCTATTGACAATTGAATTCTATAGGTTTATACTTTTTTGGAATTTTATTGACGAAAGAGAAGATAGAATGAAAAGATATAGTTTTAAAAAATTCATTGCTGTTGTGTTGGCGATTTTGCTGGCTTGTTCAGTTTTTATGTCAGGCATAATTACAACTTCTGCGGCGCCTGCTTTTGGAGATATTGATAACAGCGGAACAATAAATTCAACTGATGCACTCATTTTGTTGCAGATTTCGGTAGGAATAAAAGAAAAAACAGATGAACTCGTTTACTTTGGCGATATTGACCTGAACGGTGAAATCAACTCAACCGATGCTCTTCTGATTCTTAAAAAATCTGTTGGCGGAGCAATTGTTTTACGAGATTTTTCCTTTAATACGGGAGACACAACCGTTGCTCTCGGCAGCAAAATACAGCTTGAAGCGGTGGATTTTAACCCGAGAATAGCAGATAACACCACGGTCGAGTGGTCATCGTCTGACCCGAAAACAGCAAGCGTTGACAAAAACGGAGCTGTAACAGCCAATAAAGAGGGTGTTGTCACAATCACCGCCAAGTCAACTGATGGAAGTAAAATTGAAAAGTCAGTTAAGCTTACGGTTGCACCGCTTGTGAACAGCGTTAAAATCGACAAAACCGCACTCACTCTCACTCAAGGTTCAAGGTATACCTTTAAGCTGACCTTTACACCGTCCAATGTTTTCACGAAGGCAATGAAATGGACAACCTCTGACAAGAATATTGCAACTGTCAATCAGAATGGTGTGGTCAAAGCGGAAAGAATCGGAACAGCCACCATTACGGGCACAACAACGGATGGCACAAATAAATCCGTTTCCTGCAAGGTCACGGTCACGGCAATGAAGATTCCTTATGTCAGCCAGTTGCCCAAATACCCGACAGGCTGTGAAGCAGCATCAAGCTGTATGCTTTTGAAATACTACGGTTTTTCAATCAATATTGACCAGATGGTAAACATTATTCCCCGTAAAAACCTTTATAAAAAGAACGGCAAAACCTATGGCCCCGACATAAACGAAATGTTTGTCGGTGACCCGAGATATACTTACACAAGCTCAACGCCGGGCTACGGAGTATTTTCACCTGCATTGACAAAAGCTCTTCAAAAAGCAATTGACGAGCGTGGCGGAGGTTACACGGCTGTTAAATTAAGCGGATGCACTTTTGATGAACTTTTGAAATATATCCGTGACGGATACCCTGCAATCGTATGGGCAACTTACAAGATGCAGAAGCCGACAAAGGTTAATGCATGGTATCTTGAAACAACGGGTAAGTATTTTGAATATCCCAGAGGAACTCACGTTATGATTTTGTCGGGATATTCTTCATCAAAGGTTACTACGGTAGACCCATATGATAACGGCGTTTTAACCTTTAATATAGACACCTTTGAGGATAGGTGGAATTTGCTCGGCAATCAGGCAATTGTGCTTGTTAAAAACAAATAATTTTATTGACATTTTACTGTTAAAGTGTTATCATTCATTTACAGACTGTGACGAAGAGGGCAGAAACCGTAGTTTTAAGAGAGTCGGCGGCAGGTGTGAGCCGATAATGAAAGTTTCAATGTCTATGGCTTCTGAGTCGGAAGCTTGAAAAATAGTAGGGCTTCCCGTATTACTGCGTTAAGGTATAGGACTTGTCGGAGTCTAAAGGTGGCAGTTTCAAACTGCAATTTGAGTGGTACCGCGGGTATTTTATCCCGTCTCAAAGTTTTCGCTTTGGGACGGTTTTTATTTTCTATTATGAAGAAAAGAGGTAATATTATGAGCGATTTAAGAATTGAAACTAAATGTGTTCAGGGCGGTTATACACCGGGCAACGGTGAGCCGAGACAGATTCCTATTATCCAGAGCACAACATTTAAATATGCAACCAGCGAAGATATGGGTAAGCTTTTTGACCTTGAAGCATCAGGCTATTTCTACACAAGACTTCAGAACCCTACAAACGACGCAGTAGCTGCTAAAATCTGCGAGCTTGAGGGAGGTACAGCGGCAATGCTTACCTCGTCAGGTCAGGCAGCATCCTTTTATGCGGTGTTTAATATCGCAACCTGCGGCGACCACGTTGTTTCTTCGTCAACAATTTACGGTGGAACATACAATCTCTTTGCCGTAACAATGAAGAAAATGGGTATTGACTTCACATTTGTTGATCCCGATTGCTCCGAAGATGAGCTTGAAGCCGCTTTCAGACCGAACACAAAGGCTGTTTTCGGTGAAACAATCGCAAATCCTGCACTTAACGTGCTTGATATTGAAAAGTTTGCAAAAGCCGCACACGCTCACGGTGTACCGCTTATCATTGATAACACCTTCGCAACACCCGTTAACTGCCGTCCGTTTGAGTGGGGCGCAGACATTGTTACACACTCAACAACAAAGTATATGGACGGTCACGGTGCAGGTGTCGGCGGCTGTATTGTTGATTCGGGCAAGTTTGACTGGATGGCACACGCTGACAAGTTCCCCGGTCTCTGCACTCCCGATGACAGCTACCACGGCATCACTTATGCTGAAAAGTTCGGCAATGCAGGTGCATTTATTACAAAGGCAACTGCACAGCTTATGCGTGATTTCGGCTCAATTCAGTCACCGCAGAACGCATTTCTTCTCAACCTCGGTCTCGAGAGCCTCCACGTCAGAATGGCAAGACATTGCGAGAACGGACTTGCGGTTGCAAAGTTCCTTCAGTTAAGCGACAAGGTGGATTGGGTAAATTATCCGTCACTTGAGGGCAACAAATACTACGAGCTTGCACAGAAATATCTTCCCAACGGCTCTTGCGGCGTTGTAAGCTTCGGCATTAAGGGAGGCAGAAAAGCGGCAGAAATCTTTATGAAAAACCTTAAGATTGCTGCTATTGAAACACACGTTGCAGATGCAAGAACCTGTTGCTTGCACCCTGCAAGTGCAACACACCGCCAGATGAATGACGAGGAGCTTGCGGCGGCAGGTGTACCTGCAAATCTTGTCCGTTTCTCTTGCGGACTTGAGAGTGCTGACGACCTTATTGAGGATATCGCTCAGGCACTTGCAAAAGTTGAATAAAGTTTAAAGGTTTGATAAACTATGCCTATTAAAATTCCAAATGAATTGCCTGCTGTAAAGGTACTCAATGACGAAAATATTTTCGTTATGACCGAAACCAGAGCAATTACACAGGACATTCGTCCGCTTAAGATTTTACTTTTAAATCTTATGCCCAAAAAAATTGAAACCGAAACACAGTTCGCACGTCTGCTGGGTAACTCACCGTTGCAGGTTGAGCTCGAGCTTATACACACAAGCTCGCACAAGTCCAAGCACACCTCTGCGGAGCATCTGCTCACGTTCTACAAGACTTTTGATGAGATAAAGCACAAAAAGTACGACGGAATGATTATAACGGGCGCACCCGTTGAGCTTATGCCCTTTGAAGAGGTCGAATATTGGGAAGAGCTTTGCGAGATTATGGAGTGGAGCAAGAAGCACGTTACAAGTACCTTCCACATCTGTTGGGGTGCGCAGGCAGGACTTTACTACCATTTCGGCATTGACAAATACCGACTTGATAAGAAGATTTCGGGGGTTTATCCGCATACGCTGGATTACAAGCTTTCAATTCTCTTCCGTGGCTTTGATGATGTGTTCATGGTGCCGCAGTCACGCTATACAAGTGTAAGACGTGAGGATATTGAAGCTGTTGACAAGCTCAAAATTCTTGCCTCCTCCGAGGAAACTGGAATTTATGCAGTCTCGACCGACAACGGTAAGCAGATTTTTGTCACAGGACACTCGGAATACGATTCAACAACACTTCGTGACGAGTATTTCCGTGACAAGGAAAAGGGTCTTGATATTCAGATTCCGAAAAACTATTTCCCTGACGATGACCCTACAAAAACTCCGCTAGCAACGTGGAGAGCACATGCAAATCTCCTTTTCTCAAACTGGCTTAACTACTTTGTTTACCAGACGACTCCATACGATATTGAAACCATCGAATAAATAAAAGGCTTGTAGTGTTTTTTACCATTACAAGCCTTTTACTTTATCTGTTTTTAACAATCTTTGAAATCGCCCAAATAATTAAGAAGAAAATCGCAATTCCCGTTGCAATACCGCAGGAATCAACAAACATATCAAATACTCTGCACGCTCTTTCGGGCACAAAGTGCTGGTGAATTTCGTCACTGATGGCATAAACCACGCAGGGGATAAAAGGAAGATAAAATTTGCGTTTGCCGAATGTGTAATGAATAGCACCGGTCATACAAAAACCGAGTGCGGCAAATTCAGTGAAGTGTGCAATTTTTCGCAAGGTGTTGTGCGAAATAAACTGACCGATGAATTCGATTATGATACCGAGCAAATTCTGACTTACCTCTTCGGATTCTTCGCCCGTGTCGGACGAGAACATAAAAATTATAACCATTACCGTGGCGGTCAGCAACCAGAATACAACCGCAAGCGGTTTATTTTTTTGCATAAGTACCACCTTAATCAAGCCCTCCGTTAATGAAACTTATGCTTTCAAAAGCAGGGGAGAGAGCAAGCCCTGTGGCTTCGTTGCCGATTGCAATATAATCGCCGTAGGTGAAAAGCGGGCAGAAAACAGCACCGTCAGTCAACATCTGCTCGGCATTCTTCATTCCTTCAAGAACACCGCTACCCGAGCGTGTTGCGATTATCTCGTCGAAAAGCTTGTCATAAGTCTCGTTTGAGAAATTAAAAACATTTTTGCTGTTGCCTGTCGTGAAGAATTCGAGAACATCCGTCACATTAGCTGTCTCTGCGGTGATACCCGTTACGGCAATCTGGAACTTGTCGTTCTTGATAGCCTTTTTCAGGTCATCCTCGGTCATAACCTCAACCTTTGCAACAATGGATGTGCTGAGTATTTTTTGCCAGTTCTGAATAGCTGTCTGCATCTGTGCCGAGTATTCTTCGGTGCAGATTATTTTTATTCCTGCGGATTCGGCTTCAAGCTCTTTTAGTCCCTTTTGCCAAAGCTCAACCGCAGTTTTTTCGTCATATTTGATGTTTGCGTTTGCGCCTGCCGCCTGTCTGTACGATTCATTTGCAAATCTGCAACAGCCGGGAATAACTCCGTTTGCATTGGAGATTGCCGCATCAGGCTTGGTAATTTTGTCAAGCTCTGTCAGCATAACAAGAGCCTTTCTCAAATTCTCGTTGTTAAGCACGCTGTCCGTGCAATTGAATGCAAGTCCCACTACCTCGTTTTCGGTCATGGAGCAGGTGATTTTTTTGTTGTTTGCAAGTTCGGCCGCCGCCGCATCGGAAATAAAAGCACAATGGTATGTGAGCTGTTTTAATTTTGAAACAACCGACTCTTCATCCTTGTTTACGTTGAAGTAAACCGCTGTCGGCTTAACCTTCTGCGCACCGACATAACCCTCGTTTTTATACATCACAAGCGAGTTATCCTCCGCCCAGCGTGCAAGGTAAAACGGGCCGTTGCAGAAGGTGTATTTAAGCTCAAGACCGTACTTTGCGTGTGTTGCGTTAAAGAATTCCTCATTGCACGGCATACACAGGGGAAGTGTAAGCACTCGCAAAAAGTCAGGGTTAGCACGTTCAAGCGTGATAACAAGTGTAAAATCGTCCGTTGCCTTAACACCAAGGGTTGACTTATCAGCCTCGCCCATATGAATTTTCTGTGCGTTCTTAATGCAATAGAGCTTTTCGGCGTCGGGTGAATCCGTGATTTTGTCCACGGCACGTCTCAATGCAAACTGAAAATCGTATGCAGTAACTGTTGTTTCAAAGTTTTCAAGATAATTCTCGTCTTCAAGCACACCCTTGAACGACTTGAGGAGCTGCCAGTTTGTGTCCTTGCGGAGCTTGAAGGTGTAAACAAGACCGTCGGGGGAAACGTCCCAGCTTTCAGCAACACCGCTTACGATTTCGTGCTTTTCGTTAAGCCGCACAAGACCTTCAAAGCAGTTGTTTATAATAAGCTTCGCTTCGTCCGTTTCCGCAATCTGCGGGTCAAGGCAAAGCGGGTCGGATTTTATCGGCATAATCAGCGACACATCTTCGTCACCGCCGCAGGCAGAAAGTGTGCAAACAAGTAAGACTGCTATCATCAAAAAAGAAACAAGTTTTTTTATCATTTCAAAAACCTCTTTGACATTCTTTTTGTTTTGTAAAAATTCACTCTGAATAACAAAAATATTATAGCAAATTGAGAACGAAAAAGCCATATATTTTTAAGAATTATATTGTTAATTTTGGAATTATTTGATATAATGAACTATCTTTTTATTAAATGGAAGTGATTGTTTGACAGACGCACTTATTTATATCACCGCAGTTCTTGCTATTGTTATTATTGCTTTGATTTTTTATGTTTTAAAAACTGTCAAATCGGGCAACGACAGCCAAAAAATTGCAGAGCTTGAAAAACAGGTTTCTGCCCTTTCTCTTTACCTTCAAAAAACTACGGGCAGTAATGCTGAGGAGTTTGAACGCAACCGCCGTGAGATGAATAATTCACTTCACCTTATGACGGGCAAGCTCGAAGAGATGACAAGGCAGAATTACGAAACCTTGCTGAAGCTCAACAAGGATATGACCGATTCGCTCACACTTATCCGCACAAGCAGTGCCGAGCTTAACGAAAAGCAGACACGCACACTTGATGCCGCAATCGGCAAAATGCAGGAGAGCAACGAGAAAAAGCTTGACCAGATGCGTGAAACTGTTGACGAAAAGCTCACCGCAACCCTTGCAACAAGACTTGATTCTTCGTTCAAAACTGTTTCTGAACAGCTTGAAAATGTTTACAAATCACTTGGCGAAATGAAGGAGCTTTCAAGCGGAGTTACAACGAACGTTACGGCACTCAACCGTGTGCTTACCAACGTCAAGGCAAGAGGTACATGGGCAGAAATTCAGCTTGAAGGCATACTTGACCAGACGATACCGAATATGTATGTCAAAAATTATTCGTCCGTTCCCGGCTCACGTGACCTTGTTGAATTTGCTGTCAAGATTCCGTCGAACGACGACTCTTCAAAGTTCACATATCTTCCCATTGACTCAAAGTTCCCCATGGAGGACTACAAGCGAGTATGCGAAGCGGCTGATAATGCAGATGCAGTAGGACTTGCGGCGGCTCGCAAAGCTCTTGAAGACAGAGTATGGCAGGAAGCAAAGACGATTAAAAAATACATCAATGTTCCTGCAACAACACCTTTTGCAATTATGTACCTTGCAACAGAGGGTCTTTATGCCGAGATAACCTCTTCAAGCTCGGGAATTCTCGACAAAATTCAGCGTGAAAATATAATGGTCGCAGGACCGACGACGATAATCGCCCTACTGAACACCCTTTCAATGGGCTTCAAGGCTGTTGCAATTAACGAAAAAGCTAACGAAGTCCGTCAGCTTCTCGCAGTCACAAAGGTGCAGTACGAAAAATTCGGTGCTGTTCTCGACAAGGCACGCAAGAAGATTGACGAAGCGGGCAAAACCCTTTCAGAGGCACAGGACAGAAACCGCATCATTCAGAAAAAGCTCAAGAATGTTGAGGAAATCGATTCTGCCGCCGCTGACGATTACCTCGGTATAGGCGAAGGTAGCGACAATTTTACGGATTTGATTTAAATCACATAAAAGGAGAAACAAAATGAAAAAGGCAAAACACATCACAAAAAAGATTTTGTCGGCAGTACTTGCACTTGTAATGCTTCTGTCAATAGTGCCTCTCGGTGCTAATGCGGCAGACGTTATCAAGGCGGCATTTACTCCGTCAAAGACACTCAGCTTTGCGGCTATTTCGGACGTTCACTACTATCCGAGAGAGCTTACGGGTGACTACTGCGAGGCTTTTATGGACTCACTTGAAACCTCAATCGGCAGAGAGCCGTATGAGTCAGAGGGAATTCTTAATTCTGCTCTTGCCGCACTTGAGGAGCACGCAAAGTCAAACGGTATGGAGTATGTAATCGTTTCGGGTGACCTCACTTCAAACGGCGAATACGTTGCTCACGAAAAGTTTGCAGAGCGTATGGAGCAGTTTGAGGCTGACACAGGTCTTAAGGTGCTTGTAACAAGCGGTAACCACGACATCAACCGCCCGGATACAGCCACAACCTTTGAAAACGGCTACGAAGAAAAAACAAGGGCAATTACTCCCGAGGAATTCCTCGAGGTTTACAAAAACCTCGGCTACGACCTCGCATATCATACCTATGTTCCCACAACGGGCAAGGGTAATATGCTTTCTTATTCCGTAAGCGACGGCGGCTTCCGCATCATTATGATGGATACAGGAAAGTACAGCGCAGATATGACAGACGACGGCACGGATATCGGCGAAACAGCAGGTGCGATGTCTGAAGAGTTCCTTCAGTGGGTATTTGATGAAATTGCGGATGCAAAGGCAAAGGGCGAAACAGTTATCGGTGTTAACCACCACAACCTTGTTCCGCACTTCCATAATGAATATAAGATTATGAAGGGCTTTAACCTTGACGGTTGGGAGGAAATCACCGAACAGCTTGCTGATGCAGGTATGAATTTTGCACTCACAGGTCACATTCATATGAACGACATCGCACAGTACGTTTCAGATAACGGCGAAACTCTTACAGAAGTAAGTATGTCTTCACTCACATCTTTCCCCAACTATTTCCGTGAGTTCAAAATGACAACCGACAACACAGGCAAAACAGAGCTTGATGTCGAGAGCTTTGATGTTGACTGTGTTCTTCCCGTAACGGTTGACGGTGTAACCTTTGAACAGCCGTTCAGAATTGAATCAATCAAGCGTACATATTTTGACGAAAGAGGCTGTGCAGGCTTTGCAAGCGATTTCATCGGCGGTTATGTAAGAGAGCTTGCACCGCTTGTTATGGAGCACGGTATTCTTGATGCACTTGAAATAGCTTTCGGTCTTGATGTTGAAACACTCCTCGGCGGTCTTATCGGTGAGGGTATCACACTCGGTCCCATCGGCATTCTCACAATGAAGAATGTTATGAGCCTGCTCGAGGATATCTGCTCACAGATTGAAAAGCACTATTTCACAGACTACGAAGCAACGGTTGAGTATCTTCTCAATTCAATCAACAAGCTTCTTACAATCCAGGTTTCCGAGCTTCCGAACGACTCATTCTATGATGAATACGGTCTCGGCAGTAAAACAGAGCCCGGCACACTCGATGACCTTGTTATGAATACAATTCTGTACGCATACCACGGCGCACTTGACCTGAGCCGGGATGAGTTTATGCTCGACGCTATCAACAATGTTGAAAACGGCGACGTTGCAGAAAGAATGTTCTATACTCTTTTTGATATCCTTGCAAACGACCTTTTGCAGAACCAGATTCTTGATGATATTGAGATAAATATTGACGAGCTCTTCCCGCTCGGTTCGGTAGGCTTCCTTCTCGGCAAGATTCTTGATTTCACACTCAACGCTTTGTTCCTTGGTGACACAAGCATCCTTAATATGGCGGACAGCGTGCTTGGCGCACTTGCAACCTTCGGCATAATGGATTACGGCTCACTTATGGGAGTTGTTGAGCATCTTATGGATGAGTATATTACAGAATCCTTGCTTGAGGGTATCGGTCATTCCATTGCAAACATTGTCCGTGACTTTGCGGATGACTACAACTTCAAGGACGATATGGAAGCAACTATCATCTATGACGGTAAAGTCGAAGTTGAAGCAACAAGAGACAACTATCGACTTCCCACAATTGTCAGCGTAACACTTGGCGAGGATTCCACATCAAGAAACATCAGCTGGTATACAAAGTCAACTGTTATGGGCAGTGATATCGAAATTCTCGAATACACAGACACACCGTCCTTCAGCGGTGAAAGCCTTGTTCCGTCAGGCATCACAGTAACTGCTGAAACAGTTAAAACAACAAGATCTTACCCGGGTATTGACTTCGGTATAATCGGCATTATGCAGTACGAGTTCCCGATGAACAGACACCTTGTTACTGTTTCGGGTCTTGAAGCAGGCAAAAAATATGTTTACCGTGTCGGTGACGCTTCAAGAGGTTGGTGGAGCGAAGTTGGTACATTTGTAATGGAAGACGGCGGCGACGAAACATCGTTTATCCATGTTGCTGACCCGCAGTCAATGTCAACAATTCAGTACGAAAGATTTGCAGACGTTATTGCAAAGGCTTACGAGCTTTATCCCGAGGCAGGCTTCACAATCAATACAGGTGACCACGTTGACCACGGTGACAACTTCAACCAGTGGAAGTGGCTCTTTGATAATGCATCAGATACCCTTATGGACACAGTTATGATGCCTGTTTCAGGTAACCACGAGGAAATGGGTACGAACGCAATTGTTACAAACTTTACAATCTCCAACTTACCCGAGCAGGATGTAACAACAGGCGTTTACTACTCTTTCGATTATAACAACACTCACACAGCAGTTCTTAACGCTAACCTCCTGAGCGAGGATGAGGGCTTCAGCGACGAGCAGATTGAATGGCTTATTGAAGATATGCAGTCAAGCGATGCTGACTGGAAATTTGTAGCCACTCACAAGGCTGTATATTCAAACGGCTCACACTTTGACGATGATGAGGTTATCGTTATGAGAGAGCAGTTGTCAGTCCTTATGCCGCAGCTCGACATTGATATGGTATTCCAGGGTCACGACCACGTTTACCTTCGTACCGATTCAATGATTGACAACGAGGTTGAGGCTGTAACAACCTCAACAACGACCTTCAACGGCAAGGAATATACCGTTAAGGAAAACCCGCAGGGTTCGGTTTATGTAATCAGCGGTTGCTCCGGCGTTAAGGTTTATAAGCAGAAGGATGCGGCTCTCACAGATGAGCTCTTCCCGAGAGCAGAGGCTATCTATGATGCTGAATATTCGGTATTCTCCGGTGTCAGAATTGTAGGCGACACACTCTACTTCGATGCTTATGAGATGAATCCCGAAAGCGGTGAGACAACAAATATCGACTCATTCGCAATTCGCAAGGATCTCACACCTGACGACAATGCAGACGATTCAGACAATGGTGGATTCTGTGACACAGTTACAGAGCTTTTCGAAAACTTTGTTGCGAAGATTACAGGTTTCTTCCAGAAAATCCTCAATTTCCTCGGTATAGAAAAGATTGCCGGCGGTTGCTGAAATTTAGAATAACAATAAAAGGCTTATGATGAAAACTCATCATAAGCCTTTTCGCCTGTATGGGACAAATTTAAATTTGTCGTGGAGATTATCTTTTGCTGTAAACTTGGATTGAGAGGAAGCGCCCCTTGTCAGGGGAGCTGGCTTGCCGAAGGCAAGCCTGAGGGGTAGTCAAGGCTTTTGCTATCTCTCCCTCCGTCTTTTGCTTCGCAAAATCCACCTCCCTCGTCAGATGGAGGTAACGGCTACAATCAGTTTTATAAAAATCAAAGATATCTACAACCCCCAATTTGTTGATGTGGTTACAAGTTTTATCCAATCGGTAGGGGACGGCGCCTTCGACGTCCCGAATTGATAAACAATCAAGCGATTTGACAACAAAAAACTGCTATGATATAATCGAAAAAATGATTACATTTATCACACTTGAACTCTATCCGCATTGCTTATAGGTAGAAAAAAGGATAAACATTCAGAGGGTGCAGGCATTGGTGGATATGCTACCATAACGGATATATATAACTCTGTTGCGTTTAGATAATAGATGATCATGTGTGTAACGTTCGATATTTAGGAAAGAAGAGGATTGTGGTGGAATTTTGTTGCGAAGATATGAAGAACAATGTGTATAATGTTGATCAGATTATTCCAACTGTTGAGGGCGATATAAATAATAAAGTTATATATTATTCTTCAAAATTTAACGAATATGGAATTCCAATTCACGACGGAGAAAACGGAAGAGCTTCCTCATATATTTTGATAGAATATTGTCCTTGGTGTGGAAAAGAATTGCCTGAAAGTAAGCGTGATGAGTGGTTTGAGCTTTTGGAAGAATTGGGATTTGACTGTCCGTTTGAGGACGATATACCGCAAAAATTCAAAACATCTGAATGGTATTCTAAAGAATAAAAATACATAGGTGATTTCTATATTTTCACCCACAACTCAAGACAATCAAAGCCGTAGCAAGACTTTTGACCTGCTACGGCTTGAATTTTATTCTGCTTTATTCATCTGTCCTTGCCATAAGGTCAAGTGCCTTGCGGATAATCGTCAATTGGTCTTCGCCCGAGTTCACCTTAACGGCGATATGCGGCTTGCCTGCGGCGGAAACCGTAATGCGTCCCGGCATATATTTTGCAAGCATCGAAATCTTTTCCATTTGCAGGTTTTCGATAAACAGCTTCACGCTGTTGCCTGTTCTGCCGATTTCGTAAACTCCCTGCTTTAATGCGGAATTACGCAGAAGCGAAACCGTGATAAGTCCCATTACGCACGGCGGCGGCTCACCAAAGCGGTCGATAAGCTCGTCGATAACATCATCGGCATCCTCTTCGGTTTTGATGTCCGCAATGCGGCGGTACATTTTTAATTTGTGCGGCACATTTTCAATGTAATCGCCGGGGATATGCGCATCAATCGGCAGGTCAATAAGACATTCCTTTTCGGGAATTGCAGGTATTTCACCCTTTTCCTCGCTGACTGCCTGTTCAAGCATTTTAAGGTACATATCATAGCCGACTGCTTCCATATGGCCGTGCTGCTGTGCGCCGAGAATGTTGCCCGCACCACGGATTTCAAGGTCACGCATAGCAATGTGGAAGCCTGAGCCGAATTCGGTATATTCACGGATTGCCGTCAGCCTCTTTGCGGCAACCTCGCTCAACTCCTTGCCACGTCTGAATGTAAGGTAAGCACTGGCACGTCTTGCGGAACGTCCTACACGGCCTCTTATCTGGTGAAGCTGTGCAAGTCCGAGCCTGTCAGCGTCCTCAATAATAATCGTGTTAACGTTCGGTACGTCAACACCTGTTTCGATAATCGTTGTGCAGACAAGCACGTCAATTTCTCCCTCAAGAAGCCGTCTCCAGATTTCACTCAACTGGTCCTCGGACATCTGTCCGTGTGCAACGGCGACCGTGTGGTCGGGGAGGAATTCTTTTATTTTGGAGGCAGCTCTTTCAATTGTTTCCGTTCGGTTGTGCAGGTAATAAACCTGACCGCCACGGCGAAGCTCTGACTGAATTGCCTGCAAAATTACCTCAAAGTTGTATTCAATAACGTAAGTTTGCACGGGGTGTCTGTCGTGCGGTGCTTCTTCGAGAATTGACATATCACGAATGCCCGACATAGCCATATTCAGCGTTCGGGGAATGGGTGTCGCACTCAAGGTCAGCACGTCAATGTCGGGATAATTCTCTTTGAGCTTCTCTTTCTGTGCAACGCCGAAACGCTGTTCCTCGTCAACAATGATAAGTCCGAGCTTGCGGAACTGAATATCCTTTGAAATTAAGCGGTGAGTGCCGACGATGATGTCAACAAAGCCCGATTTCAGGTCTTCCTTTATCTTTTTCTGCTGTGCGGCAGGCACAAAGCGGGAAATCATCTGTGCCTCAATCGGGAAGCCCTCAAAACGCTTGCGGATTGTCTGGTAATGCTGTAAGGCGAGGATAGTTGTCGGCACAAGAATTGCAACCTGCAAGCCGTCTGCAACACACTTGAAAGCGGCACGCAATGCAACCTCGGTCTTGCCGAAGCCGACGTCACCGCAAAGCAGTCTGTCCATCGGGTACGGCTTTTCCATATCCTCTTTGATTTCGTAAATGCACCTGAGCTGGTCTTCGGTTTCGTCAAACTCAAATCTGCGCTCAAAGTCGTTTTGCATATCAATGTCGGGCGAGAATGCGTGACCCTTAATCTGCGTTCTTTTTGCGTAAAGGTCAATAAGCTCTTTTGCAATGTCCTTGACGGCACTGCGCACTCTTGTGCGTGTTTTCTGCCACTCCTTGCCGCCGAGCTTGTTCAGCTTGACTGTACCGTTTTCACTCTTTGCACCGATGTACTTTGAAACCTGGTCAAGCTGTGTGACGGGTACATAAAGCACATCGCCTTTGTCGTATTTTATTTTAATATAATCCTTGATTTTGCCGTCAGCTTCAAGGCTTGTTATGCCGTCAAAAAGACCGATACCGTGAGCGGTGTGTACGATGTAATCACCCTTGTGCAAATCCTCAAGGGAGTTGAACATATTGGCTTTTTTAACCTTTTTGCTTGCCCTTTTAACGGGTAAAGCCGCCCTGCTGCCGTAGGTTATAACTGTCAGCTTAGCATCGGGATATTCAAAGCCTGCGGAAAATCCGCCGGGCAGAACAATTACCTTGCCGGGGATACATTCGTCGGGAGGCGAGGGGAGATACATTGCGGAAATGCCCTCGTTTTCAAGGTCAGATGCAAGTGCACTTGCAGATTTTTCTGTGCCTGCAACAACAAAAACTGCATTTCCCTTTTTGCCGTAAACGGGGCGGATATCGTCAATCAGTACAGAGAGCGAGCCGCTCCACGGGCTGAACTGCTTTGCGTTAAAGGTAACAAGACTCTTGACAGGCGTGTCAAAAGAGCCACGGGTCATATTGTCAAGGTAGATTGCTCCCAAATCCTCATAAAGTGTCAGAAGCTCGGAAAACTCCATCATATAAGTATCAAGTCCGTTGCAGATTATTCCGTCTTCAAGATAAGCCTTCAGGTCCTCGTGGAAAATCTTAAGGCAAGCGTTGGCAGACTCCTTGACAGAAAAACTCTCCGTTATAAAAACAAGAGGCTGTTCAATGTAATCAAAAATTGTAGCCGGACAGGGATAAATGAGCGGCATATATCTGTCAATGTTCGGCAGATTGATGCCACCCTCGAGCTTTTCAAGGTCAAGCTTTATGCTGTCTTTAACCTTGTTTGTTCCCTTACCACGTGCATTTTTTATAAAATCCTCAAGCAACTCCGCAAGCCTTGCAGGGCTACAGCAGATTTCGTTTGTCGGTGTAATTGTGATTGTGCGTGTCGAGTCAATTCTGCGCTGACTCTCAACCTCAAAGGTCGAAAGACAGTCGATGCTGTCACCCCAGAATTCAATTCTGTACGGGTTTTCGCAGTCGGGAGAGAAGATGTCGATAATTCCGCCACGCACGGCAAACTGACCCGAGCCGTCAACCTGTGTGCTTCGGGTGTAGCCTGCATTTATGAGTATCTCAACAAGGTCGTCTTGCTTGATTTCCTCATCGACGTTCAGCGTAATACGCTTCGCAATAAGCTCCTCGGGAGGAATTGTATACTGCAATGCCGCCTCAACCGAGCAGACAACCGCACGCACCTTGCCGTCAACAAGGTTGCCGAGCACGCTTAAGCGCCTGTGCTCGTATTCACGGGATTTTACGTTATCGGGACGAAGCGTGATGTCTCCGGCAGGGAAAAGCAGTGCATCACAGCCGAATGCGTTTAAATCCTTGCAAAGCTTTGAAGCCTGAGCCTCGTCGGGTGTGATGATGATTGCACGATGCGGCGACAAATCCTCACAAGCGGCAGAGATAACGTGCGCCTTGTGTATAGCCGAAAGACCGACAACTCCTGCAGGGAGACGTCGGTTGTTAAGGTCATAGATAATTGACCGATATTCATTTAAGCCCTTCAGAGCTTTGGTAAAACAGGACATATAAGCTCCTTTAAATTTCTACACCTGCATTTTTAAATGCGGCAGTAAGTCTGACTGTGTCTTTATCGTTAAAGCAATGCCCGAGCATACCGAGATTTTTTGCCGTTTCAATGTTAGCAGGGGAATCGTCAATAAAAAAGCACTCCTCGGGCTTTAAATCAAATTCCCTGAACAAAACCTCGTAAATCTCTTTTTCGGGTTTAATTAAATTATACTTGGCAGAGATGATAAATCCGTCGAAAAAGTCAAAAGCAGGCACACTTTTTTTAAAATCATCAAACCACATAGGACAGTTTGAAAGCAGATAAATTTTATATCCCTTTTCGTGTAAGGCTTTGACAATCGGATACATCTCTTTAATCGGAGGCATTTCACCCTCGTGGTCAAGAATCATTTTGCTGACCTCGTCGTGAAGCTCGGCAGGCAAATCCCTGCACATAATTTCTATGGCTTCCTCAACCTCGTAGTCACCTTTATCCATAAGCTTCCACTCTTGAGAAGCAAAGGTTTTTTCATTAATAAGGCCGTGATATTTTTCGTCGAAATGTGTCGAAAGACTGCGCTTTACATCAAAGTCAATAAGCACACCGCCCATATCAAAAACTATTGTTGTAATTGCCATACATTCCACCTCCGTGCAATATTTTATTATACATCAGATTATAAATAAATGCAAACAATAAAAAGCTAAATTTGCCTGCGGCACGCTGTGGCGAATTTAATTTAGCTATGCGTAGCATAATTTAGCTGTCGCATTGCGACAAATTAGCATTAAAAATGGAGGCAACTTTCTGTCGAAAGTGCCTCCTCTTTTAATTTTAGCTATTAAAGCGCCGCTTTAAGTGCGTCAACCTTATCTGTTTTCTCCCACGGAAGGTCGATATCAGTTCTGCCCATGTGACCGTAAGCTGCTGTCTGCTGATATATCGGTCGGCGAAGGTCGAGGCTGTCGATGATTGCGGCAGGTCTCATATCAAACACCTTGTTAACTGCATCTGCAAGCTCTGTGTTTGAAACTGTGCCTGTGCCGAATGTGTCAACCATAACCGAAACGGGCTTTGCAACGCCGATTGCATAAGCAAGCTGAACCTCACACTTCTTTGCAAGACCTGCGGCAACAATGTTCTTTGCAATGTAACGGCACATATATGCTGCTGAACGGTCAACCTTTGTCGGGTCCTTACCGCTGAAAGCACCGCCGCCGTGACGTGAATATCCGCCGTAAGTGTCAACGATAATCTTACGTCCTGTAAGACCTGAGTCACCCTGCGGGCCGCCTGTTACAAATCTGCCGGTCGGGTTTACATAAATCTTTGTGTTCTCGTCAATAAGGCTTGCATCAATTGTCGGCTTGATAACAAGTTCGATAACATCTTTACGGATTTTGTCGAGCTCAACGTCAGCGCTGTGCTGTGAAGAAACAACGATTGCATCAATTCTTACAACCTTGTCGTCGTCATACTCAACAGTAACCTGTGTCTTGCCGTCTGCACGAAGGTAACCGAGGTTGCCGTTCTCTCTCTCTTCTGTGAGCTTTAATGCAAGCTTGTGTGCAAGTGAAATCGGCATCGGCATAAGCTCGGGTGTTTCGTCACAAGCGTAACCGAACATCATACCCTGGTCGCCTGCACCGTGAAGATTGTACTTGTCTTCTGCACCGCCCTTGAGCTCAAAAGATGCGTCAACACCCATTGCGATGTCGCCTGACTGCTTGTCAAGTGAGGTAAGGATTGCACAGGTGTTACCGTCAAAGCCTTTTTCTGCGCTGTCGTAACCGATGTCGCAGATTACCTTACGAGCGATTGCAGGAATGTCGATGTTAGCTGAAGTTGAAATCTCACCCATAATAAGAACCATACCTGTTGTACAGCATGTCTCACAAGCAACTCTGCCGTTCGGGTCCTGTGCCATAATTGCGTCAAGCACTGCATCTGAAATCTGGTCACAGATTTTATCGGGATGTCCCTTTGTTACTGACTCTGATGAAAAAAGATGTCTTGCCATTTTAAAGTCCTCCATTTTGATTATTCTTTCAAAAACTAAAAAAGCTCTCGGCACAAACCGAGAGCATAAATACCTTATCTTTCGGTTACACCGCAGGATTTAGCACCTTGCATAACGCAGGTTGCCGAGCTTCACCGGGCCTGTTCCCTCAGCTACTCTTAATAAGTTGTCGAAAGTTATTTAATTTGCATAAAGAATTATATAGTAATATATTTAAAATGTCAATACCTATCAGACATTTTTACCTTTAAGCAAGGGCGAAATTTTGCGGTAAATAAGGAAAGTTATGCCAACACTTGCAAGTCCCTTAACAAAAGTGAACGGAACGTTGAAAACAAGGATTGATTTCCAGATTGAATCCATGCTCGGCAGAATTGCCTGATACATTCCGAGAATTGCCTCCTCGGGGATAAGAATTTCCATATAAATCGGGTATGTGATAAGGTAATTAACAAAGAAGCACGCAACAGCCATTGCAAGGTTGCCGACAAGTGAGCCGATTAAGGCAAAGTTTCTTGTGCGCTTGATTCTGTAAAAAAGACCTGCAACAAAAACGAAAACCGCACCCATAAGGAAGTTTGAAAGCTCACCTACAAATTGCGTTGAGCTTACAGGCAAATGAAGTGCATTTTTCAGAAGACAAACAAGCACGCCGTAGCCGGGGCCGTATGCAAAGGCTGTGATGAGCGCAGGTAGCTCCGAAAAGTCGAATTTGATAAAAGCGGGCATAATCGGCACAGAAAAATCAATCATCATCAAAGCGAATGAAAGAGCGGACATAATCGCCGTAACGGTAAGCTTGCGGACAGTTTTAACATTGTTTCGTTTAACAGTTGTTCCCATAATTCATAACTCCTGAAAATTATTAGCGAGAGTTATCAACGAAAAAGCCCCATACAAAATGTACGGGGCGGTTTGTAATATACAAATCTTCTTCCATCCGGACTATACCGTCGGCTTTGGAATCTCACCAAATCAGCAAATGCTCACGGGCTTATGGACTGCAAGTCCAAACACCGTCGGTGGGGAATTTCACCCCGCCCCGAAGATAACTGTTCACTTGATTTAATTATAGCATCTGCCCGCTATTTGTCAATACATTGTGTTAGTTCTTTTTCATTGCTTTTTAATAAGAAATATGATATAATGTATTTTAATGTGATGAAAGGCGGTGATAGTGTGCTTAAAAAGAACGACGAAATAGCTTTAACAGTCAAAAGCTGTACCGTACAGGGCAGCGGTGTCTGTGACTATAACGGAATGACAGTTTTTGTACGTGGTGCAGTTACGGGTGACCACATCATAGCGCACATCATAAAGGTCAAAAAGACCTATGCCGTCGGGATTATCAAAAAAATCACACAGCGTTCACCCATAAGAATAAAGCCCGAGTGTTCAGTTTCGGACAAGTGCGGCGGCTGTTGCTTCGCTCACATCAGCTACGATGCCGAGCTCAGTATCAAGCAGACACAGGTTGCCGACAATTTCAAACGCATAGGCGGACTTGACATAGATTTGAAGCCGATAATCGGCTCACCGTCAAGCTCACGTTACAGGAACAAAGCTCAGTACCCCGTCGGTAAGGACGGTAACTTTGCACAAATCGGTTTTTATGCACCGATGTCACACCGCATTATCGACTGTACAGACTGCTCACTTCAGCCAGAGGATTTCAAGAGGGTAGTCGATGTTTTCCGAGATTGGATAAGAGATAAAAAAATCAGCGTATACGACGAAACTGCCTACAAGGGACTTCTTCGTCACATATACATCCGTAAAGGCTTTGTGACGGGTGAAATTATGGTTTGTCTTGTTGCAAACGGTAGAAATGTCCCGTTCACAGACGAGCTTATTGAAACGCTGAAAACAGAAATTTACGGACTCAAAAGCGTTATTCTTAACGTGAACACCAAGAACACAAATGTCGTACTCGGCAGTGAGTGCATAACGCTTTACGGCTCGGATTATATAACGGACGAGCTGTGCGGACTTAAGTTCAATATCTCTCCGCTGTCGTTTTATCAGGTCAACCACGACGGAGCAGAAATCCTTTATAATAAAGCAAAGGAATATGCCGGACTTACAGGCAAAGAAACGCTCATCGACCTCTACTGCGGTACAGGTACAATAGGATTGACAATGGCAAGGGATGCAAAACAGCTTGTCGGTGTCGAAATTGTTGAGCAGGCGGTTGAAAACGCAAAGAAAAATGCCGAGCTTAACGGCATTGAAAACGCAAGGTTTATCTGTGCAGATGCATCAAAGGCGGCAGAAATCCTCCTTGAAGAGGGGATAAGGCCCGATGTTGTAATCCTTGACCCGCCCCGAAAAGGCTGTGACGAGGCACTTTTGGAAACTGTGTCAAAAATGGCACCCGAGCGTGTGGTTTATGTCTCTTGCGACAGCGCAACCCTCGCACGTGACTGCGCCCGCTTCCTCAACTTCGGCTACGAAGTCACCGAAGCCACCCCCGTCGACATGTTCCCCCGCACGGGAAATGTAGAATGTGTGGCTTGTCTAAAACGAAAATAAATTCAATTTCCCCCTTGATTTAATTTCTGAATAGTATATAATCTATCTATAATGCTTTGGAGGTAAACTATGGACGAAAAGAATCTTGATAGAATTGATGAGCTTCTTGAAAGCACATCTGCCGAGAACAGAATAAAGTTCGATTTATCTGATATAGAGTCAACAGAAAATTCGCTTGAGGACCGTTTCGGTGTTGCACCCGAGGAGGATGAAATGCCTGCTCCCACAATTGATGTTGCACCCATTGCAGAAGAGCCTGTTGAGACCACAGAGCCTGCACCTGTTGCGGCACCCGTTATGAAGATTGTTGACGAAACAACAACTGTAATTTCGGATGATACTCCTGTTAAAGCAGAGGAGCCGAAAAAGAAGAAGACACCGTTCAGCGTTTTGCAGATTGTGCTTATTGCAATCGTTTCAATCGCTACACTCTGGACTGTGATGTATACAGTTGACCACACTCTTGCTGCACAGGGTTATTCACCTGCGTTTTCTGTTTCAAGTCAGTCTTATGATGACGGAAGCGTAAGCTATAAGTGCCTTGGTTACAAGGTTCAGTTTATGTATGACTCTAACGACAACCTTACACAGAAGTGCGTTCCTTTCTGGAAGGACGGTCCCAACGATATCCGTTACAATCAGGGTTTGTTGTTTGAAGTTCATGAGTAAATGTATTTCGGGATGCCTTCGGGTGTCCCGATTTTTTAAACAATAAGTCAGCAAGTGATATGATGCTGATAATACTCTGCGTGTCATAAGTTTATGTAACACATAAGCGCCTATAACCACCGAAAAGAGTGATATTATGATTAAAATTCTTATCATAGAAGACGATGTTACAATCGTCAAAAATTTAAGTGAGCTTCTTCGTCAGGAAGGGTTTGATACTGATAGTGCTCTCAACTGCAAAGAAGCAGAAAATAAAATTGAAACAAAGCAGTTTGACCTTGTATTATTGGATGTTCTTTTACCCGACGGAAACGGTTTTTCTCTCTGCAACAGAATCAAGAGTGTAACCGACTGTCCCGTTATCTTTCTTACCGCTTCCGCTGATGAATTCAGCGTTGTTACAGGTTTAGATATCGGTGCTGATGATTATATAGAAAAGCCTTACCGTCCGAGAGAGCTTATATCCCGCATAAAATCTGTTCTTCGCAGAACAGGTAAAAGTCAGAGCATGCTCACTCTTGGCAATGTAAGTGTTGATATGGATAAGGGAATTGTCACCAAAAACGGTAAAGATGTTTTTCTCTCCGCTTTAGAGTACAAGCTTTTCCTTGTTTTTCTTAACAATCCCGGTGTTACTCTTACAAGAAATAAACTGCTTTCCGAAATATGGGATATTGCAGGCGACTTCGTCAACGATAATACACTTACGGTATATATAAAAAGGTTGAGAGAAAAGGTTGAAGACGATATACAGAATCCGAAAATCATACTTACAGTCAGAGGATTCGGTTATAAATTAGGAGAACAGAAATGAAAATATCAAACAATCCCGAAATAAGAAAATTTTTATTGATAACAGTGATACCCTCACTGTTATTATGCTTTATTCTGGCTTTCTTTTCAAAAATTGCCGCTGTTTCCGTTTTTGCAGTAAGCATTTTTTTGATTGTAAGCTTTCTTATTTTTACAAAAAACAGATACAAAAGACTAAACACCCTTGCAGAAACAATAGATAAAATTCTTCACGGCAACGATACAATTAACATTAAATCCTTCGGTGAGGGTGAACTTTCAATACTCGAAAGCGATGTACAGAAAATGCTCGTACGTCTCCGTGACCAAAAAGATAAGCTGGAAAAAGACAGAAGCTTTCTTGCGGATTCTATTGCTGATATTTCCCATCAGTTAAGAACACCTCTTACAAGTATAAATCTTATCCTGTCTCTTATTGAGGCCCCTGATATTTCAGAGGAAAAAAGAGAAGAGCTTTTAAGAGAGCTTTCTTCACTTATTACAAAAACAGAATATCTGGTTTCTGTTCTTCTTAAAATTTCAAAACTTGACGCTGGAACAGTGCAGTTTGAAAAGAAAGAAACTGATTTAAAAACTCTCATACAAAAATCTGCTGAACCGATTATGATTCCAATGGATATAAAAAATCAGAGTCTTGTTCTGAATATGGATGATATTTTATTAAATTGTGATTATGCTTGGTGTATTGAAGCCTTTGGTAATATTCTGAAAAACTGCACCGAACACACTCCTGAAAACGGTAATATTACCGTTACTGCATCGGATACGCCTATTTATACGGAAGTCATTATAACCGACACAGGAAAGGGTTTTGACGAAGAGGATATACCTCATATATTTGAAAGATTTTACAAAGGTAAAAATTCTTCAAAAGAGAGTTTCGGTATAGGTCTTAATCTTGCCCAAATGATAATTACGGCTCACAACGGAACAGTAAAAGCAGAAAACAGCCAAACAGGCGGTGCTGAATTCATAATAAGATTTTACAAACAGGTTGTGTGACGTTTTTGTAATAATCGAGTCACCGTAGTGTAATTTTACATTGGTACAATGAAGTTGCAATAGGGTGACGGTAACAATCTGAACTATGCCTGAAATCAAGCCTTTTTAGCGCTTTTCGGTGTTTCGGCTTTGAAAGGCATCAGCCTTTCGGCACCCTCAATATCCAAAAATCATCTGAAAATTCTTTGATTTCAGGTCGAAGATTTTTTATCGAGAAGATTTTTGGCAATACAAGGCAAAACCGGAGACAATCCTTTCGGATTTTCGAGGATTTTAACGAAGAAGTGGCGGAAATCATCCGATAAAAAACACGGTTCGGATTATTACCGTCACCCTAAAAAGGAGTAATTCAATATGGACATTTTAAGAATTGAAAACCTTTCAAAATTTTACGGTGAGGGCGAAAATCAGGTTAAAGCTCTCGACAACGTAAGCTTCAGCGTACCTAAAGGTCAGTTTGTGGCTATTATCGGTCCGTCGGGTTCGGGTAAAAGTACACTCTTACATATTTTAGGCGGTGTTGACAGACCGACAAGTGGTAAGGTTTATCTTGACGGGCAGGATGTTTACGCACAGAACGAAGACCAGCTGGCTATTTTCCGTCGCAGACAGGTGGGACTCATTTATCAGTTCTATAATCTTATCCCTGTTCTCAATGTAACAGAAAATATTACTTTACCCGTACTTATGGATGGCAAAAAGGTTGATAAGGCTTATCTTGAGGAACTCATTGGACTTCTTTCTCTTACCGGCAGAGAAAAGCATCTCCCCAACGAACTTTCAGGCGGTCAGCAGCAGAGAGTTTCAATCGGCAGAGCACTTATCAATAACCCTGCTGTTATGCTTGCCGATGAACCGACAGGTAATCTTGACTCAAAAAACAGCCACGAAATCGTAGAGCTTCTTAAGCTTTCCAACAAGAAATACGGTCAGACACTTATCGTTATCACTCACGATGACTCAATTGCTTTGCAAGCAGACAGAATTATCACAATAAATGACGGTAAAATCGAAAGTGACCGACTTCTTCAGAAGTGAGGTGACTGTAATGAATATCTTTAAACAGTTTACCAATCGCTCACTTAAAGAAAACAAAACAAGAACTATTGTTACTATAATCGGCATCATTCTTTCGGTTGCAATGTTTACCGCAACAATTGAAGCGTTTGTTACGGTTCAGAACTATCTTGTAAATTATGCCGAAATGTATAACGGCAAATATCATGTAGGGTTTTATGACGTTGAATATGATGATATTTCAAAAATAGCCGAAGATGAACGAGTAGAAAAATATACTTATGTTCAGGAAATAGGCTATGCCGAAATCGGTTCATCAAATGAATACAAGCCATATCTGTATATCGCCGGTATACCAACTGATTTTACAGATGTAATGCCTATACATCTGACAGAAGGCAGACTGCCGCAGAACAGTAACGAAATCGTTGTTTCGGACCATCTTTATTCCAATGGCGGAGTACAACTTAAACTCGGGCAAGAAATCACTCTTGAAGTCGGACAAAGACAATGGTCTGAGCTTGTGAATATTACAGACGAAGAATATGAAAAACTTGATGGTGACTCTTGGGCAAAGCTTACTCAGGAATATCCGTTAAGAAAAGCCGAAGGCGAAGAAGCAACGGAACAACTCGTTAACACAAAAGAGAAAACATATACTGTTGTAGGCTTTTGTGTAAGACCTGAACAAACCACTATTGAACCCCGTTCGGCACCCGGTTATACAGCTTACACCGTAAACGAAAAAGGAAACACAAGACCATCTTCTGTCTACACCATAATTTCTCAACCCGCAGATTACAGCCGATTCAATCTGGATATTGTAAAATTGATTGAAGTTAATTCCTGCATAAACTATGACCTGCTTATGTATAGCTTCAACAGCTTTGATTCGGCATTTCCTCTGTTGGTTATCGGCTTGCTTTCTCTTCTGCTCGGACTTATTGTTTTCGGTTCTGTTTCACTTATCTATAATTCATTTTCAATTTCAGTAAGTGAAAGAACAAAGCAGTTCGGTATTCTTAAAAGTATAGGTGCTACTAAAAAGCAGATAAGAAAATCAGTTCTTTACGAAGCGGCAGTGCTTTGTATTATCGGTATTCCCATAGGTCTTATTTCCGGTTGTTTAGGAATTGCGGTAACATTTTATTTCTTAAGTGACTCAATTTCAACATTCCTGGCTGATCTTACCGACCTTAAAATGCATTTTGTTTTCTCTCCGATTGCGATAATTGCTGCAAGCGTTATCAGCTTTGTCACAGTTATAATTTCGGCATATATTCCTGCGAAAAAGGCAATAAAAATCAATCCCATTGAATCCGTAAGACAGTCAAACGAGATTAAGATTAACCGCAGAAGTGTCAAGGTCTCTCCGTTGACTCAAAAGCTCTTCGGATTTGAAGCAACACTCTCTTCCAAGAATTTTAAGAGAAACAAGAGAAAATACCGCACAACCGTATTTTCACTTTTCGTTTCTGTTGTTCTGTTTATTTCCGCTTCTTCACTTGCAACATATTTTACCGATATTGTTGAAGCAGAAAGTCAGGATATGAACTATGATGTTGCTGTCAATGTATTTAATTATGAAGACAGAACAGATGACAAACCGTTTACCGAAACGGAAGAATTCAGAACAAAGCTTTACAATGGTTTGAAAGAGGTCAATGGAATTAACGAGTTTACCTTTAGTCAGCAGATGGGTACAGATTTTAATGTTGAAAAAAAGTATATTTCAGAAGAATACCTGAATATGATAAATAAAGAGCTCGACGATTCAGCGGATAAGAAAAACGAGCTCAACGGAATATTTAATTATAACTTTATTGATGATGCTGCTTTCAGGAGACTTCTCAAAGAGGAAGGCTTGAGCGAAGAAGGATATTTTGATAAAGAAAATCCCAAAGCTCTTGTTTATGATATGGGAACTCATGTTTATCAGTCAGATAACAAAGAAAGAGTTTATATAGTACCTTTCCTTAATACTGATAATATTTCTTCAACTATTGAGATAACCGAAATTCTTCCTTGGTTCGAGGAAAGCGGCGAAAGATACAGTTATTTCAGCGAAACAGTAGTAAAAGACGGTATCACATATTATGTCTATGACGTAAGCCGTGACGAGGGTGAAGAATTTGATGAGTCAACCAAGCGTTATCTGACCGAAGAAAAAGCTATAAGTCATATTAGCATCTCGATAGGCGCAGTTCTCTCTGAAAAGCCATATTTCGCAGGACATAACACGAACATTATTTATCCCGAATCCGTAAAAGAGACGGTAATGCTTGAAGGTTATTGGCAGACTCATGCTTTTATTCTCTGTGATGACCACGCAAAGGTGACAAGTGATGTAAGCCGACTTGTCAGGGATATTGGCGGAGATACAAATCATGTCAGCGTAGTAGATTATGCAGCGGAAATTGAAAGCATAAGAGCACTTGTAACCATCGCAAAGGTGCTGGCATACGGCTTTATCGTTCTCATTTCTTTGATAGCGGCAGCCAATGTTTTCAATACTATCTCAACTAATATTTCACTCAGAAGACGAGAATTTGCAACACTCAAATCAGTCGGACTTACGAGTAAGGGTATGAGAAAAATGATGACATTTGAATCTATCCTTTACGGTGTAAAGAGTCTTTTATTCTCGCTTCCTGTTTCATTGGTAATGACATATCTTGTGTATTATGTTGCATCCGACAGCGGTTACGAAATGGGCTTCTATGTTCCTTGGGACAAGTTTATCATAGCGATTGCAAGTGTGTTTATAATCGTTGTACTGAGTATGGTTTATTCAATCAAGAAAGTAAACAAAGAAAATACAGTTGAAACACTCCGAAACGAGAATATATAAAGCGAGCTCCGCAGGCTGAAAAGTCTGCGGAGTGTTTTTTGATGGCATAATAACCTAAAATTAAGTCCGATTTTTGAAAATATTTACAAATAGGTCTTGATAATTCTTTCACACATTGATATAATATTCAAGATGGGCAGAAGCCCGAAAAGATGTTATATAAAGGTCGGTCGAGGAACCGAACCTATATAAACCGAAAGGAGATTTACAACATGATCAACTATTCACGTGAAGTAGAGGAAATGTGCTGTGTAGCTAAGGGTCCGAATCATGGTCCTGCTCCTATCCCTGAAGAGGGTAAGTGGGTTAAGGCTTACGAAATCAAGGATATTTCCGCTTTCACACACGGTGTGGGCTGGTGTGCACCTCAGCAGGGTGCTTGTAAGCTCTCACTCAACGTTAAAGAAGGTATTATCGAAGAGGCGCTTGTTGAGACAATCGGTTGCTCAGGTATGACTCATTCAGCTGCTATGGCATCTGAAATTCTTCCGGGCAAGACAATCCTTGAAGCACTCAACACAGACCTCGTTTGTGACGCAATCAACACTGCAATGCGTGAGCTCTTCCTTCAGATTGTTTATGGCCGTTCACAGTCAGCTTTCTCAGACGACGGTCTTTCAATCGGTGCAGGTCTTGAGGACCTCGGTAAGGGACTTCGTTCACAGGTTGGTACAATGTACGGTACAAAGGTTAAGGGTGTTCGTTACCTCGAAATGGC
The DNA here is from genome assembly GCA_017481575.1 of Clostridia bacterium. GTDB lineage: Bacteria > Bacillota > Clostridia > Oscillospirales > Acutalibacteraceae > CAG-488. The sequence continues at coordinate 26,167 of JAFUPA010000031.1, read as the reverse complement.
TGAGGGTTATGTTACACGTATGGCTCTTGATGAGGACAATCAGGTTATCGGTTACGAGTTCGTTTCACTCGGCAAGATGACAGATTTCATCAAGAAGGGCGACACACCGAACGACGCATACAACAAGGCAATCGGTACTTACGGCAGATTCGCTGACGCTGCTAAGTACATCGACCCGAGAAAAGAATAAGTAAGAGGAGGTAATTACAATGGCATTATTTGAAAGCTACGAAAGACGTATTGATAATATCAATGCTGTTCTTGCTGAATACGGTATTTCTTCAGTTGAAGAATGTAAGGAAATCACTCTTGCAAAGGGTATCGATTGCGATAAAATTGTTAGAGAAACTCAGCCGATCTGCTTCGAAAACGCAGTATGGGCTTACACAGTAGGTTGTGCTATCGCTATCAAGATGGGTTGCACAAAGGCTGCTGACGCTGCTGCAGCTATCGGTATCGGTCTTCAGGCATTCTGCATCAAGGGTTCTGTTGCTGATAACAGAAAGGTTGGTCTTGGTCACGGTAACCTTGGTAAGATGCTTCTTTCAGACGAAACAGAGTGCTTCTGCTTCCTCGCAGGTCACGAATCATTCGCAGCTGCAGAGGGCGCTATCAAAATCGCTCTTAACGCTAACAAGGTTAGAACAAAGCCCTTGAGAGTTATCCTCAACGGTCTTGGTAAAGACGCTGCTATGATCATTTCAAGAATCAACGGCTTCACATACTGCAAGACAGAGTTTGATCCTTATTCAGAGACAGTTAAGGTTGTTGAAGAGAAGGCATACTCAAACGGTCCGAGAGCAGACGTTAGATGCTACGGTGCAGACAACGTTCCCGAAGGCGTTGCAATCATGAAGCTTGAGAATGTTGGTGTTTCCATTACAGGTAACTCAACAAACCCGACAAGATTCCAGCATCCTGTTGCAGGCACATACAAGAAGTGGTGTGTTGAGAACGGTGTTAACTACTTCTCAGTTGCATCAGGCGGCGGCACAGGTCGTACACTTCATCCGGACAACATGGCAGCAGGTCCTGCTTCCTACGGTATGACAGATACAATGGGTCGTATGCACTCAGACGCACAGTTCGCAGGTTCTTCATCAGTTCCCGCACACGTTGAGATGATGGGTCTCATCGGTGCCGGTAACAACCCGATGGTTGGTATGACAGTTGCTTGCGCAGTTGCAGTTGAAGAAGCAAGCAAATAATTGAACCGTTTTCACAAGAGCTTTATCTATCAGGATAAGGCTCTTGTTTTCTTTTGAATTGACAAAAGTATCATAATAAGGTTATAATAATATAAATGTTAAAATAGGAGGTGATGATATGAAATACACATTGAAGCAGTACGATTTGCCGTTGCTGACATTTGAGGCGAATAACGGTGCAGAAATGAATATCGAGGTTCTTTGGGTGGACGAAGAGCACAAAGATTTGTTGCCGTTAGACTTGACTGAAGTTTCACCAAAGGGAATTGAAAGTTGGCTCAAGCACAGAAATATTCCGCGGAACCGTGCTTATGTTGATAATCTGCTCAGCACAATGGGTATGAGTATCAACAGACCTCTTGATATTATAAAGCTGTCTAAAGGGCTTTCTTTGAATGACTGCTATTGGGTAGTTAATGAGACTTTTGACGGAACATTTGATGAATGTAACTTGTATGATAACCGTTTCAGCCGTGTTCTCGGACAGATTGCTTTTACTGGTTACGGCAGTAGCACAGGTTCAATCATATCATCAAGTCCCGAGTTTACAACTAACGGTATGCTTCCGAAATGTTGGCGCAGACAGGATGGTACAATCAGACTTTATAAAGGCGGCACAGAAGGCGCATCCAATACAGGCAACGAGCCTTATTCAGAGTTTTACGCTTATCAAGTTGCTGAAGTCCTCGGCATAGATGCCGTCAGATACAATCTTGCTGTGTGGAAAGGCAGACTTTGCTCGCATTGTGATTTGTTTACGAGTAAAGAACTCGCTTATGTTCCTGTTGGCAGAATCGTTAAATCAGGCGGATTTAAAGCAGTTAAAGAGTTTTATGCAAGTCTCGGAGAAGACTTTGTCAAAGCATTGAATGATATGATTCTGCTTGATGCGGTGATATTTAATTCTGACAGACACTACGGGAACTTCGGCTTTTTGGTTGATTGCAAAACCAACAAGATTGTTGCTCCGGCTCCTTTGTTTGACCACGGAAATTCACTTCTGAACTTCGCAGGCAGAGATGCTTTGGAAAGTGAAGAAGTATTAAAAAAATATGCTGATACGATTATGCCTTGTGTTTATGACGATTTTGTATCCGAAGCAGTATCAGTTCTCTCACACGAGCAGAAGAACAATTTGCGTAAATTACTTAACTTCAAATTCAAGCGTCACAGCAGATATAATTTGAGTAAAGAAAGACTGGGGATGATTGAAAAAATTGTTCGTAAGCGGGCAAAAGAGATTTTAGACAGAGGTTAATATTGAAATAACAAAAACCAAGCTCCCGATTTGTCGGGAGCTTTTTCGTGGGTTTTAGTTTAAGTTTACGGAAAAGGAAGTTTTCAAGTTTCCTTTTATCAAATCCTCAAGCGTAATGCTGTCGAAGTATTTGTTTGATAAATCGTGAAAGCCTTTCCACATCGGCAATGTTTTACATTCTGCGGCACGCTCACATTTTTCCGCATTGCACTCAAGGCAGGATACAGGAGCAAGGTCACCCTCGGTCAAACGCAGAATTTCTCCGATTTTATATTCGTTCGGTTTGCGAGTCAGACGATAGCCGCCGCCTTTGCCGTGTACACCTTCAACAAGGTTGTTTTTTGCTAATACGGGCATTATTCTTTCAATATATTTCAAAGAAAGCTTCTGACGTTCGGCAACTGTCTTCATAGGGACATATTCACCGTTGCAATGCTCTGCCAAATCAATCATTACACGAATGGCATATCTGCCTCTTGTGGAAACCAGCATATCTCATACCTCAAACAGTAATTTTGATTATTATATCATATCGCCGACAGGAAAATCAAGTCAGCATCAATCAGCAAAAAGAGGAGTAGAAAGGTATCTGTCACCTGTATCGGGGAGCAAAGCAACAATTGTTTTTCCTTCGTTTTCGGGACGTTTTGCAAGTTCAATTGCCGCCCATGTTGCCGCACCCGAAGAAATGCCGACAAGCACACCCTCGCTTTTACCTATGAGCTTGCCTGTGGCAAAAGCATCGTCGTTTTCGACGGTGATGATTTCGTCATAGATTTCGGTATTAAGAACATCGGGGACGAAGCCTGCACCGATACCCTGAATTTTATGAGCACCTGCAACTCCCGTTGAAAGCACTGCAGATGAAGCTGGCTCAACAGCGACCACCTTAACTTCGGGATTTTGTGATTTCAGGTATTCGCCGACACCCGTAACCGTTCCGCCTGTGCCGACACCTGCAACAAAAATGTCAACCTGTCCGTCTGTGTCTTCGTATATTTCGGGACCCGTGGTTTCAAAGTGTGCCTTGGGGTTTGCGGAGTTTGTGAATTGAGAGGGGATAAAGCTGTTCGGGATTTCTTCTGCAAGCTCCTTGGCTTTTGCAATTGCACCCTTCATACCTTTTGTGCCTTCGGTCAGCACAAGCTCTGCACCGTAGGCTTTCATAAGCTGTCTGCGTTCAACAGACATGGTTTCGGGCATAACAATAATAATTTTGTATCCTCTTGCGGCGGCAACGGATGCAAGACCGATACCTGTGTTACCCGAGGTTGGCTCAATAATTACCGAGTCGGGCTTCAACTTGCCTGATGCTTCTGCATCATCTATCATTGCTTTGGCAATTCTGTCCTTAACGGAACCTGCGGGATTGAAATATTCAAGTTTTACAAGTATTTTTGCTTTGAGATTATATGCCTTTTCGATGTGAGTGAGTTCAAGAAGCGGAGTTTTACCTATGAGATCTGCTGTGGTTTTATATATTTTCATAATAATCACCCTATAATTTAAATATTTGTATCAGGTTTTGTTTTTGAAAGATTTTAATCAGAATTATTCCGATGATAATACCCGCAACGCCCTGAACTGCATTTGCAGGAATGTTAACCAACGAGGGAGCAAAGCCGTACATAACACCCTCAAACAGGAAATATCCGAGAATCATTGTGGCTTCTGCAAATAATCCGCTGATAAGCCTTGCGGAAAAATCCTTTGTTTTCTTGGAAAATATTTTATAAACAATATATGCGATTAAGGCCATCACCCCTTTTATCACAAAGGTTGCAGGTGCATATACTGCATATCCCGAAAAAACATCTGCAAGTACAGAGCCGATGCCTGCCGCAAGAAATCCGTAACCCGGCGGTAATATCCAACCGGAAAGCAGGACAACGCAATCTCCTAAATTGATGTATCCTTTCAACGGCGACGGTATTTTTATAATCATTGTTGCAACGCATACCAATGTGGCAAACATAGCGGATATGGCTAGTTTTTGTATGGTCTTCATTTTATCGCCTCAAAACCGTTCTGCAAATCGGCAATAATGTCGTCAATATGCTCTGTACCGACAGAAAGACGAATTGTGTTTGGTTTAATACCCTGGTCTTCAAGCTCTTCTGCGGTGAGCTGGCTGTGTGTGGTGGTTGCAGGATGAATAACAAGACTTTTTGCATCAGCAACATTCGCCAGAAGGGAGAAAATCTTGAGGTTATCAATGAATTGATGTGCCTCTTTTTGACCGCCCTTGATTTCAAAAGTGAAGATAGAGCCGCCGCCGTTCGGGAAATATTTGTTATAAAGTGCATTATCGGGATGCTCGGGAAGTGAGGGGTGGTTTACTTTTTCTACCAAGGGATGATTTTCAAGGAATTCAACAACCTTCTTGGTGTTTTCTGCATGACGCTCAAGACGGAGCGAAAGTGTTTCAATACCCTGCAACAGCAAAAATGCCGCAAACGGTGAAAGAGTTGCACCTGTATCACGAAGAAGAATTGCACGTATATAAGTTACAAAGGCGGCAGGACCTACTGCTTTAACAAACGACACACCGTGGTAGCTCGGGTTCGGGTCGGCAACTGCGGGGTATTTGCCTGATGCCGCCCAGTCAAATTTACCCGAATCAACAATAACTCCGCCGAGTGTGGTGCCGTGACCGCCGAGAAACTTTGTTGCCGAGTGAACAACAATATCTGCACCGTGCTCAATGGGTCGGATAAGATAAGGAGTGCCGAAAGTGTTGTCTACGACAAGCGGTAAGCCATACTTGTGAGCAAGCTCTGCAAGTGCGTCAATGTCGGGAATGTCGCTGTTAGGGTTGCCAAGAGTTTCAATATAAATTGCTCTTGTGTTTTCCTGAATAGCGGCTTCAACTTCCGCAAGGTCGTGAATGTTTACAAATGAAGCGGTAATGCCGAAGTTGGGGAGAGTGTGCGCAAGCAGATTGTAACTGCCGCCGTAAATGGTTTTCTGTGAAACGAAGTGACCGCCGTTCTGACCGAGAGCCTGCAAGGTGTAAGTGATAGCCGCCGCACCCGAAGCAAGTGCCAAAGCGGCAACACCGCCCTCAAGAGCGGCAACTCGCTGTTCAAGTACGTCCTGAGTTGAGTTGGTCAGTCTGCCGTAGATGTTACCTGCATCAGCAAGACCGAAACGGGCGGCTGCGTGCTCGCAGTTGTGAAATACATAAGAAGTTGTGGCGTAGATAGGCACTGCACGTGCATCGGTTGCGGGGTCGGGATTTTCCTGACCGACATGCAGCTGGAGAGTTTCAAATTTATAATCAGACATAATATTATTTCCTTTCGTAATCAATATATGATAGTGTTTAATGGTTTTATACTGTCACATTCGACCGAAACGGAAGTTTTCTCTTAACAATTTTCCAAAAATTTTCAGCATGAGAACACCTCTTTTACATACCTAACTAGTAGGTTGTTTGGAATTGTAGCACTATTTACCTACTTTGTCAATAGGTAAATATAAAATTTTTCTAAAATTGTGTATTCCTGTCTTTTATAATCTTTTGTAACCCCTTGCCAACTTTTGACAAAATGCTATAATATAAATGAAACTGTGGGAGGCGGAATTATGGAAACGAAAACAAAACTCTCTTCAAAGTGGATTTATAAGTTTTATGAGGAGCTTGACAAGCACTCGGTCGAAAATCACGGTCTTATTATGATGCGTGACGGTGAGGTGCTTTTTGAAAATTATGTTTATCCTTATTCTGCTGATGTTCCGCACACGATGTTTTCTGTCACAAAGTCGATTGTCTCAACTGCCGCAGGCTTTGCAATTGACGAGGGTCTTTTTAACCTCGATACAAAAATAATAGACCTTTTTCCCGAATATCCTGCTTGTGAAAGTGACGAATGGGACAGTCTGACAGTTCGTTCTGTTCTCACGATGCAGAGTAACAAAGAGTTTTCCTTCACGCAGGATATGACAGGCAACTACGTCGAGATGTTTATGAAAGCACCTTTCCGCAAAAAGAATCGTGGCTTTTTATACAGCAACAACGATGCGCATATGGTAGCTGCCATAGTTCAAAAATGTGCAAAAATGAATCTTGTTGATTACCTTACACCCCGACTTTTTGAGCCTCTCGGAATTGAAAGACCTTTCTGGGAGTTCAACGAGCTCGGTGAAAATATCGGCGGCACGGGATGCCATATGAAGCTGCGTGACCTTGCAAAATTAAGTCAATGCTATGCCGACGGCGGCAAGTGGAACGGTGAGCAGATTATACCCGAATTCTGGGCAAGAGAAGCGACGAAGCTTCAGGTCAAACACGATAACGGCAAGGACAGCGGTTACGGATATCTTTTCTGGATTTTCGATGATATTTTCAGTATGGACGGTATGTTCGGTCAGCGTGTGTCGTATCTTCCCAAGCATAATGCGGTCATTGCAAGCTTCAATGCGTGTGTTAATGACGGCGATTTTACCAAAGCGTTTGATAATATTTTACCCAAAGCATTTGAGGAAGAGGCTGACGAAGAATGGGACAAAAAGCTCGCTGACTACCTTGCGCTCAAAGGCGAAAAGCCCGTTGCTTGCGATAAGCTTCCCGAAATCCCGACAGGTAGAAAGTTCTGTCTCACTCCCGTTTCTGATATTCTTGCAAAGCTGATGTTTCCTGCAAGCCTTATACCACGTTCGTTGACCTCGAGCTTTGCTCAAAGACCTAAATCAAACCTCAATGAGGTTTCGTTTGATGTTACCGAAAATGTTTTCACGGTCATGTGGAAAGAGGAGGGGGACGAGGTTAAAATTCACTGCGGACTTGACGGCGCACCCCGTTTGTCAGAGTGTGAAATAAAGGGTTACCGCTACACAATCTGGGCTTATGCTTATATCAGCAGAGGCAAGCTGACAGTGGTTGTAAAGCCCTTGAACACACTTGCAACACAGAAAATCACTTTTGAATTTTCCGAAAACGAAGTTATGCTCAGATTTGTGGGCACACCGTCTTTCCCGGCTTTTATCAGTAAAAATGCAGACCAAAGCTCATTTGTGAAAAACAGCGGAGCGCTGAAGCCTGCAATTATGAAAGTGATTGACAAGGTACTCAAAACGACCGAAATGCCAATGAAATTTAAGGCAAAAATATGATAAAAAATCAAAAAAGGATTGTTCACGGAGATGAAGAAGCCTTTTTATACGATGCAGATGTATACGATACTTCAAATCGGATAAAATGGCTAAAAAGAAACAAATATAAAACAGGCTTGCATTTGCAAGCCTGTAATCTTTTATGTTTCTTTTGGTCTTCGCTCTGTGAGACAATCCTTAAATCTCTTCAAGCTCTTTAAGCTTTGCTTCAACCTCTGCTCTTCTCTTCATAAGCTCTGCCTGGATAGGCTCAAGTCGCTTTTTGGAGAGGGGATAGATGATTGTAAGAATAAGTATGAGTGTGTAAACAACAGCAGGAACGATTGTACACATCTTGTAGATGTTGTGACCGACACTGCCGACTGCGGTTGTGATTGTGTTTCTAACCTTGTCGGTGTAGCCTGTGAATTTAAGAAGCTGCATACCGCCCGAGTCTGCGATTGTCTGACCGAGGTTTCTCGAGAAGGTATAAACTGCATAAATCGCACTTTCGCTGTGCTCACCGGTCTTGTATTCGTGGTAGTCGATAACGTCCGTAACGATTGCCCAGTTAGTGATGCTCATAAACGAGTAACCGAGACCTGTCAATGCCTGCATTACGAAATAAACCGTAACATTCGGAAGCATTACTGCGTTAAAAATACTTGCGAACGATGCAAGACCGAGACCGAAAACGCAAAGCTCTTTTTTACCGAAACGCTCAACAAGCTTCGGCACAAACGGAATCATAATTGCCATCGGAGCGTAGGTGCAGAGTGTGCTGACAACCGAAAGGTTTGAGTCGCCGAAATAGTTTTTGAAAAGGTACTGGTTGAATGAGCCGTACTGCAAAAGACCGCTGATAAGAGTACCTGAAAGCGTAACCGTAATGAACGGAAGGCTTCGGAGAAGCGGACCATAGGTTTTCTTGACGTCAATCTTCTTCTGCACAGGCGGTGTCTTGACTCTTTCTTTTGTAGTCTTGTAGCAAGCCAGATAAGAAAGAGCCGAAGCGGCACCGAGAAGGAGTGCAAACATAAACGCTTTGTCACCGTTGAATACAGAGCTTTGTCCGCCGTTGCCGTCAGGCACCTTGTCATAAACCACCATCTGACCGATGAGCGTAACAACAGCACCGCCTACACCGCCGCCGATTGAGCGGAAGGTCGAAAGAAGTGTTCTGCCCTTCGGGTCGTCTGTGATAACCGAAGCCAGCGAGCCGTACGGAATGTTGATACCTGTGTAAAGCATACCGTAAGTGGTGTATGTGATGTATGCAAAGATGAGGATAACAACATAATTGCTTACGAATTTATGTATTCCGAGGAAGCACAATGCCATTGAAATGCCGAGCGGAATTGAAACCCACTTGAGATACGGTCTGAATTTACCGTCGGGTCTCGGCTTTCTCGAGTCAACAATCAAGCCCCACAACGGGTCGTTGATTGTGTCCCACAGCCTTGTTACAAGGAAAAGGAAAGCAATGTCGTTATAAACCTTTCCGGGGTCAAAGCCGACCATAAGTGTGTCGGTGTAGAAAACCTTAAGGAAAGTTGAAATAAAGGTGAGTACCAGCAGGTTGCCGATGTCACCGAGCGTATAGCCCAAGCCCTCTTTAATGCCGATGGCGTTGGGGTGCTTGATTGCGTTTTTAGGCGCTGTGTCTTTCTTTTTAGCCATAATAGTTACTCCTGAGCAACTGCCGATTTAATCGACAGTTACAAAAATAGTGATGTGTTTTTTCCCTATTCTATACTATTATTACCTGTAATGTCAATGATTGTCTTCTTTTTAACGATAACAAAAAATCCATGTGGATACATTCTGCAAATAAAAAAATGACACTTTCGAGGAGTGAAAGTGTCATTGTGAGTTTACATAATTTGAATATTTTGCTGATTAAAGATTACCTTTTACATTATTCTCATAGTGACCGGTATCCTGGAAGCCGTTTTCTGTGCGGATACATTCGCCCCATTTGCGTGCAATTTCTTCGTATGAGTCAGTCTGCACCTTTGCTCTGTGGAAGCCGTCCTTACTGCCTCTTAAGCACCAGTCAGAGCTCCACATTCCGTGACCCGTTGCCTTGTATGTCCACAAGCACCAGCTGTAATTCTGCTTGTTGAGTGTTTTAAAGCAGTTTTCCCAGGTTGTTCTCTGGTGGGGATAGAACTCGCCCATAAACATCGGAACATCGAAATAAATCCACTTTGTAAAGAATGCAAAAAGATTGAAAATAAAGTTGGAGTTGTTGTAGAAATGCACCTGATAAACAACGTTGTCCCAACCCTTTGTCCAAGCCTGCGGAAGTGCAAAGGCTGTCCAGATACATTCCATTGTGATAACGTGGTCTTCATCAACAGCTCTTACTGCATCGTAAAGACGAGAGTAAGCCATTGTGTTGTTCTTTCTTCTCTCAAGCTCGCCTGCATCAACGTCGCACATCGGCTCGTTAAGAAGGTCGTACATTGCAACAGCAGGGTTGCCGACAAATTTTTCAGCAATAGCAGACCACAATTCGTCTGTCAACTCACGGTATCTTTCGCCCTGCTCGGTGTCCTCATAGTAGCCGCAGGAGTAGCCCTTGCCGCTGTGCGGAGCATCGCTGTGGTAGCCGACAGCACCGTGCATATCAAGGATAACATAAAGCTCACGCTCTGAACATTCCTCAACGACCCACTCAAGGCGTGAGAAATCCCATTCGCCGTTTTCGTCAAGGATTTTTGTGCCGTTGTCGTCATAATAGAAATTTCTGAACCAGAACGGAACACGCACACAGTTAAAGCCCATTGACTTAATTTCGTCAAGGTCGTATTCTGTAATCCAGTTGTCCATATAGGTATTAAAAAGCTCATAAGCCTTTTCTCTGCCGAAGCGTTCTTCAAGCGTTGTGAGCACGGAGTAATGGTCGGTTGCCTCTTCGTAAGGACTGAGCCAATCCTCCCAGATCATCCACGAGCCGAGGTTGACACCCTTAAGCTGTACCTTTTCGCCGTTGCGGTTAACAAGGTTTCTGCCCTTTGCGGTCAAAAAGTCCTCATCGGTAAAGCCTGTTACCTCATCTGCGGTTTCAGCCGAAAATCCCACGGAACAAACCGAAAAAGCGGTGATGATTGCGAGCATCAAGGATAAAAGTGCTTTAAAAGTATTTTTCACAAAATCCACTCCTTGTAAAATTTTACATTTCAATTATATTATAATTGGTTGGGGATGTCAATTGACATTCGCCGTTGACTTTTAGTATAATCAAATTACAATGATTTTTTATGAGGCGCATTATGAAACGAGTTTTTCTTTTTGTTCTTGACTCCTGCGGTATTGGCGAAATGCCCGACTGTGCGGACTTCGGGGACAAGGACTGCAACACCTTAAAAAGAATATCAGATTCCCGATTTTTCTCGGCTGAAAATATATGTAAGCTCGGTCTCGGTAACATTGACGGTGTAGATTATCTGCCCGAAAACGATGCACCGCTTGCCGCCGTTGCCCGAATGACCGAAAAATCAAAGGGTAAAGACACAACAATCGGACATTGGGAGATTGCAGGTATTGTTTCCGCTTCACCGCTCCCGACTTATCCCGACGGATTTCCGCAGGAAATTCTTGATGAGTTTTCAAAGCAGACGGGCAGAGGAGTGCTTTGCAACAAGCCGTATTCGGGTACGGACGTTATCCGTGATTACGGCAAAGCTCACGTTGAAACAGGCGACCTTATTGTCTACACATCTGCCGACAGCGTCTTTCAGATTGCCGCACACGAGGCAGTTGTGCCGCCCGAAACGCTGTATGAATATTGCAGAATTGCACGGAAAATTCTCTGTGGCAAAAATGCCGTGGGCAGGGTGATTGCACGTCCGTTTGATGGCGAATATCCCGACTTCAAGCGCACCGCAAACCGCCACGATTTTTCACTCGAGCCACCGAAGCCGACACTCCTTGATGCACTCAAGGAAAACTCAAAAACTGTTTATGCCGTCGGCAAGATAAGTGACATTTTTGCAGGCAAGGGCGTGACCGACTGCATTTTCACCCACTCGAATGAAGAGGGAATGAACGAAGCCCTCAAAGCACTCGGGAAGGACTTTGAAGGCTTGTGTTTTATAAACCTGGTCGATTACGATATGCTTTACGGTCACCGTCAAGATGTTGACGGATATGCAAAAGCGTTTGCGGATTTTGATAAATGGCTGGCAGATTTTATAAAGGAAATGAAGCCCGACGATGTGCTGATGATTACCGCCGACCACGGCTGTGACCCAGGCGACAGCCACACCGACCACACACGTGAATACACACCGCTCATCATTTACGGTAAAAATATAAAACTCGCAAACCTCGGCACACGTGATACCTTTGCCGACATCGCCGCCACCGTCGCCGATTACCTCGGCGTGGAATTCGACTGCGACGGGAAGTCGCTTTTGAATGAGATTTTAAAGTAGAATTTGGCAAATATATTTTTCACGATATAGGAGATTTTATGAAAACTCTAATCTTGAACGGTTCTCCTCGAAAGAATGGGGATACTATCAGCTTGATAGAAAAACTAACTGAACAATTAAACGGTGAGTTTAAAATTATCGATACTTATTATTCTGATGTTTCTCCCTGTGTTGATTGCCGTTACTGTTGGGATAACGACGGTTGTTCACTCAACGATGGATTTGCTGAAATAAATGATTATATTGAAAATTGTGATAATATTGTAATTGCTTCTCCGATTTATTTCTCACAGCTTACAGGCAAAATGCTTGATGTTTGCAGCCGATTTCAAACATATTTTGCTGCAAAATATTTTCGTAAGCAAAATATTGAAATTAAAGCTAAAAAAGGTGCGGTGATACTTGTCGGTGGTGGTGACGGAAATGCGGAAGATGCTTACAAAACCGCCTGCACTATAATGTCACATATCAATGTAAAAGAGATTTATCCTTTGGTTGGCAGTTTTAAAACAAATGAGCTGTCTGCAAAAGAAGATAATGAAGCGATAATGGACATTGATAATATCGCAAAATTTTTGAACAAATGATTTAACTGATAAAAATTATGTTTGTTATTAAAAAACTAACTCAAAAGCCGTAGCAAAACAAGTGTTCTGTTACGGCTTAACCTTTCACATTTTCAAAAACTTAAAGCTTCCGTAATAGCACAGGTCGAGCAAATCATCGGGGACGGTTGTGTTGCTTTTCTTCGTCTGATACTCGCTTTCGTTCAGTCCGAAGCCTGAAACGGCACGGGGAATGCCGACGGATGCCTGAATTTTCCTTATCTCGTCAATAAGCCTTGTTGCGACAAAGGCGGGGTCATCGTCCTCGTGTGCAATCCCTGTACGCATTGCAATTTCAAAAAGGCTTTCTCTCATTTCGTGCTCACGGCTTTCCATAATGTTCGGCACAATCAGGGCACATACAGACGATCTCGGGTAACCGAATTCGGCAAAAAACTTGCTGACCTTACTCAAATCCGAGTTCTCCAGGTCTGCACCGTTGCGGTGTGCGGCAACTGCAAAATACATCGCATACATCAGCCTTTCAAGCGCTCCGATATCTCCACGGTAAGCCGGGATAAGATTTTCAAGAATTCCGACAGCACCCTGAACTGCAAAGGTTTTGGTTATGATATTATCGCTGTTTTCGAGCGTGTCAATCGCATACGCAAAGCTTGCCAACCCGTCATAAGCAACCATACCCGACGGCACACATCTTATAATGCACGGGTCAAGCAACAGCGTGCTTGGCGAGTGGCGGTAAGAGTAATATTCACCGCTTTCAAAATCCGTCATTCCGCACGTACCGCAACAGGGGATGGCGGCAAATTTTGCCTTGCTTTCGTACGACAGCAGCATACCGCAGTCAATTGCCGCCGCACTGCCTGCCGCAATGATTAAATCAGCCTCTTTTGCGAAAAATACCTCTGTAGCGGCATTGTAAAGCTCAAAAATATTTTGGTTGACAACTACACTAACGTGTGATATTATCTTCGTGCTTTTAGTTTTTATGGTTTCGAGGAAGCCTCGGTTTTGAAAAATGTCGCTGTCACATATAAGTATAGCGTGTTCACAACTCTCGGGGCGGAACTCTTTTATTTTATCTTTGCCGAAAATTATTTTTTCGGGAAGGTAAATTTCGGGCATATCCAACACTCCTTTGTTTTATTATTGGTATCATACGTTCGGATATACCCATATTTTTCGAGGTGAAGATATGGAAACCGTAATAATGTACGCCTTGTTTGCAGTTGGTGTTGTGCTTGTTATAAAAGGCGGCGATTGGTTTGTTGACGGTGCATCATGGATTGCAGAAGTAACAGGAATTCCAAAGTTTATTGTCGGTGCTACGATAGTAAGCTTTGCGACGAGCTTACCGGAAATAATTGTTTCTTCAATTGCGGCAGTTGAGGGTCATTCGATTCTTATGGAAGGTGTCGGAGATTTTGTTGCCGCATCGCAGGATAGGGTCGGTATGGCTATCGGTAACGGTGTTGGCTCCGTTATCTGTAACACAGCGATGATAATGGGAATCGGCATAATTTTTATGCCAACAGAAATTGACCGCAAAAAGTTTTCACGCAAGTCAGTTTTGCTCGGTGTTTCGCTTGTTGCACTTCTTGTTCTTACGAGATTCGGCTCACTTTCAACCAAGGGTGCAATTTTCTTGCTTGCAATTTTTGTTGCTTATATTGTTGAAAATTTCAAAAGCTCAAAGAGTGATTCACTCGACGACGACAGCGACTACGATTTGCCGCAGGTGGACAAAAAGACAGTGACCAAAAATATTCTGTCAACCGCGCTCGGCGGTATTTGTCTTGTGGGCGGTTCACAGCTTCTCGTTAAAGGCGGCGGCGAAATCGCACGAAGCTGGGGTGTTTCGGAATCAATTGTCGGTGTAACAATGCTTGCAATCGGTACTTCACTTCCTGAACTTGTTACGGCAATTTCCGCAATTGTGAAAAAACAGCCAACAATGTCTGTCGGCAATGTTATCGGTGCAAACATAATTGACACCGCATTCATTCTGCCGCTTTGCTCGTTCATTTACGGCGATACGCTTCCTGTTTCGGCACAGAATATTTATCTTGATTTCCCTGTTTGTATTCTTGTGTCGCTCATTGCACTTGTCCCGACCGTGCTTGCAAAAAAATTCTACCGTTGGCAGGGTGTAGTGCTTCTTTTGGTTTATCTTGTTTACCTTGCCATCGTCAGCGTGGGACTTGAGAAGTATCTTTCTTTGTTTAATATTTAATTTTAAAACCTGCAGGAATTTTTCTGCAGGTTTTCTTGATTTTATAATGTGTGTGTAATATAATAACAGAGAATGGAGGATTGCTATGACTTCCTATAAATCTCTTGATACATCTAAAAAAATTCTTGTTACGGGTGCCGCAGGCTTCATCGGCTTTCATTTAAGCAAAAAATTGCTTTCGGAGGGTGTAACGGTTGTCGGCTTTGACAATATTAACGACTACTACGACGTGAACCTTAAGTATGCCCGACTTGATATTTTAAACAAATTCAGTAACTTCACTTTTGTAAAAGGCAACCTTGCCGACAAAGACGTTGTGGACAAGCTTTTTGCGGATAATAAATTTGACATCGTTGTAAACCTTGCCGCACAGGCAGGCGTAAGATATTCAATCGACAATCCGCAGGCTTATATTGAGTCGAATGTTATCGGCTTTTTTAACATTCTTGAAGCCTGTCGCCACAACCCTGTTGAGCATCTGCTTTACGCTTCGTCAAGCTCGGTTTACGGCAATCAGCAAAAAACTCCGTTTTCAACCGATGACGATGTCAGCAAGCCGATTTCACTCTATGCGGCTACAAAGAAGTCGAATGAGCTTATGGCTTACACCTACAGCCACCTTTACGGTATTCCGTCAACGGGACTTCGTTTCTTTACTGTTTACGGCCCGTTCGGCAGACCTGATATGGCTTATTTCGGCTTCACCAACAAGATTATGAAGGGTGAAACCATAAAGATTTTCAATAACGGCGATATGTACCGTGACTTCACTTACATTGACGACATTGTTAAGGGAATTGAAAATATGCTCTGCAATCCGCCCGAAGAGGACGAAAACGGCGACAGAGCGACGGTTTACAATATCGGTAACAATTCGCCCGAAAAGCTGATGTACTTTATCGAAACACTTGAAAAGGCACTCGGCAAAGAGGCGAAAAAGGAATTTTTACCCATGCAACCCGGTGATGTTTATCAGACCTACGCAGATGTTAATCCTCTTGTGGAAAAGTACGGCTTCAAGCCGTCCACTTCAATCGAAGAGGGACTCGGCAGGTTTGTTGAATGGTATAAAGAATATTATAAAATATAAAAGAGGTAGTTTAAAATGAAAGATATCAACTTCGGCACATTTCCTACAATGATAACCCCGTATCACGACGACAACACAGTTGACTACGAGGCTGTTAAAAACATTACAAACTGGTACATCGAAAACGGCTGTACAGGCATTTTTGCAGTTTGCCAGTCAAGCGAAATGATTTACCTTTCACTTGAAGAAAAGGTGAAGATTGCAAGAACGGTTGTTGAAACTGTTAAGGCGAGCGGCAAGAACGTTTCAGTTGTTGCATCGGGACACAATTCCGACGATATGGACGCACAGGTGCGTGAACTTACAGCAATCGCTGAAACAGGTGTTGACGCTATCGTCTGGGTAAGCAACCGCCTTGACCTCCACAATGACGGTGATGATGTGTGGATTAAAAATGCAGAGAAGCTTCTCGCACAGCTTCCCGAGGATATTGCAATCGGCATCTACGAGTGCCCTTATCCGTACAAGAGATTGCTTACTCCGAAAATCCTTGATTGGTGCATTTCTACAGGCAGATTTACTTTCATTAAGGATACCTGCTGTGACCCCGACGAGCTTGACCGACGTCTCGAGCAGATTAAGGGTACAACAATCAAGCTTTATAACGCAAACTCACAGACCTTGCTCTATACACTCAAAAACGGAGGTGCAGGCTTCTCGGGCATTATGGCAAACTTCCACCCCGACATTTATGCATGGCTTTGCGAAAATTACGACAAGGACGAAAAGAAAGCACAGTCAGTTCAGAATTTTATCTGCCTTTGTGCATTCCTTGAGGTTCTTGCTTATCCGCAGACCGCAAAGTATCATATGAACAAGGTCGGTGTGCCGATGAGCCTCTGGTCACGCTCCTGCGACCATAAGAGGTTTACAAAATACCAGCGTATGATAATTGATGACCTTATGACGGCAGAGGACGACATCAGAGAATTGATTGCAAGATAACTGAAAGGGGCTGTCACAGACAGCCCTTTTGTTAAAAGAAAACTCTTTGAATGGAGTAGTAAAATATGAATTTTGGTGTTTTGCATATTTGTGATTATGCCGCCGCATACAAGGGTGGTTTCATAAATGCACTTGAATTTTTAAGAAAAGACGTTGAAAAGGACGGGACAGAGCACATTTACCTTTTCCCGCACAGAGCACTTTCAACCAATGCTAAAAATTGGATAGAGGAGCTGCGCCGTGACGGTGCAACAGTCTATGTGCAGACCGACAGCTTTGTTAAAAACATTTTGCTTCTCAAAAAGATTGTCCGTGAGCATAAGGTTAAAAAGATATTTCGCCATTTTAATGATTTTAAAATAGATGTGATTATCAGACTTCTCTTTCCGTCAATTCCTGTTGTGCGCTTCTTTCAATGCACTTATTCCGCAAGCGGTTTAAGCCACAAAATCCGCACGTTCCTTTATAAAAAAGACGTGCTTGTCGGTGTCAGCAAATCTGTTACCGAAAAGGCGGAAAAATCCTTCCCGGGCAGAGAAATCAAAACTCTTGAACACGCACTTTCACTCGACCGTCTTTCAAAGGTTGACCCGTTCAGTAAGCCCGACAAGGTTGCCTGCCTTACCATGGGCTACAACTGCAAGGTAAAGGGCGTTGACCTTACCTTTGAGGTGTTCAAGCGTATCCGTGAAAAGTATGATGCTCTTCTTTATGTCGTTGTGGCTTCTCACGCCGAGGAGCTCGAGGCAGAGATTAAAAAGCATTTCGGCGAAAAACCCGAATGGCTTACCGTCTTGCCTCCGACGGAAAACATCGGAACTTATTACCACAATACAGACATCATCTTAAGTCCGTCACGTACCGAGGGTGCATTGCCGTTTGTTGTTTTTGAGGCGATGTATTGCGGCAGTATTGCAATCGCAAGCGACATTCCCCAGCAGATAACCGATAAGGTCAGCACGGTAAGATACTTCAAAAGTGAGGACTTGGACGATTACGAAAAAGTGCTTTCGAAGGCTATTGAAGACGTAGCTGCACCCGAAACCGAGAATGAACGCATTAAGGCTAAAGAAGAGATCAGCGCAAACTATTCAATGCAGGTCTGGTGCGACAGGTTTAAAGAGCTGATTTAAAAGGAGAAAGAATTATGAAGAAAATTCTTTGCATTTGTCTTGCTTTTCTTTTAGCAGTTTTGTGTATGCCCTTTGCTGTTGCTCAATCTTCAACGAAGCTTTACACAGTTTACGGTGACGGTATGCTTTTTCAACAGAATAAGGAAGCTGTATTTTCGGGCGAGGGTACGCCCGACAGCGTGATTGTTGCGGCACTTTTTGATGCCGAAAACGAGCTTGTAACACAGGGTGCAGGCGTTGTCAATTCAGACGGTACGTTTTCAGTTTCGTTCACGGCACCTTCGGGAAGCTTTGACGAATACACGGTAGTGTTGATGCAGGACGGCAATATTTTTGACAGTCTTGAAAATGTTGTTTTCGGTGAATTGTGGCTGGCTGCGGGTCAGAGCAATATGCAGTATCCGCTCGGTCAGGCAAAGCACGGTATGGATATGATGGCTAACGGACAGACTTCGAGCAAGTGGCTTCGTGTTTTGCTCGTCCCTGCTTACCGCAACAACAGCGCACAGCCTGCTTACATTCCTGACGAGCCTATGCAGGACGTTGAGGGCGCTTGTTGGATAGACGGTACAAGCCAGAGTATTTACAGTATGAGTGCCGTTGCATTTTACTTTGCGGAAGATATGCTTGAAGAGCTGAATATGCCCGTGGGCATTCTTAATGTACCGCTCGGCGGCAGTTCAATCGCAAGCTGGATTTCACGTGAAGCGGCAGATGCTGACACAGAATACAAAAATATGCTTCTTTCCTACGGAGCATATAAAGAGAGTGCCGACTGGTCGGCAGATACACAGAACGTCTATACCGACATCGGCGCAAATTACAACCAGAAAATCGAAGGCCTCAAGCACTTCCGCCCTGTCGGAATGATTTGGTATCAGGGTGAAAGCGATATGGGTTACAGCGATGAATATTATTCAAAAGCAATGGATGTTATGCAGTCGCTTTACACCGAGGTTTTCTCTTATGACGGGGGTCAGTTCCCACTCATTTACACACAGCTTGCCGAGTATTTTTACACGGACGACGGAATGGTCTTGCAGGACAGAAACCTTGCGTTTACCGAAATACAGAGCAAAAAGCCCGATTCAAGAGCGGTTGTGGCAATCTACGACCTGCCGATAACGTTTATCCCTGCGGTAGGACTTATTCATCCTGAAACCAAAAAGGAAATCGGCGAAAGAATGGCACTTGCCGCCAAGGGTCTTGTTTATCATAAATACGACTCCTACACAGCCGCAACGGTCAAGGAAACAAAAGTTGAAGACGGATGTGTTTATATAACCTTCAAAAATGTCGGTGACGGTCTCGTGAAGATTGGCGAAAAGCTTTACGGCTTTGCAGTTTGCGGAGCAGACGGAGTTTATGTTGAAGCGAATGCCGAAATTATCTCCAACGATACAGTAAAGGTGTGGAACAAGGATGTTAAAAATCCTTACTCGGTAACCTACGCTTACTGTATGGGCAACGGCAGGTCAAACCTTTACGCTTCTTACAGCGGTCAGAATCCGATGCCCGTCAGTGCTTTTATAACCGACAGAACAGTCGGCACACACTACTGGACAGACAAGCGCTGGGCAGACTGCGAAAGCGAAAAAATCTGGCGCACAATGTCCGATACAAACAGCACTTACTATTCATCGTGGTTCGGTGAAAATGCAAATGTTTGCGTTTCACAAGCAGATGCTTACGAGGGCGTTGGCGGACTTAACATAACCGCACAGCCCGAGCTTATGAATAAAGATTTTTCGGTTAAACCGCTTCTTACCTGCAAGGACGGAATCAAGACCGAAAGCTTCTGGGACACAGACACAGATTACAGCGATTATGACACAATGTCATTTTATATTCGTAACAACGGCGAAACTGACGTAATTCTTGAAAAAGTAAAATTCTCAAAGAATTCGGCAACGTGGTACGCTCCTGCAGTTAACGGAACAAAGGATACTTCCGTTACAATCCCTGCGGACGGCGAATGGCACCTTGTAACACTTGACCTGAACTGCCTGTATCTGCACGGCAACGAGGGTGGTGTAGGCTTTACCAACGAAAAGCTCGGAAATGTTAAGGATATCGAATTCTGCTTCTCAGGCGAGAATGGCGACGATGTTGATTTAAGTCTCGATGATGTAACCTTCACACCGTCTGCTGAAGATGTAAAGGCACAGTTTGATGCCGATTTCAAAGCCGCAGACAGCTTTTTTGAATACATCTGTGTTGTAATAACAAACTTTATCGGCTTGTTTGCAAATCTGTTCAACTGAATATGCTCATAAAGATACCGGACTATCAAGCGATAGTCCGGTTAATTGTTTGTTCAGTTTATTTTATTTAACATAATCCTCAATCAGCTCAAGGTAAGTGCTTACAAAATATGAACCCGTGTGCTTACCGACTGAAAGCACTTCGTCTGCAATTCCGTCACCGATGATGTGACCCATAAATGCGAAGTTGTCGTCTGTAAGAACATAACCGAGTGCGTCGTTTGCAAGGCTAATTGCATAAACGTCAACACCCTCAACTGAAGTGCCGAGTCCGGGATACTCCCAAGTTGAGCCGTCCCAGGTTGTGTCACCGATAATCTCGTGACCCCAGAATGTTTCGGGATAAAGCTCACCCGGGAAGAGGGCGAAGCCGACTTTGTTGCCAAACTCAAGATAGCCGATTTCGGAGATGATACCAACACCGTCCTCTGTGTAATAAACCTGGTTGTTAACAAGGTTTACTTCACAAGCGAGAGCAAGAATGCTGTTTTCGGGAGTGATAAGAAGCTCTGTGTGGTGAACGTTGATAATCGGCTCAAGCTCTGTTTCATACTCTGCTGTGATAATAAGCTCACCGAACTTTTCGCCAAGGTACTTTGCGTTTGCACCCTTTTCTTCATACTCGTCCATACCTGTTGTGTCAACATCAATGTCACGGCTTATCTGACCGACAGCACCCTGAATCATAACCATGTTAGCACCTTCCTGTGCCTTGATGTACTCGTCAGCATAGTAGATGTAGTCGGAGCCTACAAGACCGTTGCTTGCGCTGAATGATGTCGGGTGACAGGTAACGTCTACAACATAAGTTTCCTCGCTGCCGCTGTCAGGGATAAAGCGAAGACTTGCAAATTCGGGAAGGTCTTCCTTTGAAACAAGACCTCTCTTGTCCTTTATGTATTCGCTGGCATCAATTGAATCGTAGTAGAGTGAGCCGCTTTCCATATCTTCAAAAGCCTCGTTGACAGCAATGATTGACTGATCAACGAAATAACTCTTGAAGTTTGTAGCTGCCTCAAGGAACGGAAGCTCGCCTGTGTAGCCCAAAAGGTTTTTGATTGAGCTTGCAAAAAGCTTGTAGAAAAATTCTGTACTTACACCCTGTGTGTCAAGTGCGGAGTGAGCGTGAGTTGACATAACGTTGATGCTTGAAACCTTGATGTTGTTTTCTGCGCAATATTCAAGCACACCTGCACGGATTGAGCGTGTGTCTGTTGAAGTAACACCGAGTGCATCAATTGCGGCAATAACAACTGCACCGTCGCCGCTGTTGTCGTCAAGAACTGCAACACGGATTCGCATATCATCATAAACGCCCTGAGCCTTTTTGTTCATAAGGTCTCTGCCGAGGTAATACTTATCAGCTTCAAAATCCTCGGGGATAAGGCTTCTGCTTGCGTAACCGAGTGACCAGTAGTTGTCTGCATCAGCACTTGTTTTGTACTCGTCACGACCCTCAAGGAAGGTGTCTGTTGAGTGGTCTGCAAGGTCTTTCCAGCTTGCAGGGTCAGGGTAAACCACGCAGATTGTCTTAACAAGTGCTTCAACCACAACGTTAAGCACGTTGTAGAGGACTTTCATAACATTGTTAAGGAATGTGTCGAAAGAGCTGATGTCTTCCATGCCTGCAAAAAGTCCGCCGACAGTCTGCACAGCAGAAATACCTGCGTCTGTAATCTCACCTGCAACCTCTTCGGTTTCGGGCAGGTAATCTGCAACGCTGTCTGTTGCAAAAGCACCTGTGCAACCGATTGAGAAAACAAGGGACAGGCTTAAGATTACGGATATAATCTTCATAAACTTCTTTTTCATAGTTTATACCTCCTTTGAATATTTAGATTATACAGCAGTTTTTTAATTTGTACAACATAATTTTCAAAAACAGATGAAATTAAAATTTATTTGTGTTAGTATATTGAAAAGCAAACCCGAAAGGAATCTGATTATGAAAGAAGTACATCTTATCTGTAACGCTCATCTTGACCCCATCTGGCAATGGGAGTGGGAGGAGGGTGCGGCATCCGCACTTTCAACCTTTAAAGCCGCTGCAGACCTTGCAGACGAATTCGACTACATCTTCTGCCACAACGAGGTTACATTATATAAGTATATAGAAGAATACGCCCCGACTCTTTTTGAAAGAATAAAAGAACTCATCAAAGAGGGCAAATGGCACATTATGGGCGGCTGGTATCTTCAGCCCGACGTCAATATGCCGAACGGCGAGAGCATCGTCCGTCAAATTCAGCACGGCAAGCGTTATTTTGAAGAAAAGTTCGGTGTATTCCCGACGACCGCAATCGGACTTGATGCCTTCGGTCATTCTGTCGGCTTGGTACAGATTATCAAAAAATGCGGTCAGGATGGCTACATCTACTGCCGTGAGGGCTGTGACGAGCTTCCTTTCGGTCAGTTCATATGGGAGGGTCTTGACGGCAGCGAGATAAAAGCGGCTCATGCACGTGGCTATAATTCGGGACTTGGCAAAGCGACCGAGAAAATCAACCGCATTATGTCCGACGAGGACGAAAAAGACGATTATATGATGATACTCTGGGGTGTCGGCAACCACGGCGGCGGCCCGTCAAGAAAAGATTTAAGAGATATCAAGGCTTTGATGGAAACCTCCGAAACTCCGATTATGCACTCAACTCCCGAAGCCTTTTTTGCAAAAATCAACCCGACAAACCGCCACGATAAATCACTTCGCATCAGTATGCCGGGCTGTTACACCACAATGTCGAGCGTCAAGTCAAGACACGCACTCTTTGAATCAATGCTTGCAATAACGGAGAAAATGTGTTCCGTTGCGGCGGCGAGGGGACTTATTGAGTACCCCGAAAAGGAGCTTGACGACGCAGTTGAAGATTTGCTCAACAGTCAGTTCCACGACGTTCTTCCCGGCACATCAATCAAAGCGGGCGAGGAGAACGGTGTCCGACTTCTCGAACACGGTATGCTCACCCTCAACCGACTTCGTGCAAGGGCATATTTTGCCCTGTCCTCCGCACAGCAAAAGGCGGCAGAGGGCGAATACCCGATTCTTGTTTTCAACCCTCATCCTTACGAGTGGGAAACTGAGTTTGAGTGCGAGCTTACCCTCGCTGACCAGAACTGGTCGGACGAAATTGTCTCCTGCTTCCGAGTTTATGATGACAAGGGCAACGAAGTTCCGGTTCAGTTTATAAAGGAAGAAAGCACCCTCAACCTTGACTGGCGCAAACGCTTTATTATAAGAAGTAAGCTTGCTCCGCTTGCTGTTTCAAGGTTTTCGCTCTATGCCGATTTCAAGCCGATTGAGCCGAAAACGGAGCTTCCTGCAAACAGCGACATTGCTTTTGATATTGACGGCAAGCACGTCGAGATTGACGGTAAAACAGGCTTGCTTCGTTCTTATAAAATAGGCGGTATCGAATACATCAAGGGTGGTGCGTTCTGCCCGTTTATGTACGAGGACAACGCCGACCCGTGGGGAATGGGCGACTTCCAGCTTGAAGCAATGGGCAGAAATCCCGAGCCGTTCACACTTATGGAAAAGCCCGACGGAATGTTCGAGGGTATGAAGCCGATTCAGGTTATTGAGGACGGCGATATCTACCTCGGTGTTGAGTGCTTCTTTAAAAAGGAAAACACACGTATCCGTGTTGAATACGATATTTACAAAACAAATCCCCACATCGACATCAAGGTTGATGTCTTTGCAGGTGATGCGAATAAGCTTATCAAGCTGTCACTTCCCGTTGCAATTGACGGAGAGTACATCGGTCAGACCTGCTTCGGCACAGAGCCGCTGTTTATGGACGGCAGAGAATGTGTTTCACAGCGTTTTGCCGCAGTTAAAAACGGGAAGACCTGCCTTGCTCTTATCAATAATGTTGCCTACGGCTCATCGTTCAAGGATAACGAGATGTCAGTTTCGCTCATCCGTACAGCAACCTACTGCGCACACCCTATTTGTGACAGAGAGCTTATTCCCACCGACCGATACGTCAAGAAAATCGATATGGCAGAGCGTAATTTTTCTTTCCGACTCACAGTTGCAAATGAGGACGAGCTTGAACGCCTTGCAACCGAATTCTGCCAGAAGCCGTATGCCTGCAATGTGTTCCCGATTGAAAGGGACGGTAAGATGTCCGATTTCAACCTCGGCATAGAAGACACAAACATCGTTCTTGTCACAATGAAAAAGCGTTACGGCAAGGATAGCTTTATTCTCCGACTTCTCAACAACTCACCCGACTCAAAAACAACCACCCTCACCGTGGGCGGAGCCGAAATTACGCTTGACTTCGGCAAATACGAAGCAAAAACTGTCGAGTACGCCGACGGCACCCTCACCGAGCATTATGAGTTGTTAGTGTAAAAAGGAGTTAAAATGAAAAACAATTATTTATATATCACCAATGAAGCCTTGTCGAAAAACTCATCTCGAACCGATTTGGTTTTAGATCGCAAATTGGGCGAATATTATCATGACTATTATGAAACAGATTATGATTTGGAGCTGTTAGTTACCCGAAAGCCGATCGAAGCGGCAAAGAACAGCCCGATTTATAATGATATATATGAAAAAATCGGTAGTGATGACATAACTGTTTTAAAAGACTCTGCACTAAAAAACAATGCCAAAAGGGTAAAGCTGACTGGCTTTAAACAAGAGCATTTTGATTATATCGCCCCATATATAAAGGAAACAACCGAGCTCTTATACCTTTTTAAATGTCCGAAAATAAAAGACCTTTCAGCTTTATCGGATTTTCCAAATCTAAAATGTCTTTCCGTATATTGGAACAATTCTCTGGAAAAGCTATGGAATATGGAAAACAACAGAGCCTTGGAAGTTTTATCCTTTGTGTCAATCAGCAAGCTTCGTGATGTCAGCAGTTTGAAAAATTCAAATGTAAAATATATCACGTTTGATAGTACGGGTATTTATCCTAACAGAAAAGAGCTTTTAATTGAAGATATGTCTGTGTTTGAACAAATGCCACAGTTGGAGCATTTGAAATTGCTTTATAAAAAATGTGATATTGATTATTAAAAACATCAGGTAGGGAGGCATTTCGCCTCCCTGAATTGTGTTATGCCGCAAAACAGGTATATAAACAACCCGAAAATCCCCCAAAAACTCAAATTATCACGCCTTTAATAGAATATTTTTACAAAAATGCTTGACAATATCTATGCAATAGTGATAGAATACTCGAGCATGATATAAAATGCTTTAATATGGGTTCAAGCGGATTTCGCTCGGAAACGTGTTAAGCAATCATCAAAAATCTATGAAAGGAGATGTAGTATTTGCCTACCTTTAATCAGTTAGTCAGAAACGGCAGACAGACTATCGAAAAGAAGTCAACAGCTCCCGCTCTTCTCAAGGGCTTGAATTCTAAGAAGAATGTTGTTACAGACCAGAATTCTCCGCAGAAGCGTGGCGTTTGCACAGCAGTTAAGACAGCTACACCTAAGAAGCCTAACTCAGCTCTTCGTAAGATTGCCAGAGTTCGTCTTACAAACGGTATCGAAGTTACTTCATACATTCCGGGTGTTGGTCACAACTTGCAGGAGCACAGCGTTGTTCTTATTCGTGGCGGTCGTGTTAAGGACCTTCCCGGTGTTCGTTACCACATCATCCGTGGTACACTCGATACTCAGGGTGTTAACGGAAGAATGCAGTCCCGTTCAAAGTACGGTGCAAAGCGTCCTAAGGCTGCTAAAAAGTAATTCCTGCTTCAAAGGAAACGTTTTATTAAGACAGAATCTTCTTGCAGGCTGCGCAGGGTAAGGTACGCTGCGTAACAATGTGAGAGTGTATATATATTTATGTATGTGCTTCTCCATTGGCGCCACAGGGTTTTGTCACTTGAGTACCTATGATATCATTAATATGAAGGAGGGAAGCGAAGTGCCAAGAAGAGGCCAGATTGCAAAACG
>JAFUPA010000030.1 GCA_017481575.1 Clostridia bacterium | reverse complement strand
CTTCGGAGCTAAAAACAGTTCACCGAACTGTTTTCTTAACGCACCTCACCCCCTCGGTGTTCGAATCCCTTTTGCTGATAAAAATAAAAGAACAGGCAACACACAAAGTGTTTCCTGTTCTTTTGGCGTGCTGCAAGGGATTCGAACCCCTGACCTTTTGGTTCGTAGCCAAACACTCTATCCAGCTGAGCTAGCAGCACATTTCTTAATGCTAGAGCATTATATCACCCTATTTAATAAAAATCAAGTGCTTTTTGAAAGTTTTTTAATTTTTTTATTTTCTATTCTGTATTGAAATTTTTTTAATCATTCTATATAATGATTAAAAACGCAAAAGGAGCGATTATTATGTATAAATTTCCTATCGGTGTAATTATAGACAGCTTCCGTGTGCCAATTAAAGAGGCAGTTGTTAAGGCTGCTGAAGTCGGTGCACAGGGTATTCAGGTTTATTCAACAAGCGGTGAAATGGCACCCGAAAATCTTTCCGCACAGCAGAGAAAGGATTTCCTTAACCTCGTTAAGGATAACGGTCTTGTAATTTCTGCACTCTGCGGCGACCTCGGTGGCGGCGGCTTCGCTTTTGCAGACCGCAACCCTGCAAAGATTGAAAAGTCAAAGCGTATCCTTGACCTTGCAAAGGAACTCGAAACAGACGTTGTTACAACTCATATCGGTGTTGTTCCGTCCGACCCGAATCACGACAGATACAAGGTTTTGCAGGAGGCTTGCTTCGAGCTCAGCCGTTATGCTGACAGCATCAACGCTCACTTTGCAATTGAAACAGGTCCCGAAACATCAGCAACACTCAAAGCTTTCCTTGATTCGCTCGGCTCAACAGGCGTCGGTGTAAACCTTGACCCCGCTAACCTTGTTATGGTTACAGGTGACGACCCTGCAAAGGCTGTTCATAATCTTAAGGATTATATCGTACATACTCACGCAAAGGACGGTAAGCAGAACTTCTTTGTTGACCCCGAAATCGTTTACGGTATGGTTGAATCACACATCGTTACTCACGACTCATTCATCGAAGTACCTCTCGGTGAGGGTAGCGTGAATTGGGACGAATACCTGAAGGCTCTTGAGGATATCGGCTACAAGGGCTTCCTCACAATCGAGCGTGAGGTTGGCGACGACCCCGCACGTGATATCAGAAAAGCAGTAGACTTCCTTAACTTGAAGATGGGTGTTTAATATGAAAGTTTCAGTCAGCAGTTACAGTTATTCGGCTCTCGGAACAGACGATTTCAGCCGTATGCGCCTTGCAAAGGAAATGGGCTTTGACGGCATCGAGTTTGCCGAGATAAATCCTCCCGAGGGTGTCAGCAAGGTGGAACACGCCAAGGCTTTAAAGGCTCTTTCAGATGAGCTTTCACTCCCGATTACAAACTACGCAATCGGCGCAGATTTTGTCAATAAGGATTGCGACAGCGAAATTGAGCGTCTTAAGGACGAGGTCGATATCGCAGAAATCCTCGGTGTAAAGGTTATGCGCCACGATGCAACCGGCGGACCCGAGGACGAAAGATTTTCACTCACGGGATTTGAAAAGCATCTTCCCGCACTTGCAAAGGGTTGCCGTGCGGTTACGGAATATGCCGCAACCAAGGGAATTAAAACCTCGGTCGAAAATCACGGCTATTACTGCCAGCAGAGCGACCGTGTTGAGGCTCTTATGAAAGCAGTTGACCACGAAAACTTCGGTTGGCTTGTCGACATCGGCAACTTTATGTGTGCTGACGAAAATCCGCTTGATGCGGTCAAGGTCGGTGTGAATTATATTGCTTACGCACACGTCAAGGATTTTTATTATAAGGACAAGTCCGAAGCACGCCCCGACGGATATTTCCGCACAAGGGAGGATAACCACCTCTGCGGCTCTGTTCTCGGTGACGGTGTTGTACCCGTTAAGGAGTGCCTTGATTTAATCAAAGGTGTGGGCTACGACGGATGGGTAACTCTTGAGTATGAGGGACAGGAATCTCCGCTCACAGGAGTGCCGAAAGGCTTTGAATTTTTAAAGAGTATAATATGATTTAAAGCAGTCAGCATCGCTGACTGCTTTTTAGTCTTAAATTTTGCAATTATTTAATATACTTTAGTGGTATTGTAACAATTTTTTTGTATTATTCGTCACAAAAGAGGTCAATATTGCTTGACATAAGGTTTGAATTGTATTAAAATAGAACGGATGATAGTTACTATGCCTAACTTTAACTATCTCCAATAGATTGTTCCTGACATGAACTACTACACAATCTGTTGTATATGACAATTTAATCTACTTTGGATTTAAAAAATTTAACAGGAGGTGCATTTGAACTTTGGTAACTTTAAAAACATCACTTTTCATAGTGATCATAATTGCCAGCGTATTTCTGGCTCTTGCAATCGGCGTTGCAGTCGGTATCGTCTACCGTAAAAAGGTTGCAGAATCCGCAATCGGCTCTGCACAGCAGGAAGCTACCCGTATCGTGAACGAAGCTATCTCAAAGGCTGAGTCCAAGAAAAAGGAAGCAATTCTTGAAGCAAAGGACGAGATTCACAAGCAGCGTGCCGAAGCTGACCGAGAGAACCGTGAACGTCGCAGTGAACTTCAGCGACAGGAACGCAGACTCGTTCAGAAGGAAGAAAGTCTTGATAAGAAGCTTGAGAATGTTGAAAAGAAAGAAGAAACTCTTGCAAACAAGCTCAAGGAAGCCGACCAGAAGGCAGAAGAAATTGAGACAGTTAAGAGAAGCCAGATTGAAATGCTTGAAAGAATTTCAGGCTACACTAAAGACCAGGCGAGAGATTATCTTCTCAAAACTCTTGAAGACAGTCTTATTCACGAAAAGGCAGTCAAGATTCTTGACTACGAGCAGAAGACTAAGGAAGAGGCTGACGAGAAGGCTCGTGAAATCATCGCAACAGCAATCCAGCGTTGTGCGGCAGACCACAGTGCAGACGCAACTGTTTCGGTTGTTGCCCTGCCCAACGACGAGATGAAGGGTCGAATTATCGGTCGAGAGGGCCGTAACATCAGAGCTCTTGAAACAATCACGGGTGTTGACCTTATTATTGACGACACACCCGAAGCAATCACGGTATCATGCTTTGAGCCTGTTCGCCGTGAAATTGCAAGACTTACGCTTGAAAAGCTCATTGCTGACGGACGTATTCATCCCACAAGAATTGAGGAGCTTTACGAAAAGTCAAAGCGTGAGGTTGAACACACAATCAAACAGACGGGTGAAAGAGCCGCTATTGACGCAGGTGTCAACGGAATTCATCCCGAGCTTATCAAACAGCTTGGTAAGTTAAGGTACCGTACAAGTTACGGTCAGAACGTACTTAACCACTCACTCGAGGTTTCTTACATTGCAGGTCTTATGGCTGCGGAGTTAGGCGCAGATGTCAAGACAGCAAAGCGTGCAGGTCTCCTTCACGATATCGGTAAGGCACTCGACCACGAGATGGAGGGTACACACATCGAACTCGGCGTTGAGTACGCTAAGAAATATCGTGAAAACGAAGCAGTTACTCACGCAATCCACGCTCACCACGGTGACGTTGAGGCTAAAACAATCGTTGCTTGCCTTGTTCAGGCTGCCGATGCAGTTTCTGCCGCAAGACCGGGTGCAAGACGTGAAAATCTTCAGAATTACATCAAGCGACTTGAAAAGCTTGAAGAAATTACAAGTTCGTTCCCGTGCGTTGATAAATCATACGCAATTCAGGCAGGCCGTGAAGTCAGAATTATGGTTAAGCCTGAGGCTGTATCTGATGACCAGATGGTACTGGTTGCAAGGGATATCGTTAAGAAAATCGAGGAAGAACTCGAGTATCCCGGACAGATCAAGGTCAATGTTATTCGTGAAAATCGTGTAATTGATGTTGCGAAATAATCGACTTTGAAAGTAATTTAGATAGAGTTAAAACGAATGTTAAGGTGTTCCGCTAAAACGGAGCACCTTTTTGTATTTATAAAACTGCAAAAAACAGTTGAAATTAGCATTTTGTAGTGTTATTATATTCTATAATTTAAAGTGGTAAATCGCTAAATCAAAGAGGTGTTCCCCGTGAAAGTCAAAGACATAATCAAAAACAACAAAGTGACGGTTTCTTTTGAGGTTTTTCCTCCGAAGCAATGGGATAAAGTTGAAAGCACAAAGCAGGTAATAAGCGAGCTTGCAACCTTTTCGCCGTCGTTTATGAGTGTAACCTATGGTGCGGCAGGCACAACAAGCGGTTACACAACGGAGATTGCAAACGCAATTAAGGACAACGGAATAACACCGCTTGCACACTTAACCTGTCTTACATCCACCCGAGACAAAATTCACTCGGTTGTGAATGAGCTGAAAGATAACGGCATTGAGAATATCCTCGCTCTGCGTGGTGACATTCCAAAGGATTTTGTTTTTCCCGATAAGCAGTATTACACCTACGCAAGCCAGCTTATAGAGGAGATTCATTCTATCGGCGACTTCTGTGTCGGCGGTGCGTGCTACCCCGAAATTCACCCCGAAAGTGAAAACAGAGTAACCGACATTGCTCACCTTAAAGAAAAGGTGGATTGCGGTCTCGATTTCCTCACAACACAGATGTTTTTTGATAACAAGGTTTTCTACAACTTCCGTGAAATGTGTGCAATCAAGGGCATAGACGTTCCTCTTATCGCAGGAATTATGCCCATAACAAACGCAGGTATGCTTGAAAGAACAGTCAAGCTTTCGGGCTGTTCACTTCCCAAAAAGTTTGAAAAGCTTGTTGAACGCTTCGGCTCAAATAACGATGCAATGAAGCAGGCAGGAATAATCTATGCAATGGAGCAGATTGTCGAGCTTCTTTCCAACGGAGTGAACAATATACATATCTACACAATGAACAAGCCCGATATTGCAGGCAAAATATCGCAGGGACTTATGGAGATAATCAATGAGTAAGATAAGTTTTTTTGACGGCGGTATGGGAACAATGCTCCAGGCAGGGGGACTTAAAGCGGGCGAATTGCCCGAAACCCTGAACCTGACGAATCCCGACCTCGTTTACAGTATTCATAAGGCTTATGCCGAATCGGGTGCGGATATAATCAGCACCAATACGTTCGGTGTGAACGGCTTAAAATTCAATAATGTTCCCGAAGTTGTTTCTGCGGCGGTTTCGCTTGCGAAGAAAACGGGCAAAAAGGTTGCTCTTGATATGGGACCTCTCGGTAAGCTTTTGAAGCCATCGGGCGACCTCGGGTTTGACGAAGCATACAATCTTTATAAAGAGGTTATTGTTGCCGCTAAAGACAGCGTTGATATCATTTTTTTTGAAACAATGACCGACCTTTACGAAATCAAGGCAGGAGTGCTTGCGGCAAAGGAAAGCTGTAACCTGCCCATATTTGTTTCAATGATGTTTGACTCTAATGAGCGTCTGCTCACGGGTGCAGACATTGAAACAGCGGTCACAACCCTTGAGGGTCTTGGCGTTGATGCAATCGGTCTTAACTGCGGTCTTGGTCCCGAGCAGATGTTGCCTCTTGCACGCAAAATGCGTCAGCTTTCAAGTCTGTCGATGCTCGTCAATCCCAACGCAGGACTTCCCCGAAGCGTTGACGGCAAAACTGTTTTTGATGTTGATGCAGACAGCTTTGCGCAAATGATGAAAGAAATTGCCGCCCTCGGCGTGTCATATCTCGGCGGCTGTTGCGGTACAACACCCGCACATATAAAAGCTCTTGTTTCTGCTTGCGGTGCAACAGATGCTGTTGTTCCTGAAAGTAAAAAAATCACAAGAGTTTCTTCCTATTCCAAAACAGTCACCTTTGACAAAAAGCCGATTATCATAGGTGAGCGAATTAACCCCACAGGTAAAAAACGTTTTAAAGAGGCACTTCGCAACAACGATATTGCTTACATAATCAACGAGGGCATTGCCCAGAAAGAAAAGGGTGCTCATATTCTTGATGTCAATGTCGGTCTGCCCGAAATTGACGAGAACGAAATGATGCGTTCTGCGGTCGAGGCTTTACAGGGTGTAACAGATTTGCCTTTGCAGATTGACACCTCTGACCCGACAGCAATGGAAACCGCTCTGCGTATGTATAACGGCAAGCCGATGCTCAATAGCGTGAACGGCAAAGATGAGTCGATGCACTCTGTTTTTCCGCTTGTTAAAAAATACGGTGCGGTCACTGTCTGTCTCTGCCTTGACGAGAACGGAATTCCCGCAACGGCAGAGGGCAGAATTAAAATTGCAGAAAAAATTATCGCAACTGCCGCTGAATACGGTATCGATAAAAGTGAACTGATTTTTGACGCTCTTGCAATGACCGTGAGCACGGATTCACAAAGTGCAAACGAGACTTTAAAGGCGGTAAGGCATCTTACCGAAACACTTGGCGTCAGAACAATCCTCGGTGTCAGCAACATTTCTTTCGGACTTCCCGAGCGTGAAATCGTAAATTCCGCATTTTTCAACATGGCACTTTCAAGCGGACTTTCCGCAGGCATCATCAACCCGTTAAGCGATGCTATGATGAACACTTATCACGCATTTACGGCGCTCAAGGGACTTGACCCGAATTGCGAAAATTACATTAAAAATGTTTCAAAAACCGAGGTCGCACAGCCTGCGGCGCAGGAAATTGACCTTAAGTCTGCAATCATAAAGGGACTTAAGAAAAAGGCAGTCGAATGTACCGAAGAACTTATCAAAAGCGTTGACAGCCTCAAAATAATCAACGATTATATTATGCCTGCACTCGATTTTGTCGGTGAAGGCTTTGAAAAAAACAAAATCTTCCTGCCCCAGCTTCTTATGAGTGCAGAAAGTGCAAAAGCGGCTTTTGAAGTTATAAAGGCATCAATGCCTGCAGGCGAAAACGAGAAAAAGGGTGAAAAAATCATTCTCGCAACCGTTCACGGCGACATTCACGACATCGGCAAAAATATCGTCAAAGTCCTTCTTGAAAATTACGGCTACGATGTTATCGACCTCGGCAAGGATGTGCCCGAAGAGGCAGTTCTTCAGGCTGTTATTGAAAACGGTGTCAGGCTCATCGGTCTGTCTGCACTGATGACAACAACCGTTCCCGCTATGGAAAAAACTATTGAGCTTATCCACTCAAACACAAATGCGAGTGTCATCGTTGGCGGAGCTGTGCTCACACAAACCTATGCCGAAATGATTAAAGCAGATTTTTATGCCGCAGATGCAACAGAAACGGTCAAAATTGCCAAAAAATTTTTCAAAAACTAAAAAATAATTAAATATTATTGTGGATTTTTTTATTTAATTATGTTAAAATTGTTAAAATAACTTTAGGAGTTGGTAAAGTTGAATTTACAAAGCATCATTGATAAAAAAGACAAAGCCGCAAAATATATGATTGATGAAATAACTCATATATGCACAAAGTTTGAAAAGCGTGGTCCCGGAGACCTCGGCGAAAAGCAGGCTTGCGAATACTGTGCAGAAGAAATGAAAAAACTCGGCTGTGACCGTGTTTACGTTGAGGGCTTCAAGGAAAATCCCAATGCTTTTTTGGGTTGGATTTACTTTACAATCACTTGTTGCTTCCTTGCACTCGCATCCTATTTCATCAATGTTCCTGCACTTTCATTGGTGTTTATCGCAATCGGACTTCTGCTTTGTGTGCTTCAGTTCGGTCTTTATAAAAAGGTTGTTGACAAGTTTTTCCCTGAAAAAACAGGTCACAACGTGGCAGGCTTCAAAAAGCCCACAGGTGAGGTAAAGCGCAGAATTATCTTCAACGGTCACCCCGACGCTTCATGGGAATGGCCCTTTAAGTACAAGTTTACATACCTTGGCTTTGACCTTCATATGATGGTATGCTTCCTCGGCGCATTCTATATGATCGGCATTTCAGCTGCAAAGCTTGCAGGTGCTGTTGATGCTGACCTTGCAAAAACACTCGGTCTCATTGCTCTTGTTTTTGTACCCTTCTGGTTCGGTCTTTACTTTATGTGGAACGAAAAGAGAGTTGTTGACGGTGCAAACGATAACCTTTCAGGCTGCTATATCGGTATGGCAATCCTTAAGATGCTCAAGGATGAGGGTATCGAGCTTGAGAACACAGAAATCGGTGTTGTTCTCACAGGTTCCGAGGAGGCAGGTCTTCGTGGTGCAAAAGCTTGGTGCGAAAAGCACAAGGATGAATTCAACGATGTTCCTACCTTTGTTTACTCCTATGATACAATTGCACAGAACGATCAGCTTATGGTAAACTACCGTGACCTCAACGGTACAGTTAAGGTTGACAAGGATGTTTCCGACCTGTTTATAGAAGCCAGCGAAGAGCTTAACATCCCATGCAAAAAGGGTATGGTTCCTCCTCTCGGCGGTGCAACAGACTCTGCAGCTTTTGCACAGGCAGGTATGCGTTCAACAGGTGTTACTGCTCTCAATCACGCACTTCCCGACTTCTATCATACAAGACTTGACAATCCGGATGCTCTTAACGCATCATGTCTTGCAGACTGCTTTGCAGTTTCTGTAAAGGTATTAGAGAAGTTCGACAACGGTGCAAAACAGTAATCATACATATTAAATAAAATCAGACAGTCTGCACTTTTGGTGCGGACTGTTGTGCTTTATAAAGCACAGGAAGATTATGCACCTGAAATGTACAAATTTTAATTATCTTTTTCTTCGAAATATTTGTATTTTACAATTATCTGTGATAGAATGTCTTGGAATTTATTTCAGGAGAAAAACTATGCTTGATTTTATTAAAGAGAATTCATTTATAATTGCCCAGATTTTCGGCTTCCTTGCAATGACGGTTGCAATTTCGATGTACCAGTTCAACAAGCACCGCAAGGTTATGCTTTTAATGGTTCTGTGTGCGCTTCTCTGGTGCTGTCATTACACATTTCTCGGTCTTTTCACACCCGTTGCAATGAACTTCCTCGGAGCTGTCAAAAACTTTATTTTCAGCTTTAAAGAGAGCAAGCAGATTGAATCAAAAACAATCCCTATAATATTTTTGATTTTATCGGTTGCTTCCACAATTCTCACGTGGAAAGATGCATGGAGTGTGCTTCCGCTGATTGCATCTGTTTTCGCAATCGTTGCCCAATGGCAGACAAATGTCAAATGGCTTCGTATTCTCACTATTCCCGTGTGTGTCTGCTGGTTTATTTATAATATCAATAACCAGTCCTGGGCAGGCACGGCAAACGAGGTTTTTGTGTTTATCTCAATCATCATCGCACTTGTGCGTAACAATTCACCGAAGAAAACTAAATGAGCAAAGCACCGATTTGTTTTGAAATCGGTGCTTTTTTTAGCCAGTAATCAGTTTTATAAATTTATTATTAAATTTTGAAAGAATCAATCCACAGACAAATGTTAAAAACAAGGTAAGTAAAAACAAAAGTATTTTCGGTGTATCGCTGTACACAGACTTGATAATTAACATAAACAACGGGTGGGCGTAATATGTAAAGTTGGCAATAATCCTGCTTTTTTCTGAAAGTCTGCAAAACTGCGGCAGCGGATTATTTAAAAGAAGGAGCATCACAACAATTACAAGAAAATACAGACCGAAGGTTATAATTATATTTGTTTGCCAACTGAGCTTTATAACTGTATAAATTTCTGCTAACCAGATTACGATGCTGAAGATAAGAAGCATAAAAAGCTTAAAATTTGATGTTTTTTCAAGAATTTTATCTTTTATTTTGCTGACAAAATAACCGCTTACAAAAAACGGAAATCCCATAAAAAATATTCGTCTTATAACAGTAAAATCCGAAAAGCTGTATAGCGTACTGAGTACAGGTATTTTTGTACCCAATTCGTAATATGAGCATCCGAGACAGCCGATAATGTATAATACAATGCTCAAAGGTATGAGAGCCTTATGCCATTTAATTTTAAAAAAGACAGTTGTTATGCAAACACAAATAATCAAAGCAGGAAAAAACCAGAAATGATAGTAACTACCCTTTATAAAAAAGTTAATTGCACTGCTTAAAATAAAACCTTTTATCTGGTTGTGTCCCCAGGAAATAAACTCGGTAAAAAAATACAAGCAACTCCAGATAAAATAGGTCGCAAACAATTTCTTGATATACGGAATAAAAACTATTTGCCCCTTTTCAAGCTTTTGTGTATAAAAATATCCTGCAACGGCAAAGAAAAACGGAACACCGATACGTGTCAGAATTTGCGATGAAGCATAGTCGGCGTTTGCACCAAAATCTGTCAAAGGATGCGTATGGATAATAACAATAAAAACAGCACACACATATCTAAAAATATCAATCGAAGAATTACGTGCTTTAGTTTTAACTTCAGACATTATAACACCTCGCTTTTGTTAGTATTATAAAGCCTGTTTAATAAAAAATCAACATCTGCACAGATTATAAGTCTGTGCAGATGCTTTTTCACTTCACATTATTAACCGTGCCCACAAACAGGGGAGTGGAGTCGTCAGCAGTAATTACAAATATAAACGGTCTGTCAAGTTTAAAATCCACTTCATCATTTTTTGGTGCAGCAGTGCCGTCAGCGGCAATTACGGTGAAAGCTGCTGCCGTACAGCCCTCTTCGTCAACCGTAACCCTTGCGCTGTGCTGAATCTGACTTACGTAAGCCGAACCGTTGAAAGCAGGGGAGAAATCCGCCTTGCCCAATTCAAAAACATCTGTCACACCAAGCTTTTTAAGGTTGCCCTTAAGGTCAAGGGAGGATGAAACATCAAACTTCGGCATTGAAATGTTAACCCTTATATATTCGTGAATATTTTTGGGTTTACCTCCCGTCAGAATCGGGTCAATGTCACCGTTTTCAATCAGTATTTCTGGTGTGATACCCTCATTCGGCAGAATTAGCCACATTTTGCTAGAATAGTTGGAGAATCGCATTGCATATGCCGAATAATTGTTGTCTGTGTAGAAATCCGAGCTGATTGTATGATTCATAAAATCAACAGTCTGCGCACCGTTCCTGCCGTTAAAGGTATCGGGCTTTGTGTTGACTTCGTTGAATTCGGTGTCCCACCTTGCTTTGAAATAGACCGTGCTTGCAAGCCCGAGAACGGTTTGGTCAGTAAATTCCATTTTTGAAGCCTCGTTCTTAAGCAATCCGCCCGTCTGGTCATCGAGCCAATTCTGCAAGGCTTTGTTATATCCGTCACTTCCCATTTCGCCTTTAAAGGATGAGGCAAAATAATTCTCTGCCAATACATCGAGCGTTGACTTGTTGTATTCAATGTCCTTGTCAAGCCACACGGAATTTGCGAGTACACTTGTCGTCACTCCGTCGTCAATATAATTGCTCAACCACAGCTTGTTGGCATTTGTTCTTAGAGTTTCAACGCTGTCTGTACCCAAAAGGTCAAGTATCTGATTTCGTGTATTGTTGTCTGTTGTTTCCGCAAGCATACTCAACGCAAGGTAAACGTTAATTGGGGAGTAGACGAGGTTATCCTTGTTACCGCTGAAGAAAATTTTTATGCTGGCCGTCAGAAACGATGCGTAATTTTCAATATCCGCCCTTTGCTTAAGTCTTGTTTCGTCAGATTTCTGCCAATTATCCATAGCGGTGCTGAAATCCTCCCAATCCACACCGCCGAGTCCCATAAAATTATCATCCTGCGGATACTCAACAGTTTCGGGATATTCAGCTTCGCTTATTTTATAGGAAAGGAAATTCACAATAGGGGAGTTGTTCTTGGTGGCGTTCGGATTACCGCCAAACCCTCCGTTGTCGGGAGGAATGCGATTGAAATGACCTGCCACCCCTACAACCACAAGGCAAAAGCAAGCGGCAACTGCAACCCATTTTATCCAACGTTTTTTATTCTTTTTCTGTTTTATTCTGCTTTTTTCTGCGTTTTCTATAATTTCGTCATCAAGGTAGCTCATAGCATCGCTTAAATCTTCAGGTTTCATAACAAGCCCTCCTTTTCAAGATGAATTTTGAGTCCGAGCCTTGTGCGGTGAAGCGTACTTTTGATTTTTGATTCACTTGCACCGAAATAATTTGCAATATCACGCACAGAATCGAGAAAATAATATCTGCACACAAATACATTTCTGCTTTCTTCTGAAAGTGACATCAGGTAGTCGCCGATGCTTTTGGCAAGCAGTTGGGCATCTACTTCTTTGTCGGGTGCGCCGTCAGCCGAGGCACAGTCGCAAAGCTCGTCAAGCGAGAGTGCGTATTCCGAGCCGTAACGCTTCTGCGCTTTCTTTTTACGGTAAATGTCAATCGACAACTGACGCACGATTTTACCGAGAAAAGTCGAAAGCACAGTCGGCTTGTGCGGCGGCATAGAATACCACGCCTTGAGGTATGT
This sequence comes from Clostridia bacterium, assembly GCA_017481575.1. Classification (GTDB taxonomy): domain Bacteria; phylum Bacillota; class Clostridia; order Oscillospirales; family Acutalibacteraceae; genus CAG-488. The sequence continues at coordinate 2,236 of JAFUPA010000030.1, read as the reverse complement.
ATCATTCACACTTTCCCTGCTGTCCTCAATATCTGCGAGGATGTTGAACGCAATTTTAATCAGGTAATTTCCGTATTTTTGCTGAGTTTCGGAAATTGCCGATTCATTTCTCTGCCAATACAATTCAACAATTTTACTGTCCTCCATCAGCACACCTCCTTAAAGACGTCTTCACTTTAATAAACGGATTTCACACGGCTTGGTTGCATATTTACAAAAATTCCCCGCACAAGGTGCAGGGGAACATTTTAAATTAAGCCTTTTATTTTTGTGTTTATACCAATTTAGAAGCAATACTATAAATTGTGATTTTTAGCGAAAACTTTTAACCCAAGTTACCAACGAGCCGTGATGTGTGTTTTCACGTACCGTACCTAACATATAATCGGTTACCGGACCATTACGTCTCATTTTTTCAAGAATTGCTTGCTGAAGCTCCTCTACAGACATTTCTTCATATGGCTTATTCGGGTCTATGACTGCTTCCTCGGTTTTCTTTTCTTCCTGTATTTTTATGTTTTCAAAATTTTCAGGTTTTTGCACAGTCTTTACAGGTTCGGGTGCGTTCTCAATTTTCGCTGATTGTATAGGTGTAAAGGTTTCATCAAGATAACCTTCGGGAATCCAGATTTCGCCGGAGTTTGCAGGTATTCGCACCTGAATATGCCCATCGTTTACACATACTTTTTCTCCGGTAAGTGCACCGACATATTCTTTTGAGTTTCCGCAACCAAGATACATATTGACCTCATTATCGCTATTATTAACCGTAACAATTACAGCCTTGCCGTCAAGAGCTCTTTCGTAAGCAAAATGAGTGGTTTGCAATTCCAATTCCTTGTAATCACCATAGCAAAGGGCAGGAGTATTCTGACGAATTTTACCAAGAGCTGAAATTAGCTTTGTGCAAGGATTTGTTTTTACTGCATTCTTATAATCATCAAAATTCAGTGCCGGTCTTAAGGAATCATCTGAACCACGTTCTTTTCTGCCTTCAATGCCGAACTCGGAACCGTAATAGATTGATGGAACTCCCGGCAAAGAATAAAGCATTATATGAACAGGTAAAAAATGTGCTTTGTTTATGAGCTTTGTATAAATACGCTCAACATCGTGATTGTCAACAAAGGTGTAAAGCTTCAGGCGATTTCCTGTCATATCATTTACATACTTAATTGTGTGAGCTATCTCAAAATAGTTGTGGTCATTATGAGCGGAATACAAAGCCTTGTGAAGCATATAGTTTGTGACACTATGAAGCGTTCCGTCGTTTGCCCAGCGTGAATAGTCACCGTGAATAACCTCACCTATAAGCCAGAAGTCAGGCTTCACTTCATTTGCAACCTGACGAATTGCCTGCATATATCCGAAGTCCATAACATCCGCCGCATCAAGGCGAATTCCGTCTATGTCAAATTCCTTTACCCAGAAACGAATTACATCACAAATGTAATTTCTGACTTCCGGGTTGTGTTGATTCAGCTTTACAAGAAGGTCATATCCGCCCCAGTTTTCGTAAGAAAAACCATCGTCAAAGGAATTGTTTCCCCAGAAATTCACATTGCAATACCAGTCCTTGTATCGGGAATTTTCTCTGTTTTGCCTGATGTCCTTAAATGCAAAAAAATCACGGCCTGTATGGTTAAATACACCGTCTAAAATCACTCGGATTCCGGCTTTGTGACATTCTGATACAAAATTGGCAAGGTCTTCATTAGTACCGAGTCTTGAGTCTAATTTTTTATAATCAGTTGTTTCGTAACCATGCCCTACAGATTCAAAAAGCGGCCCGATATAAATGGCATTGCAACCAATTTCTTTTATATGAGAAATCCAAGGCAACAAAGTGTTTAACCTGTGGACAGGCTCACTGTAAGAATTTTGCTTTGGTGCGCCCGTCATACCTAACGGATAAATATGATAAAATACGGCTTCATCGTACCACGCCATATTATTCCTCCTGATTAAATAAAAGTACTTGATTAATTTTTATTCATCAATATTATTATATCACACATAGTCTGAATTTACAATCGAGTGCGAGTGTGTTGCTTTTTATTTGCCGTTGGTACAACTTCAAAATAACAACAAAAATGGGGCTGTAAAAAAACAGCCTGAAAAAGAAAAGGACTACAAACTTACCGAAAGGTAGGAATGTAGTCCTTTTTGTGATATAATTTACTTGCATGAAAAAGAATATCACAAGAACATATAATACACCATATCAATTAAAATT
>JAFUPA010000029.1 GCA_017481575.1 Clostridia bacterium | reverse complement strand
TGTAGCTGTTTGCTTTCCACTGTGCATAGAGTGTTATCGTTCCACCTTTTGCAGAAGTAAGATTTTTAACAGATACTTTATTTGCATACGCTGTACCACTGCCGTCAGCTTTTGTGTTCCAACCATTGAAAGTGTAACCTGTTTTTGCAAAGGCATTTGCTGTAAGGTTCTTTGCAGTTCCGTATGTCATTGCAAGGTTTGACATAGAGCCGCTTGTTGCACCGTTACCGTTAAATGCGATTTTGTAGCTGTTTGCTTTCCACTGTGCATAGAGTGTTATCGTTCCACCTTTTGCAGAAGTAAGATTTTTAACAGATACTTTATTTGCATACGCTGTACCGCTGCCGTCAGCTTTTGTATTCCAACCGTTGAATGTGTAACCTGTTTTTACAAAGGTATTTGCTGTAAGGTTCTTTGCAGTTCCGTATGTCATTGCAAGGTTTGACATAGAACCGCTTGTTGCACCGTTGCCGTTAAATGCAATTTTGTAACTATTAGCGACCCATTGAGCATAAAGAGTGGTTGAACAGTCGCCGTTTTTGATATTTGCATTTATATCAGTGGGTTTAAGTGTATTGTCTCCTTGGTCAAAAACAGTTCCCCCCGAGGTTTTTGTGCCCCAACCATTGAATGTGTAACCTGTTTTGTAAATACCAAAAGTAGAAGCATTTACAAGGCCGTTTTCTTTAGTGTTGTTGTAAGTCCATTTCTGATAATATTTGCTTGAGTCTGATTTGTTATAAATTAAGTTAGAACTCAACTTATATGTATCGGAAGAAATAGAACCGCCATTAGCGTTGAAATAAACTTTTAAGGTGGTGGGATTACAGGTTAAACATGTATCAAGTGTTTTAGTTGCACCTGTATAGTACCAATCACCGCAAGCACATTTTCTGAAGACTTTGTGCGGATGTGCTTGTTCGTAGCCTTCGGCGACATAATCGTGAACATGGGTGATTGATTTAGAAGAGTTAGCATAATCTATTCCACCATACTCATTTACCCAAGTTGCTAATTGATCCCAAGAGTATGTAGCATACCTTACTTTACAGTACCCATTGTTATTAGCATCAGCGATATTAACACCATAATCGCTTGTACTGATTATTACTATTGAATGTCCCCAGCCTTTTTTAGTTTCAAGAGTACGAACGTGTGTGGCAGGTGCACAATCAATAAGCTTTGATTTAAGTTTTGAACCAGTACAATTTGTAATCGTGCCGGTTACGTCAGTAAACTTACTGCCCGAACTTGCATCGTGATAGCCATAAACAATCCACTGACAGTATCTTGCAAAGCCGAAGCACTGTGATGCTTTGAGGTCAACTTCACATGTGCTGGATTTTCCGGTAGGCCAGTATCTCATACAATTACATTGTGAATGTGTAGTTTCTTCACATACGCCATTATGATGACAACGACCACTTGCCCAATAACTGTTGGCACATGATTTGCCATTTTTTGTGAAATAATCACCGTTTGCATAACCAATATCTACTCCGGCAATGACAATATTATTTGCCGCTGAAGCACTTATTGTGCCAACTGCTGATGTCGATAACAACATCAACAATACCAGAAGTATCGATACTACCTTTTTCACTAAAATTACCCCTTTCAAATTTTATTTTAACTACCTTATTATAGTTAAAATATTGAGTATAATAATTATAGTCAATATTTTGAGCATTGTCAAGAGTTTGAGTATGTTAAAATTTATTCGGTGATAGAAATGATTAGTTATGAACCATTCTATGAAACGCTGTTTAAAAAAGGTATTACGGAATATCATTTAATTTATAAAGAGGGCTTTTCAGCGAATACAATTCATCGTATTAAACACGGCGAGGCAATCAGCACAAAAACTCTGGATGCACTTTGCTATACCCTTAATTGTGAGGTTAATGAAATAATTAAACATATTAAAGAATAAGCAGTATAGAGTTATGTTATCACTCATACTGCTTTTGGTTTATATGTAACAAAAAACCGCCGCATAAGCGACGGTTTTAATCTTTTTCAGGACTGTTTATCAGTCCTTATTTTTCTTTTCTTTCTTCTCGGGAATGTTGTTGAGTGCGTTAACAACGAGAACGATAACGATTGTAACAACAAAAATTCCAAGCATACCTTTGCCCATGTAGGGAAGAGCGTTGAGGAAAGCATTAAAATCAATAGTCATAATATTTTACCTCCCGATTATCTGAAGAATGTGAGGATAAGACCGCCGGCGATAACCGAAGCAATCTGACCCGAAACGTTAACACCGATTGAGTGCATAAGAAGGAAGTTCTGGTTGTCTTCCTCAAGTCCGAGCTTGTGAACAACACGTGCGGACATCGGGAATGCAGAAATACCTGCGGCACCGATCATCGGATTTATCTTCTTCTTTGAGAAAAGGTTCATAAACTTTGCAAGCATAACACCTGCGAAGGTGTCGAAGATGAATGCGAAAAGGCCGAGACCGATGATGAGCAATGTGTCAACTGTAAGGAACTCTTCAGCACGCATACGAGCCGCAATTGTAATACCGAGGAAGATTGTAACAAGGTTTGCAAGAACCTTCTGTGCAGTCTCTGAAAGTGAGTTAAGAACACCGCACTCACGGATAAGGTTACCGAACATAAGGAAACCGATAAGTGCAACTGCATCAGGTGCTACAAGACCTACGATAATTGTAACAACGATGGGGAAGAGGATCTTTGTAAGCTTTGACGGAGCCTTACCTGCTGTGTTGTCCATACGGATAAGACGCTCTTTCTTGGTTGTGCAAAGCTTGATGATAGGCGGCTGAACAAGGGGAACAAGAGCCATATAAGAGTAAGCGGCAACCATAATTGCACCGATGTACTTTGAGCCGAGTTCCATTGAAACTGCGATAGCTGTCGGGCCGTCAGCCGCACCGATGATACCGATTGAAGCGGCATCCTTGATGTCAAAGCCGAGGAGAGAAGCCAAGCAGAGTGTGAAGAAAATACCGAACTGTGCCGCCGCACCGAAAAGCATAAGCTTGGGGTTTGTAAGCAGGGGTGTGAAGTCAATCATCGCACCGATACCGATGAAAAGGATAAGCGGCATCAATTCGCCGAATTCGTTGTCGATACCGACACGGAACATAACGTCAATAATGTGCTGTGCGCCTGAATTGGGAAGGTTGATGAGAATTGCACCAAATCCCATGGGGAGAAGAAGTGACGGTTCCATTTCCTTTTTTATAGCAAGGAAAATGAGAACTGCACCGATAATCCACATCGCTATCTGCGGAAAGGTAACGGTGGTAAAGTTTCCGAGTAAAACATCCATAATTTATACCTCCGACTTAAATAACGAGAAGAACATCGTCGGTGTTAACAGTTGCGCCCTTTGTTGTAACAACCTGCTTAACAACACCGTCACAGGGAGCTGAAATGTCGTTTTCCATCTTCATAGCCTCGAGAATGATAAGCACATCACCCTTCTTAACAGCCTGACCGGCAGAAACATTGATGTTTACGATTGAGCCGGGCATAGGAGCAACAACCTGTGTGCCCTCAGCTGAAACTGCCTGCGGTGCAGGTGCAGCTGCAGGAGCGGGAGCTGCCGCCGGAGCAGGAGCCGCAACGGGTGCGGGAGCATAAACTGCATCAGAAACATTTGTTACAACTGCTTCTGTCTCGTTTACTTCAACTTCATAATTTTTTCCGTTTAATGTAACTACATATTTCATTTTATTTGTCCTCCATCAGAGTGATTGATTTAAACTGAAGTCTGTTAAGCGGAATACCGCTCTTGTTTGATACAATAGCCATAATAACAGCGGCTGTCTTTTCGTCTACGCCAACAAGCTCGAGGTCGCCTGAAGAAGCGGCAGGGCCTGAAGCCTGAACGGGAGCAGCCTTGGAAGCTGTTGTGACTGTCGGAGCCTGCGGCTTGTCAGAAACTGACTTTTTGCCGTTTATTGCCTTTGTAATGTAAACATAAACAATAAAAATAATAGCAAATGCAGCCACGACTACTGCAGGGAAGGGAGGTTCAGCTATTTTTGCGAGAATTTCTGTGATATTCATTTGCCTGCCTCCTTATACTTCTCTGATGGTGTATCTGAAGGTGTTTCTTTCAAGCTCATCACGCTTGTCAAAGAAAGCCTCTGCTTGCATCGGGAAAGCGATGTATGAAAGAACATCCTCGTCGCTCTTAGCCTTTGCACCGATTTCAGCCTTAGCTGCTTCAAATGCAGGAGCAAGAGTGTCTGCAAATCTTCCTTCGATAGGCTTTTCGTCACCGAGGACCTGCTTGAGAAGGTCAGGATTGATTTCTGCGGGAGCCTTACCGTACTCGCCCTTGAGATAGCTGCGAACATCCTTTGAAACATTCTTGTACTTACCGAGGAGAACATTCTGTGTTGCCTGAACGCCAACCATCTGGCTCATCGGAGTAACAAGCGGGGGATAGCCGAGATCCTTACGCACTCTCGGAACTTCCTGAAGCACCTCTTCAAATTTATCCATCTTGTTCTGTGCTGTAAGCTGTGCAACAAGGTTTGAAAGCATACCACCGGGAACCTGATAACCGAGCGCATCTGTGTCTGTTGCAAGAACAACGGGGTTAAGAAGACCTGACTCAAGTGCCTTTGCTCTTACAGGCTTGAAGAAGTCGTTGATGTTCTTGAGAACCTTTGTGTCAAGACCTGTGTCAAAGCCGTTCTGTGTAAGAACATAGTTCATTGTTTCAGTTGCAGCCTGTGATGTACCGCCTGACATGCAGGAGATAGCTGTATCAATAACATCAACGCCTGCTTCTGCAGCTTTCTGAAGAGTCATGGAAGCAAGACCTGTTGTTGAGTGTGTGTGAAGGATAATCGGAAGCTTAACGTTTTCCTTAAGTGCCTTAACAAGGTCATAAGCCTCTTTCGGGCTCATAATACCTGCCATATCCTTGATACAGATTGAGTGAACACCCATAGCTTCCATATCCTTTGCAAGCTTGATGTAAGACTCAATGTTGTGTACGGGGCTGAGTGTAAAGCAGATTGTACCTGATGCGTGAGCGCCGCAACGGATTGTTTCTTTAACAGCAACTTCGATGTTGCGGATATCGTTGAGTGCGTCAAAAATACGGATGATGTCGATACCGTTTTCAACACTCTTCTCAACAAACTTTCTTACAACGTCGTCGGGATAGTGCTTGTAGCCGAGAAGGTTCTGACCACGAAGAAGCATCTGGAGCTTTGTGTTCGGGCAAGCCTTGCGGATTTTGCGAAGTCTCTCCCACGGGTCTTCGTTGAGGTAACGCAGACAGGAGTCAAATGTTGCACCGCCCCAGCACTCGAGCGAATAGTAGCCTGCCTTATCGAGTTCAGCAAGAACCGGCTCGAAATCGTCAAACGACATTCTTGTTGCTATGAGTGACTGCTGAGCGTCACGAAGCACGGTTTCTGTAAATTTAATCTTGTTCATAACGACTGCCTTTCTATATCTGATTTCTTTATACTAATTAAAATGTGATTTTTTCCTGGATATATTCACAAAGCTTGTCGATTGCAATACGCTCCTGTGCCATTGTGTCACGGTCACGGATTGTAACGCAACCGTCCTCAACAGAGTCGAAGTCGTAAGTGATGCAGAACGGAGTACCGATTTCGTCCTGACGGCGGTAACGCTTGCCGATTGAGCCTGCATCGTCAAATTCAACCATAAATCTCTTTGCAAGCATTGCATAAACTTCCTCAGCCTGCTCGTTGAGCTTCTTTGAAAGGGGAAGAACTGCTGCTTTGATGGGAGCAAGAGCAGGGTGGAAACGAAGAACAACTCTTGTGTCGCCCTTTTCTGCGTCTACAACCTCTTCGTCATAAGCGTCGCAAAGGAATGCGAGTGTTACACGGTCAGCACCGAGTGACGGCTCGATAACGTAGGGAAGATATTTCTCATTTGTTGTCTGGTCGAAGTATTCAAGACCCTTGCCTGATGTGTTCTGGTGCTGTGTAAGGTCGAAGTCTGTTCTTGAAGCAACGCCCCAAAGCTCGCCCCAACCGAACGGGAAGAGGAACTCGAAGTCTGTTGTTGCGTTTGAATAGTGTGAAAGCTCCTCTTGCTCGTGGTCACGAAGACGAAGGTTTTCATCCTTGATGCCGAGTGAAAGAAGCCACTGGTGGCAATAATCTTTCCAATATTTGAACCACTCAAGCTCTGTACCCGGCTTGCAGAAGAATTCAAGCTCCATCTGCTCAAACTCACGTGTACGGAAAATGAAGTTACCCGGAGTGATTTCGTTTCTGAAAGACTTACCTATCTGGCAAACACCGAAGGGAACCTTGCGGCGTGTTGTACGCTGAACGTTCTGGAAGTTAACAAAGATACCCTGTGCCGTTTCGGGACGAAGATAAAGCTCGTTCTTTGCGTCCTCTGTAACACCCTGGAAAGTCTTGAACATAAGGTTGAACTTACGGATATCTGTGAAGTTTGTACCGCCGCAGTCAGGGCAAACGATACCGTTGTCTGCAATGTACTTGCTCATCTCCTCAAAGCTCCAGCCTGCAGGGTTAACACCTGTGTCCTCAATCAGCTTGTCAGCTCTGTGACGTGTCTTACAGTCCTTACAGTCCATAAGAGGGTCAGAGAAACCGCCGACGTGACCTGAAGCAACCCAGATCTGCGGGTTCATAATAATTGCAGAGTCAAGACCTACATTGTACGGGTTTTCCTGAACAAATTTCTGCCACCATGCACGCTTAACGTTGTTTTTGAACTCAACGCCGAGAGGTCCGAAATCCCAGGAGTTTGAAAGTCCGCCGTAAATCTCACTGCCGGGGTAGACAAAGCCTCTGCCCTTACAGAGAGCGACGATCTTTTCCATTGTTTTTTCTGTGTTGGAAAGCATAAAAACCAATTCTCCCTCATTATATAAAATTCATAATATGCTATCGTAAATTATAGTCCAATATGCAAAAAGTGTCAATAATCAAAGTATATGAATAACAGCATTCACAAATTCAAAAATGTGGTAAATTTGTTATTATTTTGTCAGCCTGTGTCAAATATCCGCTTTTGTGCCGAATAACACACGCTTTTCGGCATATAATAAGGATAACCGAAAGGATGGATTAGGATGAAAAAGCCTTTGGTCGGCTTGTCGGTATTGATTTTGTTACTTTCTCTTACTTTTACGGGTTGCGGTATGGCTGATGACAAAAATACAACCACGTCAACAACAACTACCACAACAACGACAACCCGTTCAACCACAAGCACAACATCATCAGATTTAAAGGATGATATTACAAGTGCGTTAACGGAGCTGTCGGAAGAAATCTCTGACCGATAAAAATAACACCTTCCTCAAAAAGGAAGGTGTTATTTTACTGTAGCATACACACAATCAAAACCCAGAACAGATATTTGTTCTTTTTATAGTCAGTTTTTACGGCTTCTGTTATTTCCTTGTGCTTAAGACAAATCAGCGAAAGGAAAGCAGGAACACAAAAACAGAAAAGTGCAAATACCGACCAACCCAGCACTATTGTTGCAAAAACCGTAGCAATCATAAATATTACGAGGCTGATGCCGACACTTGCTTTTTGCGGAAAGTCGCTTTTAAAAATCCTAACTGCAAGGTAGACAGCAACAATTATCAGCGCAATTGAGTTTTTGAATTTTACGAGAAGATAATTGAAATTCTCTTTTAGATATCCATCAAGGCCCAGTGAAAGAAATACACATATTCCAATGCAAACAACACCTGTAATTGCAGAAATTATCCAGAGTTTTTCGGGTGATAAGATTTGATTACTTTTTTTCTTTTTCTTCTGTGATGTATGCTTGTGAATCTGAATATTAACAATGGCATTACAAAGCAGAAAAACAGAATAAACGACTGCAATTTTTAGGTTTAAAACGCACAGAACAGGACTTGCAACTATACAATAAGAGAGACTTTTGTTATCCGCTGATGATAGTGTACAAGCAAAAAAGATTGCTATAGCAGTTGCAGATAAAAAACTTTGCAAATTTCCCGGTGAATTATAGAAAATTTCAAACATCGTTTGGTATCCGACTGATGTAACGAAAAAAGCACAAAGAGTTTTATTCTTAACCACGTCGCAACAGATGATTTGATCTGCAAAAAGAATAACGAGTGCAATAACACCAAAGAAAATAAGTGAAAACCAAGATCGTCTTTGATAGGCAAGAACAACAGAATATGCAATATAACAGATAATAGCTAAGATTTTTTCTTTCTTTAAGAGGTCTGTCAAAATCTCACCCCCGAAAGCACAATTCTTGCTACAGCAATGCCAAAGAATGCAAGAGCTATTTTGTTTTCAGAAAGATTCTTTTTTGCTTCGTCATATGTTTCATAGAAGGATTCTTCTTTTTCTTTTATAAAGAAAAGCAAAATAAACAGTATTGCCATAAGCCAATGTATCGAAAATCTGTCCGTGTCTGTTGAAAGAAATAAATGAGCAATAGATAGAGGTATCGGCATCAAACAACAGAAATAGATAAATTTTTTTGCAGGCGAAGTTTCTTTTTTAGTTGATTTAACGATCAAATAAATAAAAGGAATAGATGTCAACAAATTAGAAAGAACAAAAAAGATTATTTCCTTGACATAGGATTTATTATGCATAGAACTTATATTAAGACCATATTGGAGATACCCCAAAAAGCCTTCATAGTTTTCGACATGTTCAGTTTCCCAAAAGAAAACTGAACGCAGATAAAAGTCATCAAAGTTACTTCCGTTAGCGGCTAACCTTTCTCGTGCAAATTGCGACATTTCGTCAGATGTCATCTTCATTGTATTGTCACCGATAAACAGAAAATAAATTGCAGTTGCACCGACAATTATTGCACAAACAGCAATAAATATAAAGTTTGGAACATCAGGCTTTTTGATAAATTGATAAAGCACTGCAATTGCAATTACCGGCAAATATGTTGTTGCGAACAGTTCGTGAATCGCAAGACCTATTATGCAAAATAAAGGAACGAGCCAGCGCCAACCTTTTTTGTTAACAGCCCATAATGCACCCATAACAAAGAAAAGCCAGAATACATCAACAATACCCAAAAAACGTAAAAAGCTTAGAAAAACAGGGGAAATTACCATAAAAACCGCATAAATTCCGACACCCTCAAAGTTTGTTTTTTTCAGGTGATTGTTCACAAAAAGGCTGAAAAAAAAGCACATCAAAGCATAGACGACAATAAGCACGTTTGCAAGAATATCAACGTCGAGTGTATCTTTAAAAAACAAAGAAAAAACTGCACCTACAAGCAATCGTGAGCAGTAACCGCAATCATAGTTTATAACATAAAGAGGGAAATAGTAATTATCTATGAGTTGTAAAAAATCTTTTCCTATAAGATAATATAATGAGGTGATGGTAATTAAAATAAAAGTAATAAAAAATATCTTATTTTCTTTAATCTTATCCGATATTCTCACAGTCCCACCTACCTGAATCAATAATAATAACTATTGTACTACAATTTAATCAAAAAGTAAACCACAAAAAAACAGAGTACAGTCGGACTGTACTCTGCCATAATCAGAGAATATAAATTGTAACACTTCTTCTGCCGAAAGCGTACATAGAAGATGAATTCGGGAAGTAGAGGTCACAAAGTGTTGCACGGTTGCCTGTCCACTTTGTGAAACCGCCTGTGTCTTCAGCGGAAGCGTAGCCGTAAATATATCTGCCGTCATTTGAAACAATCCACATTTTTGTGCCGTACGGAATCTGCTTGGGGTTAACAGCAATATAACCGGGTCTTACTTTTTTACCTGTTGCAGTCAGACCGCCGCCTGAATATGCAGAAGCTGTACCGACAATTTTCTTCTTGTATGAAACAGGGATGTTGTTCTTGTCAAGCTGAAGGCTAGCAGGAGGAGTAAGTGTTGAAATTGTCTTCTTGCCGTTCGCAAGAGCAATGCCGGATGTTACACCGACACGCTTCTTTGTGCCGACAACCTTAACCTCATCAACGGGAGCCTTGTCAACAACTGTGTTAATTGCTGTTGACTCGGTAAGAACACCGTCAACAAACTTTTCGTTATAAGTGATAGTCTGCTGACCCTTAACGCCCTTCACCTCAACCTTTGACTGGTCGGTGTACATTGAAGCGTCTTTTTTGGTCACTGTTTTGTATGCGATTTCTACTGTATCAACTCTTTCAACATAAGAAATACGAGTGATTTTAATAAGCAAATCCTTTTCAAGCGGTGTATCGAGGGGCTTTGAAAGGATATCGTCATCGTCAACTGCAATAACAGCCTTGTCAAGTGCATCGCTTACTGTACCGCTTGCAATGTTAACAGTAACTGTTTCGCCGTCAGCCATAATTTTAACGGGGAAAGCACGGGAAATTGCAATTTCCATACCCTCATAAAGTCTGTCGTCAACCGAGCAGTTAAGCTCGTCACCGTCTTTAAGAGTAATGCCGTTTTCAAGAAGTGCAAGTCCGACTGAGCCGTTACCGATATAGCTTACAGCCTCGCCGCCGTTGTCTAAAACCTTGATGTTGTAGCCTCTGTAAATCCTGATTGTCGAGTCTGTACCGTCAGAAAATTCTGAAAGGTCAAGAATGTCATACTCGCCAATCTGCACACCTGCGTGGCTGAGGATTTCGTCTGCAGACTCTCGCATTGTTGTAACACGTGTAATTTCGCCGTCAATGTCAAGAGTGATTGTGTAAGAGTTGGCGGCAGCAGCATAGATAGTAGCAGCACAGAAGATTGCGATAACCGTAATCATAATGAGCTTTGCTTTGGACTTTGCCAACGCCTTGCCAATCTTTTTAATGATATCCATAAGAATAAACTCCTTTTCTTTGCGTCAGCGGAAACAAAAATAAGATGTAAAAAAACAAAGAATCATCGCTGACCTTGCACATTATAGGGAGACAGGGGAGGTTTGTCAAATTTTAAAATCAATAAATTTTGTTTATTTTGCTAACCTGATTTTGAAGTTTTTGAAAAAATCCCCCTCGTTTTCCGCCTTATAATTCCAAAACAGCATAAAAATCTTGAAACGAGCAAATTAATTTGTGCAAAACATAAAAAGTTACAAAAGGTTACAAATGATAACTGATTTGTAACTTTTGTAATATCATACTCATTTTACCTATAATTTATGATATTTGGATTGAAGATTTCTTTTCTTTATGGTATAATACATTGATTTATTACTATTGAGGTGATAACTTGGCAGCAAAAAAAGAAAACATCAGAAACTTTTCGATAATCGCACACATCGACCACGGCAAGTCTACTCTTGCAGACCGTCTGCTCGAGAAGACACAGTCTGTTGCTGTGCGTGATATGACCGAACAGCTTCTTGACGATATGGACCTCGAAAGAGAAAGAGGTATCACAATCAAAGCACACGCAGTTAAGCTTAACTATAAGGCGCAGGACGGAGAGGAATACGAGCTTAACCTCATCGACACTCCGGGTCACGTTGACTTTAACTACGAGGTGTCACGTTCACTTGCGGCTTGTGAGGGTGCGGTGCTTATTGTTGATGCTTCACAGGGTATCGAGGCACAGACTCTTGCCAACACGTATCTGGCACTCGACCACGACCTTGAAATTGTACCTGTTATCAATAAAATTGACCTTCCTGCCGCTGACCCTGACAGAGTTGCTAACGAGGTTGAGGAGGTAATTGGTCTTGAATGTATGAATGCACCGAGAGTTTCCGCTAAAACGGGCGAAAATATTGAACAGGTGCTTGAAAGAATTGTATCCGATATTCCCGCACCGCTTGATTCAGACGACTCAAAGCCGCTTCGTGCGTTGGTTTTCGACTCTGTATACGATAATTATAAGGGCGTAATCGTTTATGTACGTGTTGTTGACGGCAAAATCAAAGCAGGCGACACAATGCGAATGATGGCAACCGGCGCAGAGTTCACCGTTGTTGACGTCGGCTATATGCGTGCAACCTCAATGGAATCTGCAAAGGAGCTTACCTCGGGCGAGGTTGGTTATATAACAGCTTCAATCAAAACAGTCGGCGACGCACGTGTAGGTGATACTGTAACAACAGCCGAATATCCTGCTAGCGAGCCCCTACCGGGCTACAGAAAGGTAAATCCGATGGTTTTCTGCGGTGTTTATCCTGCTGACGGTGCAGATTACGAGAATCTTCGTGAAGCACTTGAAAAGCTTCAGCTTAACGATGCTGCACTTTCTTACGAGCCTGAAACCTCGGGTGCGTTGGGCTTCGGCTTCCGCTGCGGTTTCCTCGGTCTTCTCCACCTTGAGATTATTCAGGAACGTCTTGAACGTGAATACGACCTCGACCTTGTAACAACAATCCCGAGCGTTGTATACAAAATTCACCTTACCGACGGTACTGTTCTGGAAATTGATAACCCAACCAATTACCCCGACCCGGCTTACATCGATTTCAGCGAAGAGCCCATAACAAACGCAAACATCTACGCACCAAACGAATATGTCGGCGCAATTATGGACTTGTGCCAGGAGCGCCGTGGTGTGTTCAAAAATATGACATACGTTACACCAGACCGTGTTGACATTGCTTATGAACTTCCGCTCAACGAAATCATTTACGATTTCTTCGATGTTCTCAAGTCAAGAACAAAGGGCTACGCTTCTTTTGACTACGAAATCAAAGGCTACGAGCGTTCAAATCTTGTAAAGCTTGACGTTCTTCTCAACGGCGACGGTGTCGATGCCCTTTCATTTATAATACATTCGGACAAGGCATACGGCAGAGCACGAAAGATTGCCGAAAAGCTTAAGGAGCACATTCCGAGACAGATGTTTGAAATTCCTGTTCAGATTGCAATCGGCGGCAAGGTTATTGCCCGTGAAACAATCAAGGCTATGCGCAAAGACGTTCTTGCCAAGTGTTACGGCGGTGATATTACTCGTAAGAAGAAGCTGCTTGAAAAGCAGAAAGAGGGTAAAAAGCGTATGCGTCACTTCGGTACGGTAGAGGTACCGCAGGAAGCATTTATGGCAGTACTGAAACTTGACGAATAAATTATTTTTTTGTATTGCAAATTATATACTGTATATGCTATAATAATTTTTGTATTATTTTTAGAAAAAAGAGTAGGAGGTAAGAAATGGCTACTGAAACAAAGTCTCCTCAGGTGTCTGAAGAAGTTGAAGAGCAGTCAGCGAAGCGAAACCTGCCAAAGGGCAGACGCTACGTCGGCAGTAAAGAAACCTTGACATATGTTCTTTTCGACATTGCACAGAGTTTTAACCTTGACTCCAAAAAGACATACTTCCTGACGGACGTTCTTGTTATCTCATACTGGTGGCAGGCAGTTACAAATGTCTGCGTTAGTATCTGGGATATTATCAATGACCTTTTCCTGGCAACACTTGTTGACCGAACAAACACAAGATTCGGTAAGTTCAAGCCGTATCTTATTATTTACGCAATTCCCGGTGCAATAATGTCTATGATATTCTGGGGCTTGCCGGCAATCTTCCCGGACACTTCGGGTTCGTATATGCCGAAGATTGTTACATACTTCGTTTTGCAAATGGTGCAGAACCTTGCGGTTTCGCTTTATAACATTGCAAAAACAGGTATCATCTCAACAATCACACCTGACATTCTTGACAGAACAAGACTTATTAACCAGGCTAACCTTTTCTCAAGCCTTGTAGAGAATCTTCCCAAGCAGGCTTGCACAATCTTCATCGACCTTGTTAACCACGGTGTTATGAAGATTAAAATGACAACCCTCTTTGTATATATGGGTGTCGGCACAGCTTTCTGCGCAGGTATTCTTGCTTTGTTCTTCTCGTTCAAGGTTAAGGAGAGAGTTCTTCAGTCAGTTGAAAAGCCGTCGTTCAAAAATGCGTTCGGCTCACTGTTCAAGTCACGTCCGTTGATTCTTCTTACAATTTCTGATTTCCTCGGACAGTTCAAGATCAGTACACCGATTACTCTTTACTATACCAATGTCCTCAACTTCAGTTCGGCAGAGCTTGTTGTCGGTATCCCGGGTATGTTCGTTACATATGCATCATATTCTTATGTTAACAAGCTCCGTGAGCATTTCTCAACAAAGGCTCTCTGGATCTTCGGCGGACACTGGGGCGATTTGTTACTGTTGCTCGTTTACGGCTTCGGCTCAATCAACAAGAATTACAAGAAAACAGTACCGATGCTTATTGCATTTATGCTTCGTGAAACCTTGTGGAACCTCGACTACGCTATGCGTAAGGTTGTTCCGGAGGAAATCAGAAACGAAACAATCGACTACGGCGAGTGGAAGAACGGCTACCGTACAGAGGGTATGACAGGTGTTGTCAAGGGCTTGGCTTCAAAGCTTGTTAATACCTTTATGGGAAGCTTCAGCGCACTTCTTCTCGGCTTCATCGGTTACAAGCAGGGTCTTAAGCCGGGTCAGCAGTCTGAACGTACAGAGAGACTCCTCTTCACAATGACAACTCTTCTCCCGTCAGCACTCGGATTTGTCGGTGTCATTCCGAAGTTGTTCTACAACATCGATGCAAAGACAAAGGAAAGAATGTACAAGGAGCTTGCAGAGCGCCGTTCAATGACAGCAAAGACAATGAACGAGGTTGCACCTGCAACAGAAGAAAACTAAAATTTCCGAACGGTGAGTGGAAACACTTGCCGTTCTTTTTTAGGTGATATAATGAAAAATATCGGTCTATATATTCATATCCCTTTCTGCCGTTCAAAGTGCCCGTACTGCGACTTTTACTCAATGCGGGCAACAGAAAATCAGTTTGACGATTACACAATCTGCGTGCTTGAAAGTCTGGAGGAATGGGCAGAAAAGCTCGGCAGAAAATCCGATACACTTTATTTCGGTGGTGGCACTCCGTCACTTCTCGGCGGCAAAAATATTGCACTCATCACACGCCGTGCAAAAGAACTTTTCGGTGTTGACGGTGAAATCACGGTCGAATGTAACCCGTCAGCAATTGACGAAACTTTTTTTGAAACAGTTGCCGCCGCAGGAGTAAACCGCATTTCTCTCGGTATGCAATCAGCTGTTGACGGCGAACGCAGAAAGCTCGGCAGACTAGCCGATCGCACAAAAGTAGCCGAGTGCATTAAAAAGGCACGTGAGGCGGGTCTTGAAAACATTTCACTCGATGTGATGCTCGGTGTTCCCGACCAGACACAAGAAAGTATTAAAGAAACAATAGATTTCTGCCTCGAAAGCAATGTTCCGCACATCAGCGCATATATGCTCAAGCTGGAAGAGGGGACATACTATTATAATAATGCCGAAAAGCTCAACCTACCCGACGAGGATTTAACTGCGGATATGTATACACTTCTCGGCGACATTCTCGAAGAAAACGGATACAGAAATTATGAAATTTCCAACTTTGCAAAGACGGGCTTTGAGGGCAGGCATAACCTTAAATATTGGAACTGTGAGGAATACCTAGGTATCGGTCCCTCGGCACACTCATTTATCGACGGCAAACGCTTTTATTATCCTCGTGACCTTGATTCCTTCCGTCTGGGTTGTTTGCCTGTTGCAGACGGCGAGGGCGGTGACGAGGAAGAGTATATTATGCTTCGTCTGCGTCTTGCTGACGGATTGATTTTTGCTGAATACAAAGAGCGTTTCAATAAGGATATTCCCACTCAAATCATCACCCGTGCAGAGCCGTTTGCAAAGCAAGGCTTTGTAAAAATTTCAAAAGACTCATTGAGTCTCACACGCAAAGGATTTTTATTGTCAAATACCATAATTTCAAATTTAATTTACGGCTAATTTGCACAAAGATAATATATTCGTATTGTTTTTTAAAACCTCTTATGGTAGAATAAACCAAACTACCTAGGGAGGTTTTATTATGAGTTTTCCTGTTGCATTGCAGCTTTACTCCGTGCGTGACGCTATGGCGGAGGATTTTGCAGGCACAATTAAAAAAGTGAAAGAAATGGGCTACGACGGCGTTGAGTTTGCAGGTCTTTTCGGTAAAAATCCTGCCGATATCAAGGCGCTCCTTGACGAAGTCGGTCTCACTCCGATTTCTGCTCACGTTGCTTACGATGAGCTTATCGCAGACTCCGAAAAGGTGATTGCAGATTACGCTGAAATCGGCTGTAAATACATTGCAATTCCTTACGCAGTTGAGGAAAGACGCCCCGGTGCAGAGCTCTTTGATGATACCGTTGAGGGTATCAGAAAGTTTGCAGAAATTGCAAAGAAATACGGCATTACTATGCTTTACCATAACCACGACTTTGAATTCAAAAAGGTCGGCGACGTTTACGGTCTTGACCTTCTTTACAGCACCTTGTCAGCAGATGAATTGCAGACAGAGCTTGACACCTGCTGGGTGAATGTCGGCGGTGAAGAGCCTGCAAAGTATATTGAGAAGTATTCGGGCAGAGCACCCGTTGTTCACCTTAAGGACTTCTATATGAGCGGCAAGGGCAAGCCCGCAAAGCTTTATCAGCTTATCGGTATTGATGACGGCGCACAGGATGCCGAGGAGGAAGAAGCATTCGGCTTCCGTCCCTGCGGCTACGGTGTGCAGGATTTCCCCGCAATCCTCGAGGCTTGCAAAAAGGCAGGCACATCATGGGTTGTTGTTGAGCAGGACCAGCCTTCATTGGGCAAAACACCCGTTGAATGTGCTCAGATGAGCATTGATTATATCAAAGAGATTAACAAATAAGGAGTTTTTAATATGTCAGATGCAGTATTAAACCAATTCACACAGGCAGTTGAAGAAGAAGCAACAGGCACAGGCAGACGCTTTAAGGTAGGTATCATCGGTACAGGCTGGATTGCAGAGTCTCACCTTGAGAGCTATCTTGATATGGACGATGTTGATGTTGTTGCAATGGCTGACCTTATCCCCGGTAAGGCAGAGAAGTTTGCAAAGAAGTTCAACAAGGACGGTAAGCTTGACAATGTCCATTTCTATCCTAGCCACAAGGAACTCCTTGATGCAGAAACAGACCTTGATGCAGTCAGCGTTTGTACATACAATATGACACACGCAGAGTGCTCAATTTATGCACTTAAGAAGGGTGTTAACGTTCTTCTTGAAAAGCCGATGTGCGTTACAACTGAAGAAGCAGTTGAAATTATGAAGGCTGAAAAGGAAAGCGGAAAGATTCTTTCTGTCGGCTTCCAGCCCCGTGGCGACGAGAATATGAAGATGGTTAAGAAAATTGTTCAGTCAGGTGTTCTTGGCGAGATTTATTACATCCAGACAGGCGGCGGCAGAAGACGTGGTATTCCCAACAGCACATTTATCGAAAAGTCAACAGCAGGTATCGGTGCAATGGGCGACATCGGTTGCTACTCTCTCGACGTTGTTCTCAATGCTATCGACTACCCGAAGCCGTTAACAGTTACAGGCTATACATCAAACTTCTTCGGCACAAACCCGAAGTACAACAACCCCACAGATGCAGCACGCTTTAACGTCGAAGATTTTGCAGCAGCATTTGTTCGTCTTGAGGGCGGCATCGTTCTTGACTTCCGTATTTCATGGGCAATGCATCCCGACACACCGGGCGACACAATCATCTTCGGTAAAGAGGGTGCTTTGAGAATTCCGTCAACAGACTGCTGGAACGGCTCAATGTCAGGCCCGATGACAATTTACCACGATGTTGCAGGCGAGCAGGTTGAAACAGTTGTTCCTCTTATTGAGAACAAGGGCAAGGGTCTCTTCTTCAAGAAGTGCCGTTCATTCCTCGACGCTATTGCAAACGGTGAGCCGGCACCTATCCCGACAAGCCAGATTCTCTACAACCAGGCAATCATCGACCACATTGTTAAGTCAGCAGAGCTTGGTAAGGAAGTAGAAGTTGTAATCCCCGAAATCTAAAAAGGGACTGCCTCACAAAGCGAAGAACAAAAGAAACATAAAAGATTGCAGGCTTGCGAAAAAACGCAAGCCTGTTTTATATTTGTTTATTTTTGGCTATTTTATTGAGAAAATCTTATGTCTTGCAATGTTTTTTTGCAAAAAAAATAAGGAGTGGATTTTCCACTCCTTAAATTGTTATTTGTTTATGCAGTTTTTTCTTCGTACTCTGCCTTAAGCTTATCCATTTCAGGCTTGATAGCTTCAACATCCTTAAGCTCATACTTTTTGATACCGAACTTCTCAACGAATACTTCGTAAGGAATTGCATCAATGTAGCTCTGCTTGTACTTAACGTTAATGCCCTTAACCTTGATTGCAATGTTGATTGCGATAACAAGCACAAAAGCAGCGATTACACAGTAAGCACCAAAACCAACTGAACCCTCGACAAGACCGGGAAGAACAGGTGTGATGTTTGCAAGGAAAAGGTTGTAGCAAACAATTGATGCGATTGTTGTAATAATACCAACGATTGCGAAAGTAAGGTTTCTTCCGAATCCCTTGGGTGAGCTTGAAAGAATGCTCAAAATAAGACCGAGAAGAGCACAGAGTGCTGAAATAACGATTGTCACCATAGAAACAGCAAGAAAGATGAATGCTTTGCCGAGAAGCGGTGAGCCCATCATTGTGAACAATCCGTCAAAATCCATTGCGGAAACCTTGTTGTAAAGCTCGAGAGCATTGAATGTTACTGTATCGTCAAAATAGGGTCCGACTGTATGTAATGTTGCAAGCGGAAGGAAAAGTGTTCCCACAACAAGAAGCAAAAGAACAAGACGTACAATTGCGAGAGGTGAGCCGAAAACAGCGTTCTTGACTCTGTCAATTCTCTGCTGAGTTTTAGCGTGCTCAAGCTCAGCGTTGATTGCGTCAACCTCAAGTCTTTCCTCAATCTTGTAGTATAAAAGATTTACTCCGCAACCCGGACATTCGGGCTTAAGATCAATAAGTCTAAGTTTTCTGCCACATTTAGGACAATTAGCCATAAGGATGCCTCCTATCAGTTAATACACATATTTTAACACATATTTTTATATAAATCAAGCAACTTTTTAAGCAAAATGCATATTATATTTCTTTTTATATAAAACCGCCGTCAATTCCGAGTGTCTGACCCGTAATAAAACCGCTTTTCTCGTCTGCAAAAAAAGCAACAGCCCTTGCAATTTCTTCGGAAGTGCCAAGTCTGCCAACGGGAGTTTCTTCCTTTAAAGCAGAAATAGTGTCCTCATCAAAGCCGCTGTTCATCGGGGTGTCAATCACGCCCGGAGCAATGCAGTTTACCGTTATGCCCGACGGTGCAACCTCACGTGCAAGAGCCTTCGTCAAGCCGATAACCGCCGCCTTGGATGCGGAATAATGCACCTCGCACGATGCACCTGTAACACCCCACATTGACGAGATGTTGATAATTCTGCCGTATTTGTTATGTATCATATCAGGCAGGACACATTGGCAGCAGTTAAAAACACTTTTGACATTACAGCCAAACATTCTGTCATAGTCCTCTTCGCTGATGTCGGTAAAAAGCTTCTGCTGTGCAATACCTGCATTGTTTACGAGCACTTGGACATTACCGAAAGCCTTTTTTGCCTCGTCAAAAAGACGCTGTGCCTCGCTCATTTTTGAAACATCTGCCTGCACGGCGATTGCCTTGCCGCCTTTAGCCGTGATTTTTTCTAAAAGAGCGGTTGCTGCATTTTTGCTTGTGTTGTAGTTGATTACAACATTATATCCCATATCAGCAAAAAGCGCAGCAGTTGCTGCGCCTATTCCTCTTGCTGAACCTGTTACTAAAACGGTGCTCATTTTAAGCACCCATATTTGCAAATGCGTTAACGTCAAACTTTGTGTAACCCTTAAGGTCAAAGAGTGACTTATCCACACTGCTCTTGAAATCGTTTACCTTGAAGATAGCAACCTGGTCGCCGTCAATAGCCTCGTAACGAACCCATTTTTTATCAAGGAAATAGTATTTAACGGTTGTACCCGACTCTGTCTTGTACTCCTCACAGATGTATGTTTTGTCGCCTTCCTTAACGTTTGAAGTGCCGACATAAGTGTGCTTTTCAGAGTTAGGTGTCATTTCTGCAGAATCGATAATTTCTTCTGTTTCCATATAGAACTTTGCACCGTATTCAAATGCAATGTATGTCTTGCCGTCCTTGATAATCATCTTAACGGGGAGACCCTGCCAGTCAACGCTCAAAGCAAAATCGCTGCCGTTCATTGCGATTGTTGCAGGCACTTCGCCGTCTTCACCGACGATGGTCATCGAGAGTGTGTATTTCTGCTTCTGGAAAGAGTTGCCTATAACATCTTCACGAAGTGTAGTTTTCTTTGGAACTGTTGTACCCTCATCGAGCAAATCCTCGGGCTTTGCAACGGGGTTGAAGTCCTCGACATTCATGATGTCGTCAAGACCGCTCGGAACGGTTGCGGCAGTACCCTTTGTTGAAGAGGTGCTGTCAGCCTTATTTGTCTTGTCAAGCTTGCTCTTTTCCTTGTCCGAAAGAACAGATGTAACAGCGTTGCCGTCCTCGTCGGTAACATCTTCACCGTCTTTGTTTGTAATGTTTATGTAAGCATCACCGCTTGAGTTGAGCTTCGTTGTCTGATTTGTGTCGTCATCCTTTTTACCGCAAGCAACCAAAGAAATCAGAAGCATTGCAATTGAAAGAATTATACATAAGCCTTTTTTCATTATAAATACCTCCAAAGAGTTTATATACTTTGTATATATAGATTACATTATTTGTACGATAAAATCAAGTGAAATATTTGTAAATAAATTGTGTTATTTCATTGACAAGTCAAAATAAAGCACTATAATTTTATTGAGGTGATTTTAATGTTAGATTTATTCTGTCCGCTTCATCTGACGGGTGTTGCGGCATCTGTTTGCGGTGCATTGGGAGTTGAAGCTCCGAAAAGTGCCGCTGAACCGCTTGATGTTTTGACAAAGCTTACTGAGGGCAAGAGTGTTGACCGTGTGTTTATGTATAACCCCGATGCAGTAGCACTCTGGATTTTTGAAAAATACACAGACCTTTTCACTCCCGTAATGCTAAATTCCGACATCACTCTGCCTTTGCAGACGGTAATGCCTTCTGTAACACCTGTCTGCTTTGCAACAATGTATACGGGTGCAACGCCCGATGTCCACGGAATTCAGTCTTACACAAAGCCTGTTGTCAAGACGGACAGCGTTTACGATGCTCTCATCCGTGCAGGCAAAAAGCCGTGTATCGTTTCAACGGGTAACGACAGTATGTCAAAGATTTTCCTTGAGCGTGATATGGATTATTTCATCGTCGAAACTCCCGACGAGGCAAATGAAAAGGCACTTGAACTCATAAAAGAGGATAAGTACGACCTTATCTCTGTTTACAACGGTAACTACGACGGCAGAATGCACCGTGTCGGACCCGAGGGCGAAGAGGCGATTGAAGCACTCAAGCACAATGTAAAAGCCTTCGAAACCTTTGCGGCGGCAATAAAAGAAAACTGGCAAGACCACAAGACACTTATCGGCTTTGCACCTGACCACGGCTGTCACGAAATTGACGGCGAAGCAGGCAGCCACGGCTTGATGATGCCCGAGGATATGAATATCGTCCATTTCTACGGAATTATTTAGTTATGGTATCTGTTCAACAAATTTTAATTGGTTGAACAGAACACAAATCGTAATCGTGTTCGTAGGGGAACATATTATGCTCTCCTACGGTGCTTAAATGAATTTTCTGAAAAATTAAGCTGTAGCAGGATTTAAATCTTGCTACGGCTTTTGTTGATTGTTCTTTTTAAGATGAACACACATCTCCGTAACCTGTGCTTTTGCATTTATCTCAAGTCTTTTGCTATGTTAATAAAAGCGTCGAGTTGTTCGTCAGATAATGACTTTGCCGCATCAAGCAGTTCTTTTGACTTAACAGGGTTCTTTGTTTGAGTATCAAAAAATTCCATTGGTGTGACACCGAGGTATTCACAGATATTAAAAAACACATTTATTGACGGAAAGCTTTTACAGTTTTCAATATCATTGATGTAGCTTGCATTTTTACCTATC
This sequence comes from Clostridia bacterium, assembly GCA_017481575.1. Classification (GTDB taxonomy): domain Bacteria; phylum Bacillota; class Clostridia; order Oscillospirales; family Acutalibacteraceae; genus CAG-488. Next base: position 16,221 of record JAFUPA010000029.1, on the reverse strand, counting down.
GACAAGCTCATATCACGGGCAGATACACCCTTATTTACCCTTAATTCAGCCAATCTTTTGCTGAAATTTTGTTTATCCATACAACCACCTGTTTTCATATATAATTATATCAACAAAAGACGACAACATAAAATACGACCTTTTTAACATTTATAAATCCAAACAGACTTATCATCGCAAATTATAAGTCTGTTTGGGTTTAAAGTCAATACATCTAAATGGGCTTATGATAAAATCAGCATAAAGAACAAAAAAGAAAGGTTGATTTTATGAAAAATTACTACTACAGAAGATTAAAAGACACAAGAGAAGATAACGACAAAACACAAGCAGAAATAGCGAATATATTAGGCACAACGCAACAGCAATACGGAAAATACGAAAATGGAGTTAGAGAAATACCAACACATCACTTAAAAACGCTTTGTATTTACTACAACTTATCTGCAGACTATCTTCTCGGACTTACAGACGAACAAAGACCGCTGAAATAAAAAGAACTCCACTATCAAGGCAATGTCGTCAACTTAAGATTTTTGAACACTTAGTCAATTCGCACTTTGCGTACCTTTTTTCGGAAACGTACACCCTTTTATCTGCTTTTGTAAACATTTCCCTAACAGAGGAATTACCTCCAAGGAGAAGCCTTGAGTTATAGCAAATTTATCAGCCTTCCCCTCGAGGGGAAGGTGGCATTTTCGTAAGAAAATGACGGATGAGGTGTCTAAAATCGACCTCTGCAAGTCCCAATTTCCAACAAAAAAACATCTGCTTTAACTCATTTGAGCAAAAGCAGATGTTTTTATTATTTTAGAATTTTATAACCTCGTTTTTCTCGGCTGATTCAAACATAGCTTCAACAACCTTGATAAGTCGTCTCTGCTGGTCGTGAGTAACAAATTGTTCAGCCTTACCCTCAATTGCATCGCAAAGGTTGTTGTAAAGTCTGCTCTCATCGCTGAAAGAAACCTTTTCAACATATGGGAGAGGGTACTTTTTGATCGTGTCCTCTGTTCTCGGAGCCATAGTCTTTGTAAGACCTACGCCTGCCTGAATCGGCACGGCGTCCTTGTTTTCCCAATCCTCAACCATAACAATTTCGCCGTTGTTGTCCCAGTCGGTGATAACTGCTGTTCCGTTTTCACCCTGCATATACCAACGTGGCAGGTCAATGAAGTTGCTTGTACCTACATAAAGATGAACTGTAAGGTCACCCTCGTAACGAAGCTCACAGCTAAATCCGTCGTCAACCTCATCATTTGTGATGTTTGTAACCTGATTGTAAACTGAAAGGAGCTTCTTGTCGTCAAACAGCATAAGAATCTGGTCAAGAGTATGTATACCCCAGTCGAGTATCATACCGCCGCCCTGCGCCTTCTTCTGTCGCCAGTCACCGGGAATACCTCTTGAACCGCAAACTCTCGACTCAATGTTGAAAAGTCTGCCGAGCGTGTTATTCTCGTAGATTTTCTTGATAATAAGATAGTCGGGGTCAAAGCGTCTGTTCTGGTGAACTGTAAAGAGCTTGCCTGTGCGCTCACTTGCCGCAATCATTTCTTCAAGCATTTCGCTTGACATTGTAACAGGCTTTTCACTCATAACGCACTTGCCCTTTTCCATTGCCTCAATCGCAATTTCACGGTGCAGGTCGTTCGGAGTTGCGACCACAACAAGGTCTATTCTCTCGTCGCCCAGCAATTCCTCACGTGAAGCGAAAGCGTGAACTCCGTTTTTTTCGGCGAGCTCACATCTTTCGGGCTTGATGTCGTAAATTCCGACAAGCTCCATTCTTTCGCCCATATCACGCATCATTTTTTCTGTATGCCATTTGCCCATACCGCCGTAACCGATGACGGCAGTACCGATTTTTCCGTTTATCATTGTATAATGCCTCTTTTCATTAACCTTTGCCGCAAGGCAGATATTTTATAATGTTATGCCCACCACATTTCAGTAGTAGCTTCTGTAATAAGTACGTTTTTAAGTGTATTAACCGCCTTTGTAAGACCCTCGTTCTGGCTCATAAGGCTGTCCTCGTGCTCAATGCTGATTGCATAGTCATAGCCCACAAGACGAAGATTGCTGATAATGTCCTTCCAATAAATCTCGTCGTTGCCGTAGCCAACGCTTCTGAAAATCCACGAACGGTTGATTTCGTCACCGTAAGGCTTTGTGTCAAGCACGCCGTTAACCGCTGTGTTGTACTTGTCAATCTTTGTGTCCTTTGCGTGGAAGTGGAAGATAGCGTCGCCGAGCTTGCGGATACAGGCAACGGGATCCATTCCCTGCCAGATAAGGTGGCTCGGGTCAAAGTTTGCACCGATTTCGGGACCGACTGCCTCACGCAGACGAAGAAGGCTGTCTGTATTGTAAACGCAGAAGCCGGGGTGAAGCTCAAGAGCAATTTTGTTAACGCCGTGAGCCTTTGCAAACTCAACAAGGTCTTTCCAATAGGGGATAAGCACCTCGTTCCATTGCCACTCGAGAATTTCGCTGAAATCATCGGGCCACGGGCAGGTAACCCAGTTCGGATACTTTGCACCCTCCCAGTCACCGGGACAGCCCGAGAATGTGTTAATCTGGTGAAGTCCGAGCTTTTCAGCAAGGAGTATTGTGTTGCGGATTGTTTTGTCATACTCTGCCGCAATTTCCTTGTTCGGATGAACAGGGTTGCCGTGACAGCTCAAAGCACTGATTTGCATATCATATTTAGCAATAGTAGCCTTGAATTCTTCAAGCTTTGCCTCGTCATTAAGGAGTGCTTCGGGGTCAGCGTGAGCGTTACCGGGGTAACCGCCGCAACCGATTTCAACCATTTCAATGCCGAGTGATTTAAAATATTTGAGTGCCTCTTCAAGCGGTAAATTCTGAAGCAAGCAGGTAAAAACACCAAGTTTCATTGTGAAATCTCCTTATAAATTCTCTTTAAAATATTGCATACTGCGTGTGATATCCTCAACGCCTGTCGGTACGGGGTCATCGTTTTCGAGTATAAGCCATTCCATTCCGACCTCTTTTGCAGCCTTGAATACTGAAAGCAGGTCGTTGTCACCCTCACCGAGAGCTGTCGGCTTGCGGTCAATTCCGTCCTTGATGTGAAGAAGAACAATTTTGTCTGCGTTATCCTTAATATATGTATAGTTGTCGCCGCCGCCACAGTAGCTCCAGTAAGTGTCAAGCTCAAGGTAAGCACCGTCAGCAATGTAATCCATGCAAAGTCTGCCGTCAAAGTTCAGCTCAAACTCCTCTGTGTGGTTGTGGTAGTAGAACTTAATGCCCTCTTTTTCGCCAACCTTGTTAGCGTAAGAGAATATGTCAACAAGCTTTTTAACCTCTTCTGCTGTGCCGTGAGGTGCACCGCCTGTGCCGACATATTTCATACCGAGCACCTTTGCAATGCGGATAGTTTCCTCAATCGTTTCGGGCTTGAAGCTGTCAACGCCCATGTGGCAACCGACTGCTGTAAGTCCTACCTCGTCAAGCTTTTCTTTGATAGCCTCGGGCTCGCAACCGCCAAAGCCTGCAAACTCAACTCCGTCAAAGCCGATTTCCTTGACTTTTTCAAGGATTTTTAAGAATTCCTCACCGTTCTTGTAGTCATCTCGGAGAGAATAAAGCTGAACTGCAAGTTTCATATTCAATAACCTCCTGCGAGTAATTTTATGTTCTATTGAATTCTACAACAAAGAAAAAATCATTTCAACACTTTAATACAAAAAAGTATATTTTTTTCAAAATTATTTACTTTGAAATTCACAAATAATATACCGAACTCTAACAAAAAGTTCATATCCGCTTAACATTTTCAGGTTATTATTTGACTGTACTCAATGAGAGAGCCGCAACTCTCGTTAGTACATACCCCTCCTCAATAAACCCCTCAATTATTGGAGAAAGAAGTCGAGTAATCGGCTTCTTTTTCCTTTTGTTTTATGTATAAAACTTTTCTTCCTGCCCAAACTATACCTGACGAAACAGTGAGGTGTAGTTTAATGAAAAATTCATCAGGTAAAGATAAACTCAAATGGATTCAGACAAAAGCTTTTTACGGCGTAGTGCTGTCCCTTGTGCTTGCGATTGTAGGCGTTGCGACAGCAATTTATAATGTTTCAAAGGTCAAAAATATTTTCCCGAACAGCGGAGGGGACGAGCCTGCAACTGTTTATAGTGTTCCCGATATGACCCAAAACACAACCGACCCGCAGGCGAATGCAAATGTTACCAATGTTCCCGACGAAAGGGACGAAACAAAGTCAACTGTCAACGACCTCAACCGTCCGTTTTCGGGCTATTACCTTTTGCCGCTTAACAGCAAGGTGAGTAAGGATTACAGCGACGGAGATATGGTTTATTCTGCAACAATGGACGACTGGCGCACCCACGACGGAATCGACATCTCGGGCAACATCGGCGACAATGTAATTGCTGTTCAGGACGGCAAGGTGCTTGAGGTTTCAACCGACGAGCTGTGGGGCGACACCGTAACAATTCAGCACGGTAACGGTCTTAAAGCGAAATACTGCGGGGTTAAGGCAAGTGTCAAAAAGGATGCTGACATCGAGCAAGGTCAGGTAATAGGCACGCTTGTAGCAATCCCTCTTGAGGAAAAGGACGGCAATCACGTTCATCTTGAAACCGAGGTTGACGGAAAAGCAGTTGACCCGATAAAAGCACTCAACCTCCTTGGCGAAGCAACGGAAGAGGTAACAGAATAAAGAGAAAGACAAGACGAATTTTCGCCTTGTCTTTTTTGCTAGTATTTTATTATATCAATCAAGAGCATCTGCAAGACCGCCTAAAAGTGAACCGAGTGCGCCACCTGTTTTGGTGCCTGCGGAAGCGGGTGCTGACGGTGCTGTAGTGGAAACGGGGAAATCGCCTATTGTCTTGTCAATCGGGGCAAGAAGAATTTTTCCTGTGCCTCGGTATACATTTACCAGACCCTCACCTGATGCTGCTGAACCTACAAGAGTTTTACCCGAGCGTTCAACAGTAAAGCTTAATGAGTCACTCCAGGCAATTGCAAAGCTGCCGTCAACTTTAAGCACATCATTTTCTAATGTAACTTCAATCAGTTCTTCCTGCGGACAACGGCATTCAAGAACCGCAATACCGTTACCGTCCAAGGCAAGGTTGAACAAACCCTCACCGCCAAGAACTGCCGAAGAAACGTTGGAACGTGCAACCAGCTTCTGCTTTACAGAAGCATCGCAAGCAAGGAAAAGACCGTCATCAAGAACAACCTTGCCGTTCCACATACTTGTATCAAGCAAAATAATGTGTCTGTATGTTGGCTCCAAAACTAACAATCCGTCACCGACATACTCTGGCTTAATGGCACTTTCACCGGTAACCTTACCCTTAACAAATTTGCCCAAAAAGTCAGCGGCACCCTTAACACCTGTTGATGCGTTAACGTTACCTACAGTCCACTGCATTGCACCTGACTGACAAATGATGCCGTTTGACTTTGAAAGGTCGCAGAGAACCTGTCTTTTGCGGATATTCATTTTATCACAGAAATAAGCAGTTACCGCAGTAGAGGGCGATACACTTAAATCTCTCTTGTACTGAATAACCTGAAAAGGTCCTTTTTCAGCGATGATTGTAACATCGTCGTTGTTTGTGAAGTTGTTGATTTTAAACATTTTTATATCCTCCTTTTATTTATAAAAAAGCCTTTATATTTCTGTTCCGAGCACCTTAGCACTCTTAACAAGCTTCTTTATTTTAATATATTCATTCTTGCCGGGGCAGATGTCGTAAATACCCAATGTGCCGAGAATGTACCACGATGCGGTTGCACCGTTGTCCTCGTCACCCGGGAAGCCGTCATCCTCAAAGCTGAATGCTTCACGGCAGAGCTTTTCTACCCAATACTCTGTTTTTTCTGTTTCACCAAGAACAGCATATATATAAGGTAAATGGAAGCTCGGCTGGTTTGAAATTGCACACTGACCGAAATCCACTGCCGCCATTTCCGTCATTTCGTGAATTTCACAACCGTAACCGCCAACGTTGTATTTTGGCTCTGCGGAGAATAATTCGTCAAGCTTCTCTACAAGCTTATCCTTTCCGCCGTAAAGCTCGGCAAGACCGAGAAAATCGTGAGGAACGGCAAACGAATTCTGCCATGCACTGCCCTCGGTGTAATCTCCGCCCCAATCGTACGGGTCGAATCCGTCCTCGAAGCTGCCGTCAAGCTTTCTTCCTCGCATAAAGCCTGTTTCTTTGTCGAAGAGCTTTTCATAATTCTTCGAGCGTGCTATATATTCGTCAATCAGCTCATCGTGTCCGAGCACCTTTGCAACCTGTGCAATGCAGAAGTCACCGTAAGCCGCATCAAGCGTGAGGTTTACGCTGTCGCCGAAAAGGTCTTTCGGCACATAACCGAGCTTGCAATAATAGCTTGCACCCTCTCTTCCGTAATCCTCATCGTCAGAGTCGTTGTTAGCGTGGTGAAGCATACCCTTGAGTGCCTCTTCAAGCAGCTCACCGCCGATAATGCCCTTAACAGCCGCATCAGCAATAACTGCATCAAGAAGTGTGCTCGGCATACAGCCTCTTTCACCGATTGACGGCCATCTCGGGAGCCAGCCACCCTCTGTGTAGTCAACAATGAAGCCCTCGAGCATCTCGGCATATTCCTCTCTGCCGATTAAAGCGAGCAAGGGGAATTCCGAACGGTATGTGTCCCAGAAACCGTTGTCTGTGTAACGGACACCGCCTCTGATTTTTCCGTCGGACGGGCAGTAGTGAAGTCTGTTGCCGTCCTTGTCAATTTCGTAAGCCTTGTGCGGGAAAAGCCCTGTTCTGTACATACAGGAATAGAAAGTCTTTAACTGTCTTTCATCGTCGGTTTCAATCTCAATTCGTGAAAGATATTCTTCCCAAAGGCTCTCTGCGTTTGCCTGCACCTCGTCGAAGCTCTTGCCGAGGCTGTCCTGCTTCATATTTTCAAAAGCCTGCTCGTAGCTTATGTAAGAGCTCGAAACATCAGCAGTAACTGTCTTATCCGAAAACGCAATGTGAACACAGGAGTTTTCGCCAAGACGTGAATTTTCCTTGTCGATAGCTTTGTCAAACTTAATAACAAGATATGTCTTGAAATCAACCGCTGTGCCGCCGCTCTTACCGTTAGTCCAAGCCTTGACGCAGTTTTCTTCAAAGTCGATTTCGTAGCCGTAGTCACCCTTAATGGGGAAGATTGTGAAGAACGGAATTCTTCCCTCGGGGTAGGTCAGGCGGATTTTACAGCCTCTTACGCACGGAGTAAGCTCAAAATCTGTCTGAGAGCGCAGGAAACGGACTTTCATATAATCGGGACGCATAACAGCGTCCTCGGGTCTGTAGCCTGACCAAGCTTTGTCAAATTTATCATAAATTTTGTCTGTCTGCGGAGTAAAAAGGAATGTGCCGTAGTCGTTAATCCACGGACTGGGCTGATGTGTAAGACGTATGCCCTCCAAAAATCTGTGGTCGGGGTAGTAGTACCAACCGCCCTCATACTTTGTTTGTGCAGAGAAACCGCACATCGCAAACGGAAGCTGAACAAGGGGCAGAGTGTTACCGTTCGAGTAGCGGTGAACGGACTTTGTGCCCTGCTTGATATTAACTAAAGGAATATATTTCATTTTAACCACCTCGGTTTCAAGTTAACTTGATTTTATCATATGCAAACGGTAAACGCAAGACATTTAGCTGTTTCTGTAACTTGACTTTTAAGGTTTATAAGGTTATAATTTCTAATACATTAAATATTACGGAGGACATACAAAATGAAATCACACAAAAAGATTTTGGCAATCACACTTTCTGTGATTATGGCACTCGGTGTTGTGTCAGTTTCTGCTTTTGCAGAGGATGTTACAACAGACGAAGTTATTACATACGTTGATGTTACTGTTGCCGCACCCGTTGCAGGCGAAAGTGCAACAGGCGACTATGCTATCGAGGGCTTGGAATACGGACTCGAATTCATCCAGTGGCGTGAATACACATCAGACGGAATCGGCGAGCCTGTAGACGGCGAATTTGAAGCAAATTCAGCTTATGTTGTCTGCCTTACTGTTATGGCGGCAGAGGGTTATGTTTTTGATTCAGTTGACAATCTTGTAATCTCTGTTAACGGCTACGAGGCAGAGCTTGCAGACCTCAGCGACGATTCAAAGTACCTTTCATTCACTTGCGTTTTCGAGTGTGACGCAGAGGACGTTGACGACGGTGACGATGTTGTTGGCGGCGGCTTCGATTTCGGTCAGCTTCTCAATCTTATCAAGACTGTACTTCTCACATTCGTTCGTTTCCTCGGCTCACTCATCGGTCTTTCATAAGTTCAGATTTTTCAACGGCCTTGCATCTGCAAGGTCGTTCTTTTTTTCTCAAACTCCTTGCAAAAGCGGTGGCGATATTATATAATTTTACCGTTATAGTTCAGAGAGGGCTTTTATAATCAGCGGCGCAGTCCCTCTGCACAGCAGATATATCACTGCAATGTCACCGACATTGCAATAAAGGAGGTAGGTCTCTTGTCAACACCACTCGCACAAGCAATCAGACCGCAGACACTTGACGATGTTGTCGGCCAGAAGCACTTAATCGGCGAAAATATGCCGCTTCGTAATATAATTGAATCAGGAAACCTGCCGAATATGATATTCTACGGCCCGTCGGGTATCGGCAAAACCACCGTTGCATCAATCATAGCAAAGGCGACCAACCGCAAGCTCTGCAAGTTAAACGGTACAACCGCAGGCACGGCAGACATCAAGGCAATTGTTGCCCAGCTCGACACCTTTGAGGCGCAGAACGGAATTCTCCTTTACCTTGACGAGATTCAGTATTTTAACAAAAAACAACAGCAGACCTTGCTCGAATACATCGAGGTCGGCTCAATAACTCTTATCGCATCAACAACGGAAAATCCGTATTTTTACGTTTACAACGCAATCTTAAGCCGTTCAACGGTTTTTGAATTCAAGCCCGTAACACCCGAGGAAATTGTGCCTGCCGTCAAGCGTGCGTTCAGCTTCCTTGAAAGTAATAACGGCGCAAAAATAAATGTTGACGACGAGGTTATAACTCACATTTCAACAGCCTGCGGCGGAGATGTCCGCAAGGCGATGAATTCCGTCGAGCTTTGCACACTTTCAACAAAGCCCGATGCGGACGGAACGCTCAATATTACTCTTGAAACAGCAAAATCACTTACACAAAAAAGTGCAATGAAATATGACCGTGACGGTGACGAGCATTACGACATTGTCTCGGCTTACCAGAAGTCTATGCGAGGCTCTGACCCCGATGCGGCCTTGCATTACCTTGCAAGGCTTCTTGATGCAGGTGACCTGCCGTCAGCGTGTCGTCGCCTTATGGTCTGTGCGGCAGAGGATGTCGGACTCGCATACCCGATGATAATTCCGATTGTCAAAGCGGCTGTTGATATGGCTATGATGGTCGGCTTACCCGAAGCGAGAATTCCGCTTGCAGATGCAGTAATCCTTGTCTGCAACTCTCCGAAATCCAATTCGGGCGAAGCGGCAATCGATGCCGCCCTTGCCGATATCCGCAAGGGTAAAAGCGGCCCGATTCCTCGTCAATTGCAGAATATGCACTACGACGGCGAGGACAACAAAAACAAGGGTCAGTTCTATATCTACCCCCACGATTACGAGAACCATTGGGCACCACAGCAGTATCTGCCCGATGCCCTCAAAAACGCAAAATATTACGTTCCCGGCCCTAACAAAAACGAACAGGCTTACAAGGAATATTGGGATAAGATAAAGAAGAAAAAATGAGAGAAGAAAATAAATGAAAAGAGAAAATGAAAAGCACAAGTTTATAAACAAATTCTGGTATATATGGCTTGCGATTAGTCTTACTTCCTTTATAGCCGCCGGTTGTATCAACTATGCAGTCGGACACTTTTATCTTTTATATGCGTTAGGAGCAATCGCATTGCTTGACTGCGTTATTATGCCGACTCATTATGTTATGGATAACACAGGTATATATGTCTATTACCTGTTCTATTTTAAAATGGAATACCGCTGGCATAACATCTGGCATATTTATAAGGCTTACAACTTGTCTCCCCGCAGTATGCTTTACTTTGGTAAAAGTATTGAATTCAGCGGTAGCGGTACGGGACCGAAAATTTTTGATTTCCTTAATGTCGAGATTTCATACAACCGCCGTGCAAAAGAACTGATAGAAAAGTATACACAGACAGAAATTGACGACTATACCATTGCAGGCGACATCAAAAACTTCAAAAAGAAACGAGAACAAAAGAAACTCAAAAAGCAAAACCGACATCATAAAAAGAAGAAAAAATAAAGTGTGGTGATAAATCAATGATTAAAAATCTGATTTTTGATTTTGGCAGAGTTCTTGCTTACCCTGCAACAGGAAATTGGTTTATCACACCCGAAACTAAAAACATACTCGGAACTTTAAAGTTTTTCAAACTTACTCATTCTTCTAAAAGCCCTACAGCGTTTAGAAACTCATGTAAATACCTTGACAGTATTCATCTCTTACATACAGAAAAAGAGGAAATCGAGCAGTTCACTGAATTTTACAAAAGAGCATTGACCGAAATCGGAATAAAAGATATTGATGATAATCTTGCTGAAAAGTTGGCGCAAGATGTAACTCTTAACGACAGCAAGGTTGTGATTTATGATGATGTGTTACCTTGCTTTGAACAGTTCAAAAAGCAATATACTGTTTCTGTTTTGTCCGACACGTGGCCGTCGTTGAGAAGAGTGTTGAAAAGCTATAAAATTGACCCATTTTTGGACGGCTTGATTTTGTCCTGTGATTATAACGAACAAAAAAGCGGAACAAAGCTTTTTGAAATAGCAGTAAAAGAACTCGATTTTTTACCTGAAGAAACAATTTTTGTTGATGATTCAGAAACAAACCTTGATAACGCTTCAAAGGTTGGCTTCAATTGTATCTTAATGGACAGAACAGGCAAGAAGTCCGACAGCAAATATCCTATAATACACAATCTAAACGAGTTGTTTCAAAAGATTTAGATGAATTATAATTTGTGGAGCTCTTTTAATTTTGATGTTAACTTAGGATTAGGGTGGCTCCACTTGTCAGGGGAGCTGGATTGCCGTAGGCAAGACTGAGGGGTAGTCAAGGCTTTTTGGTATCTCTCCCTCCGTCTTTTGCTTCGCAAAATCCACCGTCTCGGCTGCCGCCTCGGTCGGCGCTTCTGCTTCGCAGAGGTGTCCACCGGACACCTGCGCCCTTGTCAGATGGGGGTAACGGCTACAATCTTTTATAATAATCAAAGATACCGACAAACTCCGATTTGTCGATATAATTATAGTTTTTATTCAACCGGTAGGGGACGGCGCCATCGACGTCCCAATTTGATTTACAAACCTTAATGTCAGATTTCATTGCAACGCCCACAGCGTTGCCACACGGGCCCGTAGCTCAGTTGGGAGAGTACTGCATTCGCATTGCAGGTGTCGTGAGTTCGAATCTCATCGGGTCCACCATACAAAATCCGTTCACGATAGTGGGCGGATTTTTGTTTGTATTATCTCTTTTTTATTATTTAAAAATTTATTTCCCATTTCTTTCTTGACTTTATTTTTCGTTGTGCTACAATTCAAACTTGAAAGGCGGTGGCTATAATGGCACAGTTAAAAATGTATTGGTTGGCAGGCACTCCTATTCCGGAGCTTACCTTGCCCGAAGAATATAAGATTTCACGTTACAACGGAACACTCGAGGACAGACTCGCTTGGGTCGAGTGTTGTAAAAACGGACTTGTTCCCGACGATGCAGACGAGTCCAACTACCACGACAGAATAACAAACCACGCATTTACAAATGCTGACACCGATTTGTATTTCATCGATTACGAGGGCGAACACGTCGGCACAATCACAGCAGTTCATCACACAGATGTAAACTGCGGCGAGGTGCATATGGTCGGTCTCAAGCCCGAATTCCGTGGCAAAGGTCTCGGCAAGCACCTCAACAATATCGCACTCAAAGACCTGGAGGCACGAGGCGTTGATTACATCTACCTCACCACAGACGAGTGGCGCAAGGGTGCGGTAAAGAGCTATCTTTCATCAGGCTTCAAGCCCGTTGAGTACGACGAGGGTATGCAGAAGCGTTGGGAGGCTATCCTTACAGAGTACGATATCGACAGCATCGATATGGTTAACGAGGATTGCTCATTCTACAAAACAATTTATAAAGCACCGAAAATCAAAATCGGTGTTGTCGGCGCAGGCAGAGGCAAGACGATGATTAACTACTGCGTCAATTCAAAGAACGCAGAGCTTGTAGCTGTTTGTGACAATCACAAGCCTACACTTGACTTCGCAAAGGAAAGCTACGGTAACGACACAATCGTTTTCTACGACGACCTTGAAGATTTCCTTAAGCACGATATGGATGCAGTTGTTCTTGCAAACTATGCAACCGAGCACACACCGCTTGCAATCCGTTGTATGGAAAGCGGACTTGATGTTATCAGCGAGGTGCTTCCCGTTCAGACAATGAAAGAAGCGGTCGAGCTTATTGAAACAGTTGAAAGAACAGGCAGAGTTTACGCTTATGCGGAAAATTACTGCTATATGGGCGCACCGAAGAAGATGCGTGAGCTTTACAGAGCAGGTGTACTCGGTGAGTTCGAATACGGCGAAGGCGAGTATATGCACAACTGCGAATCAATCTGGCACGACATCACAAGAGGTCTCCCCGAGCATTGGCGTAACAATATGCACGCTTGCTATTACTGCACACACTCAATCGGCCCGCTTATCCACATCACAGGTATGCGTCCCGTTAAGGTATCAGGCTTTGAGGTAGCACTCAACGCACGAATGACACGTATGGGTGCCAAGGCAGGCCCGATTGGTATGGAGGTTATCACACTTGAAAACGGTGCGGTGCTCAAGTCAATCCACGGTGTCGGCTGTTCAAAGGATTCAATCTGGTACTCAATCTACGGCTCAAAGGGACGTATGGAGAGCTTCCGTGAGGATAACGACCGTCAGGGCGTAAATCACCTCTATGTCAACTGTGACCAAAACGAGGGCGACAATGATTCACACGCAGTTGAAACAAGCACAGAAGATCACCTTTCAAAGCTTGCAGAGGAAGCAGGACACGGCGGTTCCGACTTCTATACAATGTACAACTTTGTTGAAAAGCTCCGTGGCAGAGAGGATATGGACGTAATCGACGTTTACGAAGCAATGGATATGTTCCTCCCGGGTATGTTCGCATATTATTCGGTTCTCGAGGGCGGCAAGCCGATGGATATTCCTAACCTCCGTGACCCCGAAGAGCGTGCAAAGTGGAAGGACGACACACGTTGCACCGACCCGAATGTAGCAGGGGATATGCTCATCCCGAGCTACTCCAAGGGCAACCCCGACTTCCCCGATTCAACATACGAAAGAATCCGTGAGATGTACGAGAAAAAGCTCGCTGAAAAGCAGAATAAGAAAGACTAAATAGTAAAAATCATCGACTTGGTTTCAGGTCGATGATTTTTTTGCTGTTAAGATTACTATATGAATAAATTTTAATTTGTCGGGGTGATTAGAGTTTAGCAGGAACCCAGCCCTCCTTGCCTAAAGGAGGGTGACACGGCGTAGCCGTGACGGGAGGATATTCTGCGTCGCAGACCTTCAATGCAAACATAAAAGAATCTTTATAATATCCCTCCACCACTTCGTGCTCCCCCTCCCTTTAGGGCAAGGGAGGCAACTCACAGAGCAAATTTTATCTAATTCAAGACCCCGACAAACCCCAATTTGCCGATATAATTATAATCTTCATCCAACCGGTAGGGGACGGCGCCACGACGTCCCAATTGAAGCCAAAATTCACTGACGACCAATGGTCGCCACTACTTTTTCAACTGTAATTTGTGCTTTTAAAAATGCGGCGCAGCCCCACACTTCTTCACTATTACTTCTTACTTTCGGGATTCATCCTGACAAACTCCAATTTATTTATCATCCAAACCAAGAACATAATCAGCCGAAACATTGTAAAATTTACAAAGCTCAATCAGATGTCGTATAGGCATTTCGTTAATACCTTTTTCATATCTGGAATAAACTTGCTGTGTAGTTTTTAATACTTCGGCTATTTCTCTTTGAGTATAATCATTATCTTCTCTTAAATCTCTGATTATTTCATAATATTTTTTCAAGCTCAACACCTCAAAAAAATATTACAATACATCACTTGTGGTGTATTGACTTTACACTAAATTTGGTGTAAGATATAAGGGATGTCATTGTTTATTATTCCAAAAGACATTATTTTATGCAATGGAGGTGAAAAAATGTTTTGCAAAAATTGTGGTAATCACATTGAAGATGGTGCAACTGTGTGTTCAAAATGTAATCAATCGGTAATTGAACAGGTACAGTCAGAGTCTTCGCAGTATTATGGTCAGCCTATGGGTATGCAGACACATCCTGTTCCTAAATGTACTTGCTGTGGTTACGTTGGCGAAATGAAACCCGGCCCGATTCTCACTAAAAGTGATTGGCTGTGGTTTTTTATGTTACTTTTTTTAGCAGGTGCCGGTTTTATTTTTCTAGGATTTAGATTGCTAACAAGAGCAGACCCGAAGAAGAGGGAGAAAATTTGCCCTAACTGTGGTTCGAAAAATATGTTTACTTATGTTTACTGATCAAAAACACTCGGCCATACAATGCGCGGGGTTGCTAAGGACAGTTTATAATAACAGTCATTAGATACCGTGCATTGCAGAAGGAAAAAGAATTAACCAAGAGAGAGTAAAGTCTTTCTTGGTTTTCTTTTTTATTAATATTTGCACATTCGACAAATCCTTCTTTAATTTGTACAATGTAAGTACAAAATTTAAAGGAGGACTTTTTATGTCAAACAAAAATACTATCAGTTATCGCCGTGTTGGAGATTACAACATTCCCAACCTCACTCTTCCACCCGAGGAAGCAAATATCGCTCTCGGTAAGTGGGGAATGTTATATAAGGATTATCTACTTAAAAACAAAAAGGTATTTTTTACAACACTACTTACCCAAGGCAAACTATATCAGCACTGTGCCGAAGTTGAAAAGCAGGCAAAAGATATGTACGATACTCTCATTAAGCAGATGAAAGCAACGGAAGGGCTAACAGAAGAATCAAAAGAACATGACCAATCGGAATGGCTGCAGATAATGAGCAATATAGAGCAAAGGGTAAGCGAAATTGTTTGCACAGAACTGATATATGTATAATAAAATAAGGGGCCAGACAACTGGTCCCTTGAGTTTTTTAGTTATTAGAAGAAAAGTAGTATTAGAGAATAGTATTAGGAATAGAAAAGCAATTTCTTAGTTTTTGGTATAAATCTTTTTCGGGAGAGTTATAAAGATTCAGTTCTGTTTCTGTAATATCAAAAGGAAAACCTAACTCTTTTCCTTTTAAAAGTATTAAGCTGTTATTTGATTGGGGAGCAAGAAAAATGGCTTTATTCTTGATATGGAGTAATTTTTTGTTTTTTAAGGAGCAGGAGATAAGAAATAAGTTTTTTTCTTTCAATGTTTCGATATTAAAAGATAAAAGTTCGGCAACTTCATTATTGTGTCCGTACACAACACAGATATCGTCATAATAAGAATTTGGCACAGATTCAAGTATTACAAATTCACCAATTTCTCCTTTAGGCCAAAACCATACACCCGTTATTTTTTCAATGTATTTTTTTCTGTGGATTAGTTCGTAGCTGTTCTTTTTTCGAAGTAGATATTTCATTGGCCAAGTGTTTTTCCTGTATACAAAGATGTGTTTGGTGCGGAATTTTCATTGATATCAATATCGCAATCTTTGGTGTTTTTGACTATATGTCCTGTTGTATCCAAGTTATCTGAACCACCATTAGCATTACCCTTGTTATCAGATACCAGATATGTAACACCCACATCAGGAAACGCTTTCTTGAAAATTTCTTCTGCGGAAGAAGGTTTTCCGTGATGAGGCAACTGAATATACTGGTAACTATTCAGCTTTATTCCTTCGGGAAAAGCATCAGGAGCGCAGTCACCCGTAAGAAGAACTTTCTTTGTTCCAAGTTTTAGTTTGATTTGAACACTTGCAGCATTTGTAATAGTCTCACCATCAATAGTGTTGCCCTCTCTGTTATCGAGACCTTTTGCGGCGGCCTTTATCATATAGTCAAAATCC
>JAFUPA010000028.1 GCA_017481575.1 Clostridia bacterium | reverse complement strand
CCGTCATTTTCTTACGAAAATGCCACCTTCCCCTCGAGGGGAAGGCTATCAAATTTGTGATAAGCCAAGGCTTCTCCTTGAGGAGAGGCTCCGCCGTAGGCGGTGGTGAGGTGTAGGTTGCAACGCAACCGTGTATTAAAAACATCTCCACAAATTTCAATTTGTCGATGTGGGAACAAAAACCAGGCAGGAGCTTCATGGTTGAAGTTCCTGCCTGAATTATTGTTTATTTTATTTCTTAATAGGTTTGAGAGGTGCGGTGTGCCAGATGTCACGTGCGTACTCGTTGATTGCACGGTCACAAGCAAAGCGACCTGCGCCTGCGATGTTCATAAGCGACATTCTGTTCCATGTGTCACGGTCGTTGAAAAGTGCTTCAGCCTTTGCCTGTGCTGTCTTATAATCTGCAAAGTCGGCAAGCACCATATACGGGTCGTGGTGGATAATTGTTCCGCCGATTTCGGGGAAGGTCTTGCCGCCGATGCCGTTGTTGATAAAGTCAACCACACGTCTGATGTCGGCATTGTTCTGATAATAATTCATCGGGTTGTAGCCGATACGCTTAAGGTCGTTGACCTCGGGAGTGCTCATACCGAAGATGATGATATTGTCGTCACCGACAGCCTCGTGAATCTCGACATTTGCACCGTCCATTGTGCCGAGGGTGACCGCACCGTTAATCATAAGCTTCATATTACCCGTGCCGCTTGCCTCTGTGCCCGAGAGTGAAATCTGCTCGCTGATGTCGGCGGCAGGCATAAGAGCCTCTGCCATTGAAACGTTGTAGTCCTCGAGATATACAACCTTAAGTCTGCCTCTTACGTCGGGGTCGTTATTGATAAGGTCGCCCAATGCGCAGATAAAGCTGATGATTTTCTTTGCCATAAAGTAGCCCGAAGCCGCCTTTGCCGCAAAGATGTATGTGTGCGGTGTGAAATCACCGTCGGGATTTTCCTTGATAGCAAGATACTTTGAAAGAATGTTGAAAGCGTTGAGATGCTGACGCTTGTACTCGTGAAGTCTCTTAACCTGAACGTCAAAGATTGAATTCGGGTCAAGCTCAATGCCGTTTTTCTTCTTAACGATTTCGGCAATCTTCTGCTTGTTGCGGAACTTGATTTCTTCAAGTTTTTTAAGAACCTCTTTGTCATCTGCAAAAGCCTTGAGCTTTTCAAGCTCTGCACCGTCGTAAATGAACTTGTTGCCGATAAGCTCTGTGAGAAGTGCGGTAAGCTCGGGGTTTGACTGGCAAAGCCAACGTCTGTGAGCAATACCGTTTGTTACGTTTTTGAACTTATCGGGTGTTACGGTGTAGAAGTCTCTGAACACGCTCTCCTTAAGAATTTCGGAGTGGAGTGCAGAAACGCCGTTTACGCTGTGTGAGCCTGCAACGGACATATTTGCCATACGGATGACACCGTTGGAAACGATTGCCATACGCTCAACCTTGTCTGCGTCGCCTGTTGATGCCCAGACAAAGCTGCGGAAGCGGTTGTCAATTTCCTTTGTGATGCCGTAAATTCTCGGAAGCAAGCGCTTGAACAAATCCTCGGGCCAGCACTCAAGTGCCTCTGCCATAACTGTGTGGTTTGTGTAAGCGATTGTTTCGGTAACGATTTTCCAAGCCTCGTCCCAGCCGTAGCCGCATTCGTCAAGGAGAATACGCATAAGCTCGGGAATTGCGAGGGTCGGGTGTGTGTCGTTGATATGAATTGCAATCTTTTCTGAAAGATTGTCGATTCTGCCGTAAATGCGGAGGTGGTTGTTGATGATATCCTGAATTGAGGAGGAAACCAAGAAATACTGCTGTCTTAAACGAAGGCTCTTTCCCTCGGGGTGGTTGTCGGCAGGATAAAGCACCTTGCTGATAACCTCTGCCATTGCGTTCTGCTCCATAGCACGCATATAGTCGCCCTGATTGAACATATCCATATCAAGTCCCGGTGCCTTGGCTGACCAGAGGCGAAGAACGCTGATTCCCTTGCCGTCCTTACCTGCGACGTACATATCGTGCGGAATAGCCTTGACGATTTTAGCATCACGCTGTTCAACGTGGTGGTAGCTGTGATCCCAGATTTCGTCAATCCAGCCCTCGAACTTGATGTCAACTGACTCTTCCTCACGGGGAACAAGCCACACATCACCGCCCGGAAGCCAGAAGTCGGGCATCTCTGTCTGCCAGCCGTCAACAAGCTTCTGCTTGAAGATGCCGTACTCGTAAAGGATTGTATAACCCTTTGCAAAGTAGCCCTGTGTTGCAAGACCGTCAAGATAGCAAGCGGCAAGTCTGCCGAGACCGCCGTTACCGAGACCTGCATCCGGCTCGCAGTCGTAGAGCTTGTCAAGCTTTATACCAAAATCCTTAAGCGCGGATTCCATTGTCTTTGTAAGATTGAGGTTATAGAGGTTGTTCTTAAGTGAACGACCCATAAGAAACTCCATGCAAAGGTAGTAGACCTTCTTTGAGTCGGCTGTCTTTGACTCGTTGTGAAGCTCCTTTCTGCCCTGCATCATCATATCACGCAAAATTAAAGCAATAGCCTTGTAATAATGCTCGTAGGTTGCTTCATCGGGTGTTACGCCGAAAAAGTGAGAGAGCTTATTTGAAATCTGCTCTTTTGCTTCTTTCTTGGTCATTTTGTAATTCATTGTTATTCCTCCCTGGGATAAGTTGGTGACTGTCGTCAACTTAATGAATATATCTTGTATCAATTTTATACCAAAATGTATAAAAATACAACAGCGAAACGCAAATTGTTATAAGAAATTTTTGGCTATTTTCTGTGCGTTTTGCTAAAATGTTTTGTTGTATTATCTAAAACAGAATTATAGTTTATAAGAAATGCACAAAATAAAGCAAATTTTTGAATATAATAAAAATTTTTATTATGCAAAAATGCAAAAAAATGTCGAAAAAGGCTTTTATCCGATTAAAATTTATAGTATAATATTTTAAACATCGCCTGACTTTAATATTGGCGAACTTTTTCGCATTATTCTGCGGAGGTATGATTATGGATAAAAATAAGGTAAGACTTACTATCGGAGGTCTTGATTACAGACTCACCACAGACGAGGACATCAATTATATGAAAAACCTTGGTGAAGAGGTTGACGAGATTATCTCCGCTCTGCTTCAGGGTCATTCAAAGCTTTCACAGGTGCAGGCCGCTGTGCTTTGCGCTTTGGATTTTGCTGACAAATACCATCAGGCTGAAAGAAATGCAGACTACCTTAAGGCACAGATTCAGGTTTATATGGAGGATGCCGCAAGAGCTAAAACTGAAGCTGAAATGGCTCGCAGAGAAGCTGAAAGAATGACAAGAGACCTTCGCAGTATCAGAAGAAGCCTTGAAGAAAAGGATAAATTATAATGAACATTGAAATACTTGCACCTGCAGGCTCTATGGAGTCTGTTATTGCCGCAGTCAGAAGCGGTGCGGATGCTGTTTACCTCGGAACAAGAGATTTTAATGCACGCCGCAATGCTGATAATTTTGACTTTGACGGTTTAAAAACTGCTGTTGATTACTGTCACAAGCACGGTGTTAAAGTACATCTTACATTGAACACGCTTATTGCGGACGGCGAGCTTGACGACGCTCAGGATGCCGTCCGTCTTGCTTGTGAAGCGGGAGTTGATGCAATAATAGTGCAGGACCTCGGTCTTGCCGACATTATTCACCGCTGTGCTCCCGATATGCCGATGCACGCTTCAACACAGATGTCCGTTCAGACACCTGCAGGACTTAAAAAATTAAAAAAACTAGGCTTTACCCGTGCCGTACTCCCTCGTGAAATGAGCAAAGAGGAGATCAAACATCTTTGTGAGAACTCTCCTATTGAGCTTGAATGCTTTGTTCACGGTGCACTTTGTATGTGTGTTTCGGGTCAATGCTATTTCAGCGCAATGCTCGGCTCACGAAGCGGTAACAGAGGTGCCTGTGCACAGCCGTGCAGACTGCCGTTCGGTGCGCCGTACGGAACGGGACACGACTTGAGCCTTAAGGATTTGTCACTTGTTGATTACATCCGTGAAATGGCTGAAATGGGTGTTTGCTCGTTTAAAATTGAGGGCAGAATGAAGCGTCCCGAATATGTTGCCGCCGCTGTTAGGGCTTGCAGAAACTCGGTGGACGGAATTGTTGACAATGAACTGAAAAGTGACCTGAAAAGTGTTTTTTCACGCTCGGGCTTTACCGACGGTTACTATAAAAACAAGCTCGGCATTGAGATGTTCGGCACAAGACAGAAGGATGACGTTACCGCCGCCGCAGGTGTGCTGAAAAAGCTTGAAAAGCTTTATGAAAAGGAAGTTGCCGACACTAAAGTTGACTTCGCTTTTACGGGCGTGCTGGGCGAGCCCCTATCCCTTGCCGCACAGGCAGGCGGAAAGAATGTTTTTATCGAGAGTGAAACCGAGCCACAGCCTGCACTTAACAAGGCAACGACCGAAGAAGCTGTACGCACACAGCTTGAGAAGTGCGGCGGAACAAGATTTTTTGCAGGTGAAATTGACATTGAGCTTGACGAGGGAGTTTTTATCCCCGTTTCCGAGCTTAACAGACTTCGCCGTGAGGCTCTTGAAAAGCTGGAAAACAGCGACAAGACTACTGTTAAGGAATTTAAAAATGAATTTGTTTCGTTAAAACCGCATCAGGGCGGCAAAAAAAGGCTTATCTGCCGATTTGCCGACATTAACAGTATACCCGAAAATTGGGATTATATTGAGCAAATTATTGTTCCGTTAGGAACTGAAAAGCAGGTTAAAAAATCTGTCCGTGTAAGCGTTGAGGTTCCGAGAGGAATTTTCTCCGATTACGAAAAAATCCTTCGCCGGCTAAAAGAGGCAAAGGATTACGGAATTACAGAAGCCTGGGCAGGAACGCTTGACGGAATTGCACTTATTCAGAAGGCAGGACTTAAGGCAAACGCATTTTTCGGTTCAAATATTTTCAATTCCCATTCGGTAAAGGTGCTTGAAGATATGGGCGTTAATAAAATTCTGCTTTCTGCCGAGCTTACGATGGCACAGGCGCAGGCAATTGACGGCGACGCACCCCGAGGAATTTTTGCTTACGGAAGACTGCCGCTGATGCTTACAAGAAACTGTCCGCAAAAAAACGGCAAGAGCTGTTCAGATTGCAGGCAGAACGGCAAGCTCATTGACCGAAAGGGTGTTGAGTTCCCGATTGAGTGCCGTATGGGTACAAACGATATTCTCAACTCCGTGCCCGTTTTTATGGCAGACAGGCTGGGTGAAATCCGCAATATGGACTTTATGCTTCTTTATTTCACAAAGGAAAACAAGGAAGAATGTGCAAATATTATCTCGTCTTATATCCGCTCGGGTAAAGCTAAAGGCGAATTTACACGAGGACTTTTTTACAGAGGTGTTGAATGATGCCATATATCAGACCGGCAGAGGACAAAGACCTTAAAAACATCGAATATATATGCCGTATGACTGCGGGACCGGAAGCAAGAAAAAGAGAAGATGTCGGCAAAAAAATTGCTCTGACATACTCGACATATTATGCCCGTGCAGAGCAGGAAACCTCGTTTGTGCTTGATGACGAGGGCAAGGCTGTGGGATATATTCTGTGTGCTCCCGACTTTACAAGATACATCAAGGATTACCGCAAAAACGAGGTAAAAAAGCTTTGGGGTATTGAGAAAAAGCAGAGTATTATTGCCTATTTTCTTCCGCTTGGCTACCTCCCCTTTAAAAATAAATACCCTGCCCATTTACACATCGATTTACTCGACGAGTACCAGGGCAAGGGTTACGGCTCACAGATGATGAAAACGCTCCTTGCAAAATTAAAGGAAATGAAACTCCCTGGTGTTATGCTTATAGTTGACAAGGACAACGAGGGTGCACAACGTTTTTATAAGCGTGCGGGATTCAGAAAAATTGCTTCCGCTTTTGGCGGAGTTGTGATGGCGAGGAAGCTTTAAAACCTGTCCTTTGCCTCGACAAACCAGCGTTCACCGTCGTCAAAAAGGTAGGTTTCTCTGCCTGAAATACGCACGGTGAAGCGTACACCCGTACCGCCCACTTTGGTTGCGGCGGCACGGCGCACATCAAGTACACGGTCAATTTCAAATTTTCTGCCGTCCTCCCAAGTGACGGTCAGCGGCACGATTGTGCCGTATTTATCCTGTTTTAAGGTAACATCTACATATACTTTTCTCATTTATATCATCTCTTTTATCTGAACATCCGCATAGGCATAACCGATTCTTCGGGATTGCCGTGCGGCATTTTTTCTTCCTGCATAAGGCAGGCATTGAAGATTGCATTTTTACCGAAGCGACGTCGAAGCTCGAGCACTGTGTCGTCTATCTTCTGCATTTTTTCGTGCTTTTTCATATCGGAGAAAAAGTCAAGTTGTGCAGGAGTGTCAGCATCAATCAGGTCTATCGCACGGACGGTTACGGCTCGCACATCGTAATTCCACCTGTAATTCTGCGAAAAAAGGTCTATCGCTGCCCTCGCAAGCTCGGTGGCACTTTGTGTGGCAATCGGCAGCTTCTTTTGAAATTGGCGGCAGAAAAGGTTGCAATCCTTGACGGTTATCTGCACACCCGAGGCTTTGAGGTTATAGTGATTCAGACGGCGGTTGACATCCTGACTCAACGCAAGAAACACCCGCCAGACCTCGGTAGCATCAACCAAATCCGCAGAGCAGGTTATGCCGTGACCGACACTTTTAATAGGTGTTCGGTAGCCGTCGGGCTTTACCCTTGAAGAGTCAAGACCGTTTGCAAAAAGCCACAGCTCCGTTCCGCACTTGCCGAACTGACAAGTGACCCACTCCTTTCGGCAAGCGGCAAGCTCACCGATTGTATGAATTCCGAAGCTTTCAAGCTTTTTAAACGTCGCCCTGCCTATGCCTATCATCTCGTTGGCAGGCAGATTCCACAGCTTTTCTTTAAAATCATCACGGGTGATTACGGTTACGGCATCGGGCTTTTTGAGGTCACTTCCGAGCTTTGCAAAAACCTTATTAAAAGACACACCGATTGAAACCGTCAGACCGAGCTCGAATTTGACGGTTTTTCTTATATCCTCGGCAATTTCCTTCCCCGTACCGAAAAGGCGCTGACTGCCCGTTACGTCAAGCCACGCTTCATCAAGACCGTAAGGCTCGATTAAATCGGTATATCGGCGGTAAATATCACGTACAAATGAAGAGTATTTAATGTATTCGTCATAGTGTGGCGGTACTGTGATAAGGTCACGGCACTTGAGCTTTGCCTCCCAGATAGCCTCGCCCGTTTTGACACCGCAGACCTTTGCCTCCTGCGACTTGGCAAGAATTATTCCGTGACGGTCTTCAATATTGCCTGCAACGGCAACGGGCTTACCCCGAAGCTCCGGATTGAGCATACATTCAATGGACGCATAGCACGCATTAAGGTCTGAATGCAATATTACCCTTTCCATTTTCTCACCGCCAACAATTTAGTGACTATATTATACGAACATTTGTTCGGTTTGTCAATAGTAAATTTTGTCATGTTTTTAAATATTCGGCTCGGCGGCAGTAACCTATTGTAACCCTATTGTAACCTGCATTAACTTGACAATAATTGCGTGAATATGTTATGATTAACTATCAATTTGATCGGAAGAAGGTTTGGCTAATGATCAATTCGGATAATCTTTGTATGAGCTGTATGAAAGAAATCGGCGACTTGAAGCAATGCCCTCATTGCGGTTTCCACGTCGATTCTCCGCAGATTGCTCCGTACCTGCCGATAAGAACCGTGCTCGGCAACCGCTACCTTGTAGGTAAGCTGCTTGAGTACAACGGCGACGGTGCTACATACATGGGACTTGACCTTTCTACAAGAACATCCGTTAACATAAGAGAATTTTTCCCCGAGGGAATTGCTGTGCGTGACTCAAAAAGTCTTGCGGTTTCAGCCCAGGAGGAGCACGCTACACTCTTTAACGAGTGTCTTCACAGCTTCGTTGAGATGTGGCGCAAGCTGATGCGCTTAAGCGGTCTTTCAGCACTTATCAAGGTGCAGGATGTGCTTGAAGGCAACGGCACCTGCTACGCTGTTATGGAAAACATTGAAGGACTTACACTTCGTGAATATCTGCTTCGCAACAACGTCGGCTATATTTCGTGGGAAAAGGCAAGACCCTTGCTTATGCCTGTGCTTTCAACTCTCGGCACTCTTCATTCGTCGGGAATTATTCACAGAGGCATCTCCCCCTCCACCCTTGTTGTTGCTCCCGACGGAAAAATCCGCATTACGGGATTCAGTATCAGTCAGGTACGCTCCGCAAGAAGCGAGCTTAAAACCCAACTATTTAACGGTTATGCGGCTTTTGAGCAGTACGGATTTGACGGCAGACAAGGTGCGTGGACAGACATTTACGGCTTTGGTGCCGTGCTTTACAGAACGCTTATCGGCACAGACCCGATTGACGCAACCGAACGTGTTACAAACGACAGACTTATGGTACCCGGCAAATTTGCCGAGCAGCTGCCCGCTTATGTTATAAACGGACTTGTTAACGCTTTGCAGATTTTACCCGAGGACAGAACAAGAAGCGTTGAGGAATTGCGTGCAGAGCTTTCCGCTTCACCGAGTGCGGCGGCAGGATCATCACACGAGCTTGAACACACCGCTAAACAGCCGAAGTACCAGACAATGGCACAGCGAATTGAAACAGAAGAGGACGACTATACCGCTGAAAAGCGTGAAGCCGCACAAAAGAGACATAACCGCTCTTCCGCTGTTATTGCAGTTGCATCAATAATAATCGTGCTTGCAGTTGCTTTCCTTGTCCTTTGGCAGACAGGTGTTATCGACCTTGGCGAAACCTCAACAACTGCTCCACAGCAGGAAATGATTGCTGTTCCCAATTTCGTTGGCAAGGCATACACGGATATACTTGACGACCCGTATTACAGCAGAAACTTCAAGTTTGAAAAATCTGAGGTTTACAGCTCGACCATTGAAGAGGGCGTTGTAATTTCGCAGAGTGCAGGTGTTGACTCACAGATTGAGAAAAACAGCACAATCAAGCTTACCGTAAGTAAAGGTAAAGAAATTGTGACCTTCCCGACCTCGGGAATAATCGGTACCAAATACGAGGATGCCGCAAACCTCCTGAAGAAAATGGGCTTCACCGTTTACAAGACAGAGAAGCTCAACAACGAAAATCAGGTTGCAGGCAACGTTGCAGGTATTTCGCTTGAATCGGGCGGACAGTACGAAAAGGGAACCGTTGTTTACCTCTTCGTCTGGGGTGAGCCTGAAACTACCACAACCGAACCGACAACCGAGCCGACGGACGACAACTCGGGCAATTTCTGGGATGATTTCTTTAACCAGAACCCGGACGATGCCGAAGACCCGCAGGCACCCGGAAACGGATATTGATAAAAAAACCGTAGCAGAAATCCTGCTACGGTTTTGGTTTTGTGAATGTGAGTGAGCATGGTGTTCCGTCTATTGTACACCCGACTGCTTCAATTATATTTATGATATAATTTAATATTTTTTACTAAACTTTAACCAAAAACAAATTCGTTCCACTATATAAGTGAAATCACCGGTGAATCAAAACAAAGGAGGTGTAAAAATGGATAGACAAGAGCTTGACACAAAAATATCAGATGTTGCAAAATCTATACTATCATATTGCATCGCTCGAACTTCAAACCATTTTGAAGCTGAAGATTTAGCACAAGATATTATATTAGAGCTTTATAAATCTGCTGATAACATCCGTAATACAGATGCTTTTTATGGTTTTATGTGGGCGGTTGCAGGTAATGTGTATAAGCAATGGTGCAAGAATAAATCCAAAAATAAAGAATGCGAATTAACCGATAATTTGATTGATGTTGCAGAAACTTTTGATAATGATAATTCTGAATTATATCTATTGCGCCGTGAGCTGACATTGCTTTCTGAAAAGTATCGCAAAGCTGTTATTTTGTATTACATTGAAAATATGTCTTGTTCGGAGATATCCAAACACCTCTCAATCAGTGAAAGCATGGTTAAATACCTGCTTTTCAAATCAAGACAAATTTTGAAAGAAGGTATAAATATGGAACGAAATTACGGAAAACAAAGCTATAACCCGAAAGAATTATCAATTCTCTATTGGGGCAATGGAAAAAATACTTATAATTCTATGCTTGATAACAAAATCAGTCAGAATATTCTTTTTGCGTGTTACAATGACAAACTCACGGCAGAGGAAATAAGTCTGGAGTTGGGCATTTCATTGCCTTATATTGAGGACATTCTTTATAAGCTGGTTGAAGGTGATGTGCTCGGACTTGAGGGCAAAAAGTATTATACAAACATTGTAATTTTCACAAAAGACTGTGCTGTAGAAGTAACAAATAAAACACGAGTATTTAGAAGCAATATTTCAGATATACTGTCAGAAATTATAAAGAATAGAAATCTCTCAAATTCCGAAGCGTGGCTAACGGTTTGCTGTGTTCTTTACAAAGCGTTATTTGAGAATTTGCAGTCAAAAATTCGTATTGAACTTCCCAAAAACAAATTTGGTGAAAACTGTATTGTTTGGGCTGTAGAAAAAACAGTAGATTCAATGAGAAACAAGGGCTTTGAATTTGGTGTTTCAAACACAGAGAATGAGAATGGTGACAAAGTTCAGTTCTTTGATTTTTCTGTTAACGGGGATATGGTGCACCACAGCTTTTACACATCGAAAAGTTTGACTAATATTTTTATTGATATCGCAAAAGGCAGAAATGATTTTGAAAATGAATTTGAAAAAATTATTGTTGCCGAGCTTGTGAAAAAAGGTTATGTTTTGAATGATGGCGGTAAACTTACTGTTAATGTTCCTGTTTTCACAAAAGAGGAATTTGAACACTTTATGAGTCAGTTTAATTCAGTTGTTGAAATTATTGAAGGAAATGCAAATAAAATAATGAATGAGGCAGTAAAGATAATTAAGAATTACATACCTGTTCATTTAAAATCACAGGCTTATCAAATGGCGTATTTCAGAATTTTTGAAGATGCGATTTCTATGCCTGTAGGTACACTTGCAGAAAACAAGATTTTGTTCCCCTATAACGGCAATGGAGTTTTACCCACAACCTATATAGTGCTAAAATAAAAATTGGCAGAGAGTAAAAAAACTCTCTGCCATTGATGTTTTATGGAAACACAGGTAACTGATATGTACTCCATTTGATATTCTGCACACAGCGGCGGGAGCAAGCCCCCGCCCTACCATATTGAGGTAAAATGTAAGAAATGCAAGTGAGGAGGTTTGGAACTGCGTTGTTTTTTTATTATCCTCCCGTCACGGCTTTGCCGTGCCACCCTCCTTTAGGCAAGGAGGGCCGGGATTGTACTAATATTGCAAACAGTTCAACAAATTAAATTTTCTAAAGTCATATTGTCAGTCTGTTAAAATATTATTGATTTGAAATAACATCTATGGTAAAATTACTGTGATTGAGGTGATAAGAATGGATTACACTTATGAATATTTTAAAGTAAGTGCAGATTATGTTAAATCCGTTGTGCCGTATGAGCCTGAAATAGGAATTATACTCGGTTCGGGGCTCGGAGACTTTGCAGAAAATATAGAAAACCCGATTGTGATTGACTACAAGGATATTCCGAACTTCCTTGTTTCGACCGTTCAGTCGCACGCAGGCAAGCTTATCTTCGGTGACCTTGAGGGCAAAAAGGTTGTTTGTATGAAAGGCAGATTTCATTTTTACGAGGGTTACGACTTTGAACAGCTTGTTATCCCTATCCGCCTTTTTAAGCTCATAGGTGTTAAGAAAACTATTCTTACAAATGCGGCAGGTGCAGTTAACACTCAGTATAATGTCGGCGACATTATGATTGTCAAAGACCACCTGAAACTGACGGGAGCAAGTCCCCTTTGCGGTAAAAATATTGAGGAATTCGGCCCGAGATTTTTTGACGTGACGGATATGTATACCAAAGCGTTGCGTGAGATTGCACTTGAATGTGCCGTTGACAGCGGTCTGACCGTACATGAGGGCGTTTATATGTTCTTCACGGGTCCGCAGTTTGAAACCCCTGCTGAAATCCGTGCGGCAAGAATACTCGGTGCAGATGCTGTTGGTATGTCCACCGTTACAGAGGCCTTGACTGCGGCTCATTGCTCAATGGAGTTGCTTGCACTCTCGGTTATGACAAATATGGCGGCCGGTGTGCTTGACTGCAAGCTTTCTGACGAAGAGGTCGGAATTGCGGCGGCAAAAATTGCTGATAAATTTGCAGGATATGTGAGAAAAATCATTGCAAAATTCTGATGTAAACTTGAGTTTACATTCACTTTTTTTGAGAAAAAGACAATTTAGCAACTTCGGTTGATAGATTTTTATGTTTTGATGGCTTATAATTAAGTCATATCAAAGTGAGGTGTTTTCTTATGACAATAAGTGAAAAAATAAGTATTCTGAGACGTGATTTAGGCTGGTCGCAGGACGAGCTTGCAGAGAAGCTTGATGTGTCACGTCAGTCTGTTTCGAAGTGGGAGTCTGGTAAAGCTCTCCCCGACTCGGACAAGGTACTCGCTCTTGCAGAGCTTTTTGGAGTTTCGACAGATTTTCTTTTGAGAGACACAGAGGAATTTGTTACGGATAAAGAAGTGAACGATCCTGTAACCGAGCCTGTTATTCAGGCTACAAGTATTCCGTGGCAAGAGCCTGAAAAAATCAAGTCTGATAAAAAGAACAACACAAAAAAGGTTGTTGCTTTTGTTGTGGCTGTTTGCCTTTTGATTGCGGTTATTATTCCAATTCCGACAGGACTTTATAAAAAGGCATTTGATGCGATTACAGAAGACCCGGTTGAGTACCCGTATATTCTTGTTCACGGTCTTGGCGGTTGGGGTGCAGAGGCACAGATTAACGAAGTGAGTCCGTATTGGGGAAGCACAACAGGAAGCCTTGTCGATTATCTTGCAGGTGAGGGACATACTGCTTATGAAGCATCTGTCGGTCCTTTCTCAAGCACGTGGGACAGAGCGTGTGAACTTTACGCACAGCTTGCAGGCACAACGGTTGACTATGGTGAAGCACACAGCAAAGCTCACAATCATGAGCGTTACGGCAGAGAGTACACAACACAGCTTGCACCCGGTTGGGGCACAAAGACCGAGGGCGGTCAGCTTATAAAGGCTAACCTTGTCGGTCACAGCTTTGGCGGTGCAACGGTAAGAATGCTCGCTTCCCTGCTTGAATACGGAAGTGAAGCAGAGGTTGAGGCAAGCGGTGAAAATGTGTCCGAGCTTTTCAAGGGCGGCAAGGGTGATTACATAAACAGCGTTACTGCCCTTTGCGCTCCGCACAACGGCTCAACACTTTTCTATGTTATTGACCAATACAAGGTTGTTGACCTTGCAATGGATATTGTAAAGCTCGGCGGCAGTCTTACTCAAAACAATGCGGTCGGTGATTTCTACGATTTCCGTCTTGAGCATTTCGGCGTTGACTCTGCAACGGCTGATGTTAACACGGTTATAAATACCGTTTTCAGCCAAGGTGCAGACAATGCGGCTTATGACCTTTCGCCCGACGGTGCGGCTGAAATTAACAAGCAGATTAAACTCGTTGATGGTGTTTACTATTTCTCTTACGCATATTCGACAACAAACGTAAGCTCATTCACGGGCAACCACGTACCCGATATGAGCAGTACACTTGCGATACTTATGCCGACAGCGGCACTTATGGGTAAATATTCACACAACACGGTTACGGACTTCCCGATTGACGAAACGTGGCTTGAAAATGACGGACTTGTAAATGTTGTTTCGGCTAAATATCCTGCAGGAGATGAGTGGCAGGATTATGATGCAGAAAACATTGTTCAGGGAATGTGGAACGTTATGCCCGTTAAACGTGGACATCACGGTACTGTAATCGGATTGAGTGCCGATGAGCAGGAAACACACGATTTTTACCTTGAGCTTATCAAAATGATTGATTCGAGACCTAGGGATAAAAAATATTATTTTAAAAGTTTATTTTAAGGAGAAAGAAGAATGAAACATACTTTTAAAAAATTCGTGGCTGTTGCGATTGCGGCAGTTATCGCATTCAGCTTTATGACAACCGCTTTTGCGGCATATTACGGAGACTTGAACGGTGACGAAAAAGTCAACTCGACCGACGCATTGATTGTTTTGAAATACACCGTCGGCAAAGAAACTGAAATTGACGAAAAGGTTGCTGACATTAACTCGGACGGTAAGGTTAACTCAACCGATGCACTTGCGATTCTTCGCATCAGCGTAGGTCAGGGTCAGCTCGAGGAAATACCCGAAGAAAAGCCCTCCGCACCGTCAAGCAAGGAAGAAATCGTTGATTTTTATAACAATGCAGTTAACAAGGTTATTGACGAAAAAGCAGGCTACACAAAGCAGAGAACGACGACTGTGACCGAGCTTGATGCAGGTAAATACACAGATATGGCAGGAGATATTGTAAAGGATTTCCTCGGTGAAGGAACAACCGAAATCAAAAATTCAAAAGGCACCGCAAAAAACCTTGCAACAGCGACTCTCACCTCTTCTGATGTTCAGAGTGCTTTGTGTGAAAAGACAGGTGATACATACACCGTAACACTCACGCTTAAGGACGGAAGCAGTTCGGCAACAAAGTCGTCTAAAAAAGATAACTCCCCTATCGCAAAGAGCGGACTTCTTGCAGGCAAAACCGTAAGTAAAGAATATGACTACCTCAACAGCGCAAGCATTTATGCCGCTGTAACAGCCGAGGGAGTTAAGGTAAATTCCGTAACATCAACTAACACAAACGCAAAAATTGTTGCTGTTATTGACTCTGACGGAAAGATGCTTTCATTGACAGCTTCGTTTGACTGGGTCGTTGTAATTGAGAAAATTTCCGTTACACTCATAAGTATTCCAAAAGCAAACGGCAAGGCTCACACAGCAGTTGTTATTTCTGATTTTAAGTGGTAAATTTTTAAAGGGTACTTTTGTACCCTTTTTCTTTTTGTTGATTTGAAGGATAATTCGTGATAGAATATATACATTACATTCATCAGAGGTGTATTATGAAAACTTTATTTAAAAATGCAGACATTCTGCTTTATGAAAACGGAATTTATAATGTGTTGCAAAACGCATATCTTGCAGTAGATGGCGATAAGATTTCTTACATTGGGAAAGATGAGCCGAAAGAGAGTTTTGACACAGTTAAGGATATGAGCGATAAGCTTATGATGTCAGGCTTTTACAACTGCCACAACCATTGCCCGATGGTGCTTTTGCGTGGTGTGGGCAGTGATTTACCCCTTAACGAGTGGCTTTTTGATAAGGTTTTCCCGATTGAGGACAAACTGACCGCAGAAGAAATTGAAGCAGGCACGCTCCTTGCTTTGCTTGAAATGCTTGCAGGCGGTACCGTAAGCTTTTCTGATATGTACTTCGAGCCTCAGGTTACTGCAAAGGCTGTTGCTGATGCAGGAATGAAGGCGAACCTCACACGTCCCGTCCAGAGCTTTGACCCGAGCGAAGAGCCGCAAGATTCTTTCAGAATTGCACAGTCGTTAGAACTTTACAACGAGTGGAACAATGCCGCTGACGGAAGAATTCTTATTGACTTTTCAATTCACGCTGAATACACATGCACAGAAAAAATCGCCCGTGCCTACATTGAAGAGTGCAACAAGCGAAACGGACTTTTACATATTCACCTTTCTGAAACAGTTAAAGAGCACAACGAATGTAAAGAAAAATACGGCAAAACTCCCGCCGAATGGTTTAACAACCTCGGAGCGTTTGACTCAAGAGCTTTTGCAGCTCACTGTGTTACGGTTGAGGACAGCGATATGGAGATATTCCTCAACAAGGGAGTTCATGTTGTTCACAACCCGTCCAGCAATATGAAGCTCGGAAGTGGCTTTGCAAGAATTCCAAAAATGCTCGATATGGGCATAAATGTTGCGCTCGGTACCGACGGTGCGGCAAGCAACAACAACCTTGATATGCTCGAAGAAATCCATCTTGCTTCGATTATACACAACGGATATATGCAGAACGCAACAGTTATGAAAGCGGACACCGTTATTAAAATGGCTACACAAAACGGTGCAGTGCTCCAGGGCAGAAACGATTGCGGTGACATCAAGGTTGGAAACAGGGCTGATATTATTGCAATCTCGCTCGACAAGCCGCATTTGAGACCGATTATTGACGAGAAGGCACTCATCACCTATTCTGCACAGAGCAGTGACGTATATATGACAATGGTTGACGGCAAGGTGCTTTACGAAAACGGAGAGTATAAAACACTCGACCAAGAAAAAATTTATTACAGCGTAGAAAAGGCTATGCAAAAATTATATTGAGGTGTACAGAATGGAAAGAGCTGATAACGGACTTGCTTTTATGCTCCGATACGAAAATATAGCGTGGTACGAGGACGGCAAGGTGAGAATTCTTGACCGCCGTGTTTACCCTCGCAAGGTGGAGTTTGTGGTTTGCAACACCCATCAGGAGGTTACGCAGGCAATACGTGATATGGTAACGCAGAGTGCGGGCCCGTACACGGCGGCGGCTATGGGTATGGCACTTGCCGCTTACGAATGCAGAAATATGACAGCTGACAAGCAGCTTGAATATCTGCTCGCCGCTTCGGATAACATTTCACACGCTCGACCCACAACGGTTGCAAGAATGTCGCTTATAACGGGCGGTTGCCTTGAAGCCGCAAAGCAGGCTTTGCGTGACGGTACTGATGTGAGTGAAGCAATTGTGAACTATACAATAAAAGCTAACAATCTGCGTTACGGCAAGGTTAACCTTATGGCAGAGCATCTTGTTGATATGTTCCCGCAGAACGGCACGGTTATGACACAATGCTTTGGTGAAACAATTGTCGGAATGATGCTCAAGGTTGCACGTGAAAGGGAGAAAAACATCCGCATTTTCTGCCCCGAAACACGTCCTTATTTCCAGGGAGCAAGGTTGACTGCAACAGTATGCAACGAAATGGGATTTGACACGACGGTTATTACCGACAATATGCCTGCTTATGTTATGAAAAAGGAAAATGTTGACGTGTTCACCTCTGCCGCCGATGCAATCTGCCTTGACGGTCACGTTGTAAACAAGGTCGGCACTTATCAGATTGCAATTGCGGCAAAGTATACAGGCATCCCCTACTTTGTAACAGGTGCGCCCGACCACGGACACCCGACGATTGACACGGTCAAAATCGAGATGCGTGACCCTGATTTTGTACTCCAGGCAATGGGTGTTAAAACCGCTGCAGACGGACTGAAAGGCTACTACCCTGCTTTTGACATTACACCGCCCGAGCTTGTGAGCGGTGTTGTGACAGACACGGGAATTTACACTCCGTATGACCTGCACAGCTATTTTAAAGACGGCAATATGGGCGAATATGAAATGGTGATTTAAAAAGAAAATCGCACTCTCTTTACAGAGGGTGCGACATTTTTATTTTATAAAGCTTGTTATAAAGATTTCAAGACCGATAAGGACGAGGATAGTTCCGCCGAAGATACCTGCTTTGCCTGAGAGCTTTGTGCCGAATTTTCTGCCGATTGCTATACCGCCGACACAAATAACAAATGTAACTGCGGCAATAACCAAGGCGCAGATGACAGCCATTTTAAGGTCATAATCCGCAATCGTGAAACCGACGGAGAGTGCATCTATCGAAGTTGCAACACCCTGAACAAGAAGCGACATAATCCCGACTTTGGGCGGTTCTGTTGTATATTCTTCACCTTTTGTTTTAAATCCTTCAACAAGCATCTTGCCACCGATAAAGCCGAGAAGCAAAAGTGCAATCCACGGAATAAACTTTTCAAAAGCGGTGAAATACTGAACTATGGTGTGGACACAAATCCAACCTATCATCGGCATAAGAGCCTGAAAGAAGGCAAAAACACCTGCCATACCGCACATTTTGCCTTTGTTCATTTTCGGGTCGTTAAGTCCGTTGGCAAGAGAGACAGAAAAAGCATCCATTGCAAGTCCGACACCTAGAAGTGCGCTGTTGAAGAAAAACATAAAGTCCATAATTTTTGCCTCCAAAACAAAATCGAGCATAGCAACTGCTATACTCGGTTAAATTCAGATATACCGACACCATGTATAGCCCTTGCAGTTATACATGAGTCTCGCAATTTAAAACAAGCCAGACCTTACGGTCAGTATGTTGACTTGCTACGCACCTTGCGGTGTGCTCGCTACTCCCTCATTGGAATTTGCAAGGAGTATTATATCTCTACACGCAGTTTTTGTCAATTATTTATTGTGATTTTTTTGTTTTTTAGGTTGTTAAAAAACGAAATATATTATATAATACATTTATTAATGTAAAGGAGAAAAAAAGTATGTTTATTACAGAAGACATTAAATATATTGGTGTGAACGACCACAGTACAGACCTTTTTGAGGGTCAGTTTGATATTCCCAACGGAATTGCTTACAACTCCTATGTCATTCTTGACGAAAAGATTGCCGTTACAGACACGGCTGACAAAAACTTCGGTGACGAGTGGTTTTCAAACCTCGACAAAGCTCTTGACGGCAAAGAGCCCGATTACCTCATTGTTCACCACATGGAGCCCGACCATTCAGCTAACATTGACGCATTCTTGAAGAAATACCCGAACTCGCAGGTTGTTGCAACAATCAAGGCATTTAATATGATGAAGGGCTTTTTCGGCAACGACTACGCTGACAGACGAATTGTTGTCGGCGAAGGCGACACACTCGAGCTTGGCTCACATACACTCACCTTTTTCACCGCTCCTATGGTGCATTGGCCGGAGGTAATGGTCAGCTACGACAGCAAGGATAAGGTTGTTTTCTCTGCTGACGGTTTCGGCAAATTCGGTGCTCTGGACGCTGACGAGGACTGGGCTTGCGAGGCAAGAAGATACTATTTCGGTATCGTTGGTAAATACGGTGTTCAGGTGCAGGCACTTCTCAAAAAGCTTGCTACACTCGACGTAGAAATCATTTGCCCGTTGCACGGCCCTGTACTCACAGAAAACCTTGGCTATTACATCGGACTTTACGACACTTGGTCATCATACGGTGTTGAGAGTGACGGCATTGTGATTGCATACACATCAGTTTACGGCAACACAAAGGCGGCGGCAGAGTTGCTAGCAGAAAAGCTCAAATCAAAGGGTTGCCCGAAGGTTGTTCTCAACGACCTTGCACGCTGTGATATGCACGAGGCTGTTGAAGATGCTTTCCGTTACGGCAAAATCGTGCTTGCAACAACGACATACAACGGTGATATCTTCCCGTTTATGAAGGAGTTTATCAACCACCTTACAGAGAGATTTTACCAGAACAGAACCGTGGCTTTTGTCGAAAACGGCTCGTGGGGACCTGTTGCGGCAAAGACTATGCGCAAAATGCTTGAAAATTCAAAGAATATCACATTTGCAGAGACAGTTGTTCAGATTAAATCTGCCCTTAACGCAGACAGCATTGCGGCAATTGATGCGCTTTGTGAGGAATTGATGGGATAAATTTCATAAGTAAAGATTAAGACCGACAGAGACATCTGCCGGTCTTTGTTCTTATAAGTTTTCGATTTTGCCAACTACAAATTGTAAAATTTTCAAAGCATCAACAGAATTTACTTTACCGTTGCCGTCAACATCAGCCGCAAGAAAGGCATCATCAGTCAATGTAATCTTACCAACAGAATATTGCAAACACAGCAGAGCATCTGTTGAATTTATCATGTTATCTCCACTTGTGTCACCTTTAATTACAGATGATGTTGTATTGAAGTGCATTGTAGCATTGATGAGTGGGTCGTTACCTTCTTTAATGTTAATTTTGTTCCATTGTGCTTGTGTTCCGTTGTAATAAACATCCGCAAGATTATTACATCCTTCAAATGCATACATATTTATATTGGTAATACTGTTAGGAATTGTTACGTTAGTAAGATTTACACATTCATAGAAAGCTTCCGTTGTGATTTCCGTTACACCTTCCGGAATAGATATTTTTGTAAGATTTTTATTGAATCCAAAAGCCAACCAATCGATATACTTGACAGTATCAGGTATTGTGTATGTATTTCTTGGATTTCCGCTGGGATATTGTTCTAGAAAAGTCTTATCTTTATTAAACAATACTCCATTTTCATCAGTTGAATATCTAGTATTAGTGTCATCTACGGAAAATGCGATCAAATTTTCGCAAAAGCAAAATCCGCCACCTAACCAATCATTTTCAATACCTGGAATATCAGCTTTAACTATCACAAACTTAATCAACGGGAAATAATCGTACCACGGTAATTTCTGGTACATTTCATAAGAGTACATTTCCCCCTCACCTTCAATCAAAAACTCACCTGTTTCAACATTAAGTGTCCATTTGAGATTTTGACCACAAGCACCACCTAAAGTTTCTGCATTTGCTGTAATGTCTAATCGTGTAATAGGCATGATAATTATCAACATTACCAATGTCAAAAATGTTGCAAATGCTCTTTTAAATCTGATTTTCATAATTCTTTTTCCTCCATAAAATAAAAAAGTGCGCAGCCGAAGCTACGCACGAAAAATACATTAGCTCCAACTGTCGCCAAACAAAATCTCTAACATAACACACAATAAAGTATATGCAGAAATAGAGCATCTGTATTTTTACCAAAAGGTATAAAAATACACATACTTATATTGTGTGAAAAATATTAAGATTTCGTTTGGCAATATTAGTATATCACGCTTGAATTACTTTTACAAGGAAATATTTATTTTTATGAATAACCAGAAACACGGTGTCAAACCCTACAAACAAAATTTCAATCGAGTACAAATGTGCGACCATTGGTCGTCAGCCGGATTTTGTACCATTTTACGGCGGGAGCAAGCCCCGCCCTACCAGTTGGATAAATTATACAAATGTATCTACAAATTGGAGTTTGTGAATTTCTTTTTTAACACCTCATCCACCGCAAGCGGTCCCCCTTCCCCTCGCACTTCGTTAGGGGAAGGCTGTGAAAGTGCCTGCTAACCAAGGCTTCTCCTCCGAGGAGAGGCTCCGCCGTAGGCGGTGGTGAGGTGTAGGTTGCAATGCAACCGTGCATTAAAACATCTCCACAAATTGAAGTTTGTCAAGGTCTTTATTTTTTATGAAATTGTCTTTTTGCAGGCTCCTTTTAAAAGGAGCTGTCACAGAGTGACTGAGGATTGACAGCAGAAAATTAACCTCTACCAATCAATCTTCCGTCTTTTGCTTCGCAAAATCCACCTTCTTTCAAAAGAAGGCTTGTCAGGCTACATCAAGTTTTTAATCGTGTTCGTAGCCGGGATTTCCTGCAAAACGGTTCGTCGGCAAGCATCGAACCCTACAAGCATAGTTTAATCCGTAGCAAAACTTTATCCTGCTACGGCTTTGTTTTTTTGAGTTTTGTATTTTAACACACAACTCCGTTTCCTGTGTGCTTTTGCTGTCCGATTAAAATTCCATTTCACCTATCGGCTTTGCATTTTTGCTGTTTGTTCCCAGCAAAACAACGTAACGCTTGTCAAGCTTCCATTCGCCGCTTTCGACGTTATAGAATTTTATATCATCGATATCAATTGAAACTTTTGCACTCACGCTTTGACCCGCCTCTGCGCTCACTCGTTTGAAGCCCTTAAGAAGCTTGACGGGTCTGTCCTCTTCTTCGTTTTCACTTGAAATATAAACCTGCAAGACCTCATCGCCGCTACAAGAGCCGATATTTTTAACATCTGCAGAAACTTCAATACAATCCGCATTTTGCTCAACGTGGCAATTTTCAATTTCAAAATCTGTATATGAAAGTCCGAAACCAAAGGGATATTGAGGCTCAATGCCTTTCTTGTCAAACAATGTGTAACCGTGGTAATATCCGTAATCAATTTCTCTTTCTTCATCTGCAATATGTAAGAATGACGGGTAATCCGTATCGTTGAAGGCAATTGTAAACGGTAATTTACCGCCAGGATTTACGTCTCCGCTCAAAACGTCAGCAAGAGCGTTGCCGCCCTCAAGTCCGCTGTAAAAAGAGAAAAGGATTGAATCTGCCAAATCTGTCCATTCCTTGATAACATAGGCACTTCCGCCCATTATATTAACTATGAGCTTTTTACCTGTTTTTGACAAAGCCTTAATCAATGCGACATCCTCGTCAGGTATTCTTAAATCTACCCTGTCTCCGCCCGATGCCTTGGGTTTCTTCTTCACATTGCCGAGGTTAACAAGGAATTCTCCCTCCTGACGGTAATCGCTTCCGACACAAGCGACTATGTATTCACAATTTTTAACAGCTTCGGTGGCTTTCTCGGTATCACAACCGTTATAAACGCACACATTCGCCTCGCCAAAACGATTTTTTATACCCTCAAAAGCTGTTACGGTATAGGGGCTGTAAACATTACTGCTTCCGTGGTCACCGACATTTATTTTATCGGCATATCGTCCGACAACGGCAATTTTCTTGCCCTGCGTAACAGGAAGTGTTTTGTTTTCATTTTTAAGCAGAACTGTACCCTTGCCTGCAACCTTGCGGGATAAATCGGTATGCTCCTTTGAAAGAATTACGGATTTTGGTTGTTCTTTGTATTCGGGCAGGGTTTTGATAAGAGCCTTTAAGACTCTGACTGCACACAAATCAATGTCTGCTTCTGTTATTTCTCCCTTTTTAAGCTTGCTGTTCAGCACGGCATACCTGAAGCAATAGGGCATTTCAACATCCATACCGGCTTTTACACTTCTTGCGGCATCGTATATGCCGTAAACAAAGTCTGAAAGCGCAAAGCCCTCAAAGCCCCATTTGTTTCGCAAAATGTCGGTTAAAAGCTCTTTATTTTCGCAACAATATGTACCGTTCACCTTGTTATATGCACCCATTATTGACATTGCACCTGCATCGATGCACTTTTTGAAATGCGGAAGATAAACCTCGTGAAGGGTTCTTTCGTCCACCTTTGCATCAACACTGAAGCGCAAATCCTCAATGCTGTTGAGAGCATAGTGCTTGGGGCAGGAAATAATACCGTTTTCCTGCATTGCCTTTGTGAGAGCAACACCCATTTTGCCGAGCAAAAACGGGTCTTCTCCGTATGTTTCCTGCGCTCTGCCCCACTTGGGATGGCGAAGAAGATTTATGCACACACCTGCAAAAAGATTTGCACCGAAAGCACTCGCCTCTTTTGCCATAACCTTGCCGATTTCATATTCAAGCTCATCATCAAAGGTTGCACCACGAAGCATTGAAACAGGGAAACAAGTGCATTTACCCATAACGATACCACGGGGTCCGTCGGTGAAAAGCACGGGAGGAATACCGAGCCTTTTACAACCGCCTGCCGGGTATGCTTCGCCGTTATAGTATCTGCCTTTTGTAAAGACATTTTTAATGGTTACACCCATAGCGTGACCCTGCATAAGACGGATTTTTTCTTTGAGTGTCATTTCATCTAAAAGCTTTTGAGAAACTTCATTTAAATTCTCAATGGTTGGCTGTTCTTTATAAAGTTTAACTGCTGTTTTAAAATTCATAATTCCAACTCCTTTAAAATTATTCTACACTTTAAACTGAAAAAATCAATCATATTTTTATTATATATTTTCAAAATCTGGTGATATTAAGCATAAATTGGACATTTAAGGATAAAACTCTTATAAAAGGAGGTTTTTTTATGAAATACATTTGTGACGTGTGCGGTTGGGTATACGACGAGGAAAAGGGTGATCCCGACAACGGGATTGAGCCGGGCACAAAGTTTGAAGACCTGCCCGACGACTTTGTTTGTCCCCTGTGCGGCGTAGGTAAAGATAGCTTTTCAAAGGAATAAAAACATCGGGGCTGTTTCAAGCCCCCTTTTTCTTGCATTAACGATTTAGTAATTTAAAGCATTATTATAAAAAGCACTTGATTGAAATGATTTTTAATGGTATAATAAAATATCTTTTTTTCAGAGGAGTATTGAGATGGATAATCAAACTTTGCAAATTCTGATAGCAATGGTTATTTATATGGCTGTTGTTATTGTAATCGGACTTGTTTTTGCTAAAAAAGCAAATAAGAGCTCCGAAAACTATTTCCTTGGCGGTCGTTCACTCGGCCCGTGGGTAACGGCAATGAGTGCCGAAGCTTCTGATATGAGCGGCTGGCTTCTTATGGGTCTTCCCGGTGTTGCATACTGGTGCGGTCTCGCAGATGCGGCTTGGACGGCAATCGGTCTTGCCATAGGTACATACATCAACTGGTTGGTTGTTTCAAAGAGACTTCGTCGATACAGTATTCGTGCGAACAACGCAATCACCTTGCCCGAATTTTTCTCAAACAGATTCCGTGAGAAAAACAAGATTGTTTTAACAATTGCCGCTTTGTTCATTCTTGTTTTCTTTACAGTTTACGCTTCAAGCTGTTTTGTTACTTGCGGTAAGCTTTTCTCAAACCTTTTCGGTCTTGATTATGTTCCGATGATGATACTCGGTGCAGTTTTTGTTCTTGTTTACACAATTATCGGCGGTTTCCTTGCTGAAAGTGCTTCTGACTTTATGCAGGGCATTGTTATGTTCCTTGCACTTGGCATAATTGTTGTTGTCTGCGGCATTAAAGCAGGCGGTTTCGAGGCTATTATCGAAAACGCACGAAGCATCCCCGGTTTCTTTGAGTTCTTCGGACTTGCACAGCCCGAGACAACAGACGTGGGCGGTGTTGCAACACAGGTTGTAACCAACGGTCAGCCTGTATTCGGCGAGCCTGCTCCGTACGGTGTTCTTAAGATTGCTTCCATGCTTGCATGGGGTCTCGGATATTTCGGAATGCCTCAGGTTCTTCTTCGCTTTATGGCTATCCGTAAGGAAGACGAGCTTAAGATGTCAAGAAGAATTGCTATGATATGGGTTATCATTTCGCTTGCAGTTGCAGTATTTATCGGTATTGCAGGCAGACACCTCTTCCCGACAGAGCACCTCACAGCTTCTTCTGCTGAAAATATCTTTATCACTCTTTCAACAAGCTATCTGCCTCCGATTTTTGCAGGCTTTGTTATGGCAGGTATTCTTGCTGCTACGATCAGTTCTTCTGACTCGTATCTTCTTATTTCTGCTTCCGCTTTTTCAAAGAACATCTTCCAGGGTATCTTCAAGAAGAACGCTTCAGACAAGCAGGTTATGTGGGTCACAAGACTTACTCTTCTTGCAATCGCATTGATCGCTATTGTTATTGCTCTTGACGAGGACAGCGTTATCTTCCAGATTGTTTCATTTGCCTGGGCAGGCTTCGGTGCAACATTCGGCCCGCTTATGCTCTTCTCTCTCTTCTGGAAGAGAACAACACGTGCAGGTGCTGTTGCAGGTATGGTTTCAGGTGCAGCTATGGTATTCATCTGGAAGCTCGCTATCAGTAAGCTTGGCGGCGTATTCGGAATTTACGAGTTGCTTCCTGCATTCATCTTCTCTTCAATCGTTATCGTGGTAGTTTCACTTCTTACTCCCGCACCGTCAAAGGAAATTGAAGAAGATTTTGAAATTGCAAAAACACAGAAGTCGATTTAACGGTAAAAAATTAAGGAATTGCTCAAAGGGGCAATTCCTTTTTTGTTTGGTATGATGTTTTATTGTTTTGTTTGAGATGAACGTGAAATAATTGTATCAATATTTTTTCGATAGTAATCATTTTCAAAATATATTTTACGCATTTCATTTTTAACCGTTGTGAAAATCAAAGCATATCTTTTACGTCTTCCGTGATACCGAACTCTGATTTCTTTTACCTCTACGTAAGCGTTTCGGATATCGGCAAACCTGTAAAAATAACCGTTAAACGGATTGGTTCTTATGTAAAATCCGTTTTTACCAATACAGATTTTGTAAAAGAAATATTGGTTCAACTGTTGAATGAATGAAATAAAAGATACCGCAATAAAGAAATAAAGATAGATAATAAAATTATTTTCTTTACCAAAATCTATCTGAAACAAATTCCAGCAAACAGCCAACACAATTGCAATGATTGTCAAAGCTGCACTCGAAATCAAACCTTTTCGTGTGTAGTATTTCGCATCACATTCATACTCCCAAAAATCTTCTTTCATAATTTTCTCTTCCTTTAAATTTAACTTTAATCGGATTATATCATAGCCGATTTTTCTTGTCAACGAAACTGCAGGCAACATTAAATCATTATATTTCTGCAAAAAGGCTTTACAAACCGCAAGCACTATGATATAATATGCAGGCACTTGAGGGTGTAGCTCAGTTGGTTAGAGTACTTGCTTGACATATAGGTACTCAACCACATCGCAGATATAACAAAATAGTCTTATAAACCAAGAGTTTATAAGGCTTTTTCTTTTTTTGTGGCAGTTATAAAAAACTGTCAGGTCAACAAAAAAGGTCAACAAAACACTGTTTTTGCAAGAAAGAAGGCTAATTATGGCAAGTATTTACCCTAATCGCAAAAACGGAAAAATCACATCAGTAAAAATCAAAGTATTTCTCGGCAGAGACGAAAACGGAAAACAGATTTTTAAGTGCAGAACTTGGACACCTGAAACAGAGATGTCAGAAAAGAAACTGATACAACAGGCTGAAAAACAAGCGGTTATATGGGAAAGAGAAATGTCAATCGCATATCAAACTGAAAAAGAAAATATTGTACCTGATAAAATCAGTTTTAAAGACTTTATTGAAAAGAAATGGTTTCCTAACGAAATTGATAATCACGAATACAGACCGTCAACTATATCTTTCAGAAGCTATATGTTAATTTCAATAGTCGATTATTTTGGCGAAATCAGGCTAAAAGACATAGATAGCAAGAAACTTGAAAAATACCTCGACTACCTCAAAAACACCTATAAAACGAAAAATAACAAGCAAATTTCAAGTCAAACAATGAGACATCAATACTGCACATTAAATCTTATTTTTGAGTATGCCGTTAAAATTGGATATATTTCTGAAAATCCTTTAAAAAAGGTTAAGACACCAAAACTTGACAAACATAAAGTTGATGCATTAACCAAATGTGAAGTTCAAACTTTTATAAATGAAATTGAAAAGTTGCCGACAAAACAAAGAACAAT
The DNA here is from genome assembly GCA_017481575.1 of Clostridia bacterium. Taxonomy (GTDB): domain Bacteria; phylum Bacillota; class Clostridia; order Oscillospirales; family Acutalibacteraceae; genus CAG-488. Next base: position 4,292 of record JAFUPA010000028.1, on the reverse strand, counting down.
ATATTATTTACTTTTGACTACAGGTGTACGCCGTGGTGAATGTTTCGGTCTACAATGGGGAGATATTGACCTTGATAACAGATTAATCAGAATTGAAAGAAATGTCACATACACAACTGATAATGGCATTAATATCGGTTTACCGAAAACAAATACAGGTATAAGAGTCATTCCTATTACCGAATCAATGATAAATTTGTTATTAAAATACAAAGATGAAGAAAAACAAATATGTTCTTTAAAATACAATATGTTTCTTTTTCATTCAACTGAATCAAATTACATTCCGCAAGCACCAACATATATAACTAAACATATGAAAAAGTTAATGAAAAGAATAAACCTCCCTGATATGTCACCTCACGATTTAAGACATACTTGTGCATCATTACTTTTACAAAGTGGTGCAGATATAAAAAGCGTTCAGGACATACTTGGTCACGCAAATGCATCAACAACATTGAATTTTTATGTAAGGTCAGATATAGCAACTATGAGAGCATCTGCTGAAAGAGCTTTTGCAATATAAATACAAAAAACAACGAGTGGAAAACCATTCGTTGTTTTTTATATAACTTGATTTTTAAATAGTATCAACTGTTTTAACTTTTAACAGGAATCGCTTTTGTAAAAGTGAAAATATCCCCATTATTATTTTAAATTTTTCTGTTCGTCAAAGTATTTTAACAAACCATAAATCAACTCAATTTCGGTTTTTGTATAGTCATCAAGAATAACGGTTCTTTCTTTTTCTAAGCCAAGCAAATAATCTGTTGAAATGTGAAACAGCTTTGCAAGCTCAACAATATAATGGGTGGTAGGTGTAGAAAGACCCATTTCCCAAGCATTTACACTGGAACGGGTAACATCAAGTTTCTTTGCAAGCTCGGATTGTGAAAATCCTGCATCTTCTCGTAATGACTTAATCATATCACAAATCATAATAACACCTCTTGTTAATTATAATTTGCAAATAAAGATAATAAATTATCAACAAGTGTATAGTTTTATTGACAAAGAATGATTATTGAATTATACTATAATAAAAATGAGAAGGATGATGAAAATGGCTTTAATTAAGTGTCCTGAATGTTTAAAAGAAGTATCTGACCAAGTGGAAAATTGTATTCATTGTGGATATCCATTGAACGCAAAAGATTCCGATAATATAACCGAAACAAAACTAAAATCTAATAACGAATCCGAAAACAAATCAGTTGAAAATAACACCAATGTATCAACAAATGAAACAGATAAACAGACAAATAACGGTTGTACAGGTTGTGGTATAATTATCGCTGTTATTTTTGCACTTATCTTTATTATTTCTATGTTTTCTAATAGTGATTCTTCGTCAAGTAGTCGATATAGTGATGATTACATCAATAATAAGGAATATCGTGACAATGTAAATGATATTGCAGGTGTTTATGGTGAAGATGCAGAAGATGTTGACCGTATGCTTCAAGCAATAGAAGATGAAATGAACAAATAAAGAGGTTTTTATATGGCTTTAATAAATTGTCCTGAATGTGAAAGAGAAATATCTGATAAATCAATTAATTGTATTTATTGTGGATTTCCGTTGCAACAAATTCAAAAACAGGAAAGGGTTGAACCTTTTCCTGTTTTACCTGAAAACTTGCATATTGGTTCTCAAATTGTCAATTGGGGTGGTGATGCTTGTCTAAATGTAAAGTATTATTCTGATAAAAAATATGCTAATTTTGCTAACGGCAACTATGAAATAGGACTACATACACACGGATTGTGTATTTCACAACAATACATTACAAAATTAAATATTCATAAATCGCAGATTATTGATATTTTTGAATACAAGGATGTTGTTACTGTAGATGGCAATGTGGTTGGAAACGCTTTGGTTGGTGGCTTACTATTTGGTGCAGTTGGTGCGATTGTAGGTGGAATATCAGGGTCGGGAAAAAAGGAAGTAAGCGGGAATATCATTTGCATAAAGTTTTGGGATATCAACACAAAATCTCAAGTGATACTTTCTTTTTTGGCTAATGGTCTTCCCACAAAATTTATAAATAGATGTAAAACTGAATTGTTAAATCCGAATAAAACCGTAGAATCGAACATAACAGAAAAAGAAGAGAAGGAAAAACTTGAAAAACAGGGTAAAGGGTGTTTAATCGCTCTTGGTATAGCTGTTGCTTTATTTGTATTGTTTATAATATTTCTTGAATCATAAAAACAGGGGTTTGCTATTTTTAGTAAACTCCCTTAATTTGTTTGTGATATTTTATAGAAAATGTCTATAAATTTCACTTGTTTATACTTTGATATATTCGTTTCGTTAAAAGTTTTATAAGACAGTTTTTGTGTTGCTCCTAATGATTGTGAACTTTGTATATTTTTATTACATTGACAATATAAAATACAAGTAAAAATTAATGAAATTGCTATAAAAGGCTTGATTATTTGTAAAAACATAACTAAAATAATAAATATAAGGGTTGGCGAATTGTTATTTTTGCACAAATTGTGCAAAATTTATATTGACAGTATAACTTTTATAATATTATTTTAGGAGGAATTAAAATAAAGTTAGAAAATTTAGAAATAAATATGGAGGTAAAAAATTATAAAAAGTTATGTGAATTGATTGAAGAAGAAGTTAAGGTCGGTACACATTCAAGAGAAGCTCATTTAAAAACAATAGAGCAGTATGTGAAGTTGAAAAAAATAGGACGGAAATTTATCGTAAGAGAAATATATGAAGTGGCTAAATCAAAAAAAGATAAAAGATGTAAATATTTATGTTTTTCAAAAGCATTGTTATTACATTATTTTTATTATAAAAAATATTCAAACGAATTTACAATTAGTCGTTCAGAAATATACAATATATTAGGTTTACCGAGTGTTATATATCGAAGAAACAAATTGAAATCTTTAATAAATAATGATATTGAACTTCAGCAAACACAAAGTTTTCTGATTTATATGGTGTTGTTACAGTTAAGAAAAAAAGTTAATTTGATAATTGAAGGCACATTAAAAAATTTAGTTAAAGAAAAATTGATATCATATGAAGAAACATATATAATACACACAGAAAAAAACTCGCATTTAGCAACATACGAGGAGCGAGAAATTATTTCTAAAATTAAGGATGATGTTCTAAAAGAAATGGGATATAAAAGCTTATATTCGATAATGATAAATCCGTCACGATATGATAAATATTGGGATGAAGTAAATGCGGTTTATGAACTTAAATATGGGTGGACTTTTGTTGCTGAAGTGTTTAAAATAAATTTGTTAAATTTAGAAATATTATCTTTGTATAAAGATGTTGATAGTACAAATATAAAAAACATTTTGTGCGATGAAATAAAAAACAACATACAAAAGAGTATTGAAAATAAATCTATGGATTTATTGAGTTTAGTGGATACTGATACAGGTGAAATAAAATATGACAAGTTTATTATCACTGAAAATGATGCTAATGATATGAAAGTTGCATTACGAAAATTGTTGTAAAACAGACCAATTAGAGTATATATTAATTTTAAATAATATTATATAGTAATTGGTCTGTTATTTGTCAGGGGGAAACCACGGCAAGCACGCTCGCCGTGATGAGAGTTTCCCCCCGAACCCCCTTTTACTAATCAGAATTACATTTTATTCTATAGTAATATAGGAATTTAGGTTGACACCTTAATAATTGTGTGATATAATCTCTGAGGTCAACAGATGAGGTCAACAACACGAGATAATATGTTGTTAACTTTTGAATGAATGTTGAACTAAAAATAAATGCAAAACAGGCTGTTTTTAGCTCTGTATCTGCAATATAGCACTTGAGGGTGTAGCTCAGTTGGTTAGAGTACTTGCTTGACATGCAAGGGGTCGGTGGTTCGAGCCCACTCATCCTCACCAAAGGAAAATCCGTTCACTATGGTGGACGGATTTTTTTAATTAAAAATGAATAATTGATTTCAAATCCAACATCTTCCACAACAATGAAATGCGGTAACTTATATGAAAGAAAGCAGTAATTTCAACACAAAGTCACCGCGAAAGACAAAAGCTCCCGTTCGTAATTACGAACAGGAGCTTTTGTTTTAGAAAAAAGTAATAGTAAAAATAAAGACCGCACACTGCTGTGTACGGCTACTGGAGCGGATGACGAGGCTCGAACTCGCTACCTCCACCTTGGCAAGGTGGCGCTCTACCAGATGAGCTACATCCGCAAAATGGTGCCTCCGGTCGGAATCGAACCAACGACACGAGGATTTTCAGTCCTCTGCTCT
>JAFUPA010000027.1 GCA_017481575.1 Clostridia bacterium | reverse complement strand
AATTTTAATTGATATGGTGTATTATATGTTCTTGTGATATTCTTTTTCATGCAAGTAAATTATATCACAAAAAGGACTACATTCCTACCTTTCGGTAAGTTTGTAGTCCTTTTCTTTTTCAGGCTGTTTTTTTACAGCCCCTGTTTTATTTAAAACACATATCCCGACACAATGCCGAGTACCGCTGAAAGGCAGATGATAATAATCGGGTGAACTTTTTTGAATGCGAGCACAGTACCGAGTACGAATATCACAAGCGAAACGTAGAACGAAGCCTCGGTAAAAACTGCTGTCGAAAAGCCGTTCGGGATAAACACCGTCAGCAAAACGGAAACAATCGCAGAGCCGATAAGTCCGACAACCGCAGGCTTAAGACCTGTCATACAGCCCTTGACAACCGTGCTGTTTTTGAAGCGTTCAAAGCACTTTGCAACAATCAGAATAACAATGAAAGAGGGGAGAACAACACCGAGTGTTGCACAGAACGAGCCGAAAAGACTGCCTGCAAGTCCGAATGTACCGCCGACCTCCGAGCCGACGTAGGTAGCCATATTTATTGCGAACGGGCCGGGTGTACTCTCGCTGACGGCGATGAAGTTAATCACGTCGGCAAGCTCCATCCAACCGTGGTTTACAACCTCCTCCTGCATAAGCGGAAGCATAGCATAACCGCCGCCGAAGGTGAATGCACCTATCTTGAAAAAGGTGAGAAAAAGGTCAAGGAAAATGTTCATTATTTCTCCCTCCTTTTTGCAATCAAAGAGGTGACAAGACCGAATACCGCACAGCCGATGATAACAAAAAGCACGTTGATATCGAAGAAAGCTGTGATGATAAACGATGCCGCCATAACGATGTAGCCGACAAGTCCTTTAGGTGCTTTTTTATACATCGAAACAAGAGCCTTGATAAGCAGGGCAAGCACACCTGCACGTATGCCGTTGAAAGCATACTGAACAGCAGGAATGTCCTGAAATTCTCTTAAAACAAAAGATATAATAAGAATTACCACAAAGGACGGAAGAACAACGCCGAGTGTTGCAAAAAACGCACCGAAAAATCCTGCTACACGGTAGCCGACAAAGGTTGCGGAGTTAATCGCAATCGGGCCGGGCGTGGACTCGGCAATGGCGATGATTTCAAGAATATCATCGTCTGTAATCCATTTTTTAGACTCAACAATTTCCTTTTGAATAATCGGAATCATAGCGTATCCGCCGCCGAATGTGAATGCACCGATTTTCAAGAAAACCAGAAACAACTGTAAAATACGCTTGGCTTTACTTTCCAACAATAGCACCTTCCTTTAAGACTCTTTAACAGCTTTTCCGCAAATGTGTTCGGGAGTCAACTGCAAAAGAGCTGTATTTTTTGCATAGTTTTCAATTTCATTTTTTATATAAGCTTCATCATCTGTGAATTTATAACACAGTTGAGTGGTGATGTCAACTATTTTCTGCTCGTCTTCGATGGTAACGATTTTTCCGAAAACGATGACACTTCGGATATTCAGAGCCCAATCGCCGTCAGGCTGATAGCCGCTGTCATAAACACAGAAGGAAACCTTGTTTTCCTTGCCGAGAGCATCGGTTCTGTGACCGCTTTTACCGCAATGAAAATAGATTTTACCGTCCTCCTCGCAGTAAAAATGGTTCATCGGCATACCGTAAGGGTAACCTCTGGCACCAAGCACGGAAAGCACACCACGCTTTTCGTGCTTTAATATTTCGAGGCACTCCGCTTCGGGGAGCTGTTGATTTTTTCTTGCAAGCTCTCTAAACATATTATTCCTCTTTTTCTTCAGCTAAAAGCTGTGGCTTCGGATTTACGTCCTCACGCACAAGTCTGTAGAATGTTGCGGCAATCGGCACGCCGATAAGCATACCGAAAATTCCGAACACACCGCCGCCGACTGTAACTGCGGCAAGAACCCACAGTCCGGGCAGACCGATTGATGAGCCGACAACCTTCGGGTAAATCAGGTTGCCCTCAATCTGCTGAAGAATGATAACAAAAATTATAAAAATCAAAGCCTTGATCGGGGATTCCATAAGTATAAGGAATGCGCCCACACCCGCACCGATAAGTCCTCCGACAATGGGGATAAGTGCAGTAAAGCCCATAAGCGTACCAATCATCAAAGCATACGGAATGCGGAGAATGGCCATACCGATTATGCAAAGCACACCGAGTATAACGGCTTCCGTACACTGACCAACGATAAAACGGTGGAAGCAGTCGTTGAGGACGGAGAGAATATGTGTAATTTTATCAAGGAAACGGCTCGGAACATACTTTTGCGAAACCTTGTTGAGCTGCCGTGAGAGCCTCTTTTTGTCAATAAGAATGTAAAGTGCAAAAATTACACCAAGAACGATGTTTGAAACAACCGAGAAAACGGAAGTAACAGCGGTGAAGGCAACTCCCACCACGTCGCCGAGACCGCTTGTCACAGTCTCTACAATGTCTGCAATGCGTGACTTCCAATCAATCGAAGAAAGCGAATTGATAAGGTCTTTTGAAACAAACTCGTTTTCCTTAAGCTTGGAGATAACAAAATCCATAGCACCGGGAATTTCGTTGACAAGCATCTGGATACAGGCAATAAGCTGTGGTGCAATAAGACCGATAACAAGCGAAATGATGCCGAGTATTGTTATAACCGCACCCACAAGGCTGACTGCCTTGCGACTTTTCACTACAGCGGACTTGTTCGATTTCGGGAAATAATGCTTCTCGTAAAAAGACATCAGAATGTTGAGCGGATAAGCCATAATTGCGCCTATGATAATCGGTGTTGCGGCAGAGAAAACCGTTCCGATAACGCCAGAAATATTCGGCCAATAGTGCACAGCAAGGTACACGGCAAGCACGCCGATAACGATTTTGAAAACCGTTTTCCACTCCAGTTTTTTAAGCATACGCCCATCTCACTTTCAAATTCTTTTGGTTTTATTTAAGGTCAATTTCAATACACTCGTAACCAAGGAGTGCGGTGCTGACTCTGTCGGGCTGATGTCCGCCGACAAAGAGCTTAAGCTCGCCGTCGGGAGTGATACGCTCGCCGTTTTCGTCAACAGCCTTGAGCCAATAGGGGTCAATGTCAAATGTTACGGTCTTTGTCTCGCCCTTTCCGAGCTCTGTCGGGCTGATTGCGCAAAGCTGGAAGTGGGGAGTGTAGGTACGGCTGTCGGTGAATTTTGCATAAACCTGAGCCTTTTCAATACCCTTGCGGTCGCCTGTGTTGGTGATTTCAACGCTTACCTTAACACTTTCGTCTGTGTTTTCAAGGAGCTTTGCGTTATTGTATGCAAAGCTTGTGTAAGAAAGACCGTAGCCGAACGGGTAAAGAGCATCACCGTCGATGTAACGGTATGTTTTGCCCTTCATATCGTAATCTGTAAAGTCGGTAAGGTTGTGATTTTCGTTATAAATAGTTACAGGAAGCTTACCGCAGGGTGTAGCCTCACCTGCAAGAATGTTTGCAACTGCAAGTCCGCCCGTCGAGCCGGGATACCATGCATGAAGTATTGCCTTTGCCTTGCTTCTTACTTTTTCGCCAACGTCAATTGAGCTGCCGCACATAAGCACAACAATAACATTTTCGCACTCGTCACAAACTGCCTCTGCAAGCTTCTTCTGTGTTGCAGGAAGTGTAATGTATTTTTTGTCGCCGCAGGCTGTGTAATCGTTGTCAAAGCCTGTGTCCTCACCCTCGATTGAACAGTCAAGACCGAGCGCAAGCACCGTGATGTCTGCCTGTGCCGCCGCAGCAATACCGTCGCTGATAAGGTTGCCGAAGCCGCTCCAGTCGTTGAGCTTCTCGTTGCAATAGTTTGTGCCTTTTTCAACGGTGATATGTGAGTTTTTGAAAACTCTTCTCACACCGTCCGCAATGGTTATGTATTCGGACGCATAGCCGTTGTAGTTACCCTCAAGTGCAGTAACGGACATTGAGTTCGGACCGACAACAGCAATTTTCTTCTGAATATTCTTGTCAAGCGGAAGGAAGTTGTCCTTATTATGAAGAAGAACAACGCTTTCCTGTGCGGTTTTAAGGTTTAATTCTCTGTGCTCCTTACAGTCGAGCTTGTCGTAGCCGATGTCGGAGTACGGTCTTGTTTCCTCAAACTCACCGAGGAGGAAACGTATGGTGTAAAGTCTTTCAGCGGCGGCGGTGATGTCCTCTTCTGTAATCAAGTCCTCTTCGTAAGCATCTATAAGATGCTGGTAAATCTCGCCGCAGTTGAGGTCGCAGGTGTTTTTGAGCGAAACTGCCGCAGCCTCTGCCTTTGTGTCAACGTATTTATGGTGTTCGTAAATGTCGTTAAGAGCACCGCAGTCGGAAACGATATAGCCGTCAAAGTTCCAGTTTTTACGCAAAACCTCTTTAAGAAGATACGGGTGGGCACAGCAAGGGTGTCCGTTTGTGCGGTTGTAAGCACCCATAACGCCTGCAACACCTGCTTTTACCGTCTTTTCAAAAGCGGGAAGGTATGTCTCGTACATATCGTGGAGCGAAACAACTGCATCAAAGCCGTGGCGGTCTTTTTCGGGACCTGAGTGAACTGCATAATGCTTTGAGCAAGCCGTTGCCTTGTAAAACTCGCCTTCACCCTGAATACCTTTTATAAAGGAAACACCGAGAACGGAAGTGAGGAACGGGTCTTCACCAAAGGTTTCCTGACCTCTGCCCCAGCGTGGGTCACGGAAAATATTGATATTCGGTGCCCAGAATGTTATACCTTTAAAAATGTCAAAATCATTATACTTGACGTGCTGGTTATATTTAACTCTGCCCTCGGTTGAAATGGCATCAGCAACAGTGCCCACAAGCTCGGGGTCAAAGGTTGCCGCCATTGCAATAGCGTGGGGGAAAACGGTTGCAGTTCCCGAGCGTGCAACACCGTGTGAGCCCTCATTCCACCAGTTGTATGCTTTGATACCGAGTCGTTCAATTGGTGCAGATGTATAAAGAAGCTGAGAAATTTTTTCCTCAACAGTCATTTTTGAAACTAATTCTTTTGCTTTTATTTTTGCCTGTTCCTTTGTCATCATAATACTCCTTTGGCAATTTTTTAGATTTTATCATTTTGACTATAGCTTTTCAAGATGAAAGCTGTATTTTGTTACAATTCTTTTACAGTCTGCTTGCAATAAGCTATGAATTTGTGTGCGGTGGGGGAAAGAGTATTTTTGTTTTTGATTAAAATGCCAAGCTCACGATGCGATGACGGCTCAATTTCCTTGGCTGTGAATTTGCCGTGCATTCCTTTGAGCGACAGCTTGGGCAGAATACTGTAGCCTAAGCCGTGGCTTACCATCGAAACAACCGCCGAATCGTCAAGTGCCGTGCGATTGATGAGCGGATGAATGTTGTTTTGCTCGAGCAGATTCATAATGTCGAAATCGAAACCGTACGAGGGCATAAAAAATGATTTATTGTTAAATATAGAAATATGCACTTTTTCGCTCTTGTCGTTGCCGTCAACAGGCAAAATTGCGTAAAGCGGGTCGTGCTTTAACAGTATCCAGTCCCCCTGCATATTTGGTTGAAGACTTGTGAAGCCGAAATCAACCTCGTTGTTGGAAACTGCATTGGAGATGTCGTCAAAGTTTCCTACACGCAATTCAAATTTGATGTTTGGAAAATCCTTTTTAAAGCTGCTGATTATTTTCGGCAACCAATGGTTTGTGATGCTTGCATAGGCGGCAATGCGAAGTGTTTGCTCGTTGCCGTCTTTAAAGCTGTTTATAGCGTTTTCAAGTGAAAGGCTTGCATCGGTAAAATCTTTAATCAAAGGCAAAAGCTCGTTTCCGTCAGCAGTAAGCGAAACGCCCGACTTGCTCCGTTGCAGAAGTGTTAGCCCAATTTCCTTTTCAAGCCTGTTCATCATGTGGGTCAGACCTGCCTGCGTATAGCCAAGCTCCTCGGCGGCTTTTGTAAGACTTCCGTATTCCACGGCTTTGAGCAATGCGTAAAACTTTGAGGAATCCATAATGCCAACTCCAAACATTACATTTTGTAATATTTATATTATAATATGCAATTTTACTTTTTGCAACATATATTTTATAATCTATGTGTTTTTGAAAATTCAGGAGGGGGTATTGTATGGGTACAGAACTCAAGAAAAAGTACGGTCTTGTAACTGCGATCTGTATGGTTGTCGGCATCGTTATCGGCAGCGGTGTTTTCTTCAAGGCACAGGATGTTCTTAACTACACACAGGGCAATATGCCGATGGGTATCCTTGCATGGGTTATCGGTGGTATTGTTATCGTTGTCTGTTCTTACAATTTTTCAACACTTGCAAATAAATACGAAAAGGTTAACGGTCTTGTTGACTATGCGGAAGCAACACTCGGACCGAAATATGCTTATTTGCTCGGTTGGTTCACAACAACAATCTATTATCCCGGAATGACAAGCGTTCTTGCTTGGGTTTCGGCACGTTATACACTTGTTTTGTTCGGTTCAAACGATATTACGGGCGGTCTTTGTCTTGCACTTGCTTGCTTCTATCTTTGCCTGAGCTATGCTATCAACGTTCTTTCACCTAAAATTGCAGGTAAGTTCCAGGTTGCTGCAACAGCAGTCAAGCTCGTTCCGCTTGTTCTTATGGCTGTTGTAGGTACAATCGTCGGTATTTCAAACGGCAACACAAGTGCCGCTTTTGAAACATGGCACAAGGTGGAAGAGACGGGCGTCGGCGCTCCGCTCTTTGCCGCTGTTGTTGCAACAGCATTTGCTTATGAGGGTTGGATTGTTGCAACATCAATCAACGCAGAACTTAAGAATTCAAAGAAGAATCTTCCGATTGCTCTGGTTGTCGGTGCGCTTATCATCGTAGCGGTATATATCTGCTACTATATCGGTCTTGCAGGTGCTGAAGACATTTCTACGCTTATGTCCGAGGGTGCAACAAGAGGCTTTTTAAATATCTTCGGCAATGTCGGCGGTGCGGCTCTTAATGCGATGATTGTTGTTTCGTGTCTCGGCACGCTTAACGGACTTATGGTTGCAAGCACACGCAGTCTGTATGCTGTTTCTGCAAGAAATCAGGGTCCGAGTGTTAAGATTTTTAAGGAAGTCAGCGAACACACAAATATGCCTACAAATGCGGCTGTTTTCGGCTTGATTGTATGTGCGGCATGGCTCTTCTATTTCTACGGTGCAAACCTCTGGGCAAATCCTGAAACAGGCAAACCTCTTTTCGGTATGTTCAGCTTCGATTCGTCGGAGCTTCCGATTGTTACAATCTATGCTTTCTATATTCCGATTTTCCTTGTGCACGCTTTCAGAAGCCGTAAGGAAGGCTTCTTTAAGCACTTTATTATGCCGATTGTCGGTGTGCTTGCGGCTCTGTTTATGATTTTTGCCGCTGTTTATGCACACGGCATCACAAAGTATGTGGCGGCAAAGGCTGTGGGCGAATTCTCTTTCCCCGTACTTTTCTATCTCATCGTGTTTGCGGTAATTATGGTTATCGGTGCTTTCTTCTATAAGAAAGACCGCAAAGAGGACTAAACAAACAGAAAAAATCAAGAGCTGAGGTTTTCGCCTCAGCTCTGTTTTTATATACCAAAATAATTTTTAGCGTTGTTGAATGAAATATCTCTGATAATATCTTCAAGCTCGTCTGTATACGGGTAAAGACCGTTTTCAACCATATCACCGACAAGACCGCAGAGAATACGGCGGAAATACTCGTGTCTCGGGTAAGAAAGGAAGCTTCTTGAATCCGTAACCATTCCGACAAACTTGCCGAGCACACCGAGGTTACCGAGTGCCTTCATCTGCTCACGCATACCGTCGATGTTGTCGTTAAACCACCAGCCCGAGCCGAACTGAATCTTCGACGGTGCTTCGCTCGTCTGGAAGTTGCCGAGCATTGTGCCGAGAACGTAATTGTCCTTCGGGTTAAGGCAGAAGAGGATTGTCTTCGGCAGGCTGTCCTCCACAGCAAGTGAGTCGAGCATTCTTGAAAGGTCCTCTGCAATGTTGCGGTCGCAGATTGAATCAAAGCCTGTGTCGGGACCGATTTTTTTGAACATTGCGGTGTTGTTGTTTCTCATCGGGCCGATGTGAATTTCGCAACCCCAGCCTTTTTTTGCATACTCTTTAGCAAAGAAGCGGAAAAGCTCTGTCTTGTACTTGTCCTGCTCCTCGGTTGAAAGTGTTTCCTTGTTAAGTGCCTTTTTGAAGATAGCTTCAAGCTCATCCGGAGTTGCTCTGTTGTAGGGAACATAGAGGAAACCGTGGTCACTTGCACGGCAACCCATTTCGTCAAAGAAATCAATTCTTGTCTTGAGAACCTCGGTCAGCTTCTTGTATGTTTCAATTTTCTCTCCGCTTGCTTTTTCAAGGTCAGCGAGCCACGGAAGGAATGTGTAAAGCTCAATGCCGAGTGCCTTGTCGGGACGGAAAGCGGGGAGTACCTTGCACTTGAAAGACTTGTCCTCTGCGAGGAGTTTGTGGTATTCAAGGCTGTCTGCGGCGTCATCCGTTGTGCAAAGGCAGGCAACGTTTGAGTTTTCAATAAGTTGACGGGGAGTAAAGCCGCCGTCGGCTATTTTTTTGTTTGCCTTTTCCCAGACAGTGTCTGCTGTCTTTTCGCTCAAAGGCTCATAGATGTCAAAATATCTCTGGAGTTCAAGGTGTGTCCAATGGTAAAGCGGATTGCCGATGCAGTACGGCATAGCAGATGCCCAAGCCTTGAACTTCTCGTAGTCGCTTGCATCGCCCGTGATGTACTTTTCGTCAATGCCGCAGCTTCGCATTGCACGCCATTTGTAATGGTCACCTGCGAGCCAGAGCTCTGCAATGTTTGCAGGCTGTTTGTTCTCGTAAATCTCTTTCGGGGAGAGGTGGCAATGCCAGTCGAAAATCGGCATCTCTGCGGCGTGCTCGTGAAAAAGCTTTTTAGCAGTATCGTTAAAAAGCAGAAAATCCTTATCCATAAAGTTTTTCATATTAACAGTCCTTTCATTCGGGAATTATATCGTAAGAAAATGCAAATTCTTTCTCTTCAAACTTTCTCCACGGCTCAAGTCCGTCAGGTGCCTGACAGTCGGCGTGCATCTTGTAGTCAAGCGAAACGATTGTTTCTTCAAGTGCAATAAGCTCGTCGTCGTGGGCGGTGTTGTGAAGCTGTGCATCATCATAATGGATAGCCTTGAAGCAGAAGCCCTTTTTGCTTGTGTCGGCAAACTTAAGTCCGTTGCCGTTTGCATCAGTAACGCCGGCAACCTTTGTTCTGTAGTGTGAAGAACACTCCTGCGGCTTGATGTAATGCTCAAAGCTTTCTGTAGCAGTTGTGCTGAATTCGGAAATTCTCTGGCTCTGGAAACGGTCGGAATATGTTTCAACGGGGCCGTAGCCGAGATATGTAACATTTTCAAAGCCCTCGGGCATTTTGATTTTCAGACCGAAGCGGGGAAGTGCAGGCGCATTGTATGTGACAACAGCTCTCACACTTACGTTGAGCTTACCGTCTGCAGTGAATGTGTAGACAATATTTGCGTGGATTGCAGGTGGCATAGCCGCCGCCGCAAACGAGGTCTTTGTTGTAATAACAAGCTTGTCGTCACTTGCCTCGGTTATCTCGCTTGAATATGTCTTTTGCTTAACCTGCTCGTATCTTGCACGCTTCCACTCCTCGGCAAAGCCGACACTTCTGTGGTAGCTGCGGTCAACGTTGAATTCAATCGGTGCTTGGAGAAGTTCTTTGCCGTTGTTGATTGAAGCAATCTTGCCCGAAATCTTGTCAAACACAAATTCCGTCTTGCCGCAATTCACGGTAATTGCCGTTCTGCTTTCTGTGTATTTAACAGCGTCAGATGTGTCAGTTTTTACCTCAATTGCAGAGTCGGAAAGGATAAACTGCTTGTAGCCGACCTCAAAGCCTTTATCTGCCCACGGTGTGTCGGAGTTCTGAATAAAGAAAACGTTAAGAGTTGTAAGTCCGTCTGTTTCAATGCTGTCAAAGAGGTTGTATTCTGCAGTACCTCTTGCAGGGATTTCTGCCTTTTCAACAAAGCCTTCTTTTACGGACTTGCCGTTTTTCTCAACAGTCCACTTGAAGGCTAAATCTTCAAGACCTGTGAAGTAACGCTTGTTCATAACGGTGATTTTGCCGTTGTCATACGAAACCTCAAACGGCTGATATGTAATCTTCATATCGTGGAAGCCAGGACGAAGACGTCTGTCCGGGTAAACGAGACCGTCAACGCAGTAGATATGGTCGTTTGGCAGGTCGCCGAAGTCGCCGCCGTAGCGGTATTTCGGGTTTTCAACTGTGCCGATGTTAACGGCGTGGTCACAGTATTCCCAGATGCAACCGCCCATATAGTTGTCATAGTTTTCAAACTTGCCCCAATGAAGCGGAATGTCACCCGTAGTCCAAGCCGCAACGTATTCGCAGTAGTAGAACGGCTTTTTATTTTCGGGGTTCTTAAGGTAAGATTCAAGATAGTCAAGCGGTGCATACATACGGCTTTCAACGTCGGAAATGTCGCTGAAGTCCTTGCAAAGTCTTGACTGATATTCAAGGTGGGCATTTTCGTAATGGATAATCGCATCCGCCTTGCGTGAACGGATATAATTTGCCATCTGTCTGTGGTTTTCGCCACAGCCCGACTCGTTACCGAGCGACCACATAATAACACAGCCGTGGTTTTTGTCACGCTCAAAAAGTCGCATTGCACGGTCGATATAAGCCTCACGCCACTCGGGAGTGTCGGAAAGGAATGCCCAATAGTCCCAGTACCAGTCGCCGTAATTGTAGCCCATACCGTGAGTTTCAATGTCAGCCTCGTCAATCACCATAAAGCCGAGCTTGTCGCAAAGCTCAAGAAAACGGGGATCGTTCGGGTAGTGCGAGGTGCGGATTGCATTGACGTTACCTTGTTTAAGGATATAAAGGTCTCTTGTCATATGCTCAACGTCCACAGCATAACCTGTTTCGGGGTGGCTGTCGTGGCGGTTGATGCCACGGATTTTAACTTTTTTACCGTTGAAAAGGAAGCAACGGTCTTTAATCTCGGCTTTTCTTACGGCAAGCGGGAGGTTAATCCACTCATTGCCGATGTTAAGTGTGAGGTTATAAAGCTCGGGAGCCTCCGTGTTCCAGAGAACAGGGGAGTCGACGCCGATTTTGAAAGAGCCGTCAGCCTTGCCGTCGGCAACCTTTTCACCGTCAGGAGCGGTGAGTGTCCACTCAATTGAAGCCGCACCCGAAAGTGTAACATCAGCATTGATTTCAACGTGTGAAAAATCGTCCGAGAAGCTGTATTCAACATAAATATCCTTAAGATAAGCCTCGTCACGCTCAAGGATGTAAACGTCACGGAAGATGCCCGAAAGACGGAAGAAGTCCTGGTCCTCGAGGTAAGAGCCGTCACACCACTTTACAACAAGCACCTCAAATGTGTTTTCGCCGTTTACGAGCTTGTCCGTAATTTCAAGCTCACTTGTGTTGTGACTTACCTGGCTGTAGCCGACAAACTTGCCGTTCACCCAAAGGTAGAAGCAGGGGGCAACGCCCTCAAAGTTGATAAAATATTTTTTGCCGTCAGCCTTTGTAAAGTCAATCTTGCGGCGGTAAAAACCGCAGGGAATAACGTCGGGCAAATGCGGCGGGTCAACGGGGTAGGGGTAGTCCTGATTGATGTAGTTAGGCACATCGTAGCCCTTGCCGAGCTTCATCTGCCAGCAGAACGGAACTGTCATCTTGTCAGGGCAGACAACGCTTGACGAAAAGCCGTCAGCCTCAATATCAAGCTCCTCAACATTTTTGAAGAAGGCAAAATCCCATTCACCGTTGAGGAGTGTTAAAAATGCCGAGTTCTCACGGGGGAGCGAAGCCTTTTCGCCAGACTCAAACGGCACGAAATATGCCCTCGGAGTCTCACAGCCGACGTGCAGAGCTTCAAGCATTCTGTAAAATCTTTTGACCATTATACTCTCTCCTTTTGCAAGGTGGATTTAGGTAGATTTTAACATATATAAACGGTGATGTCGAGAAGAAAATGAAAAATAAAGCAAAAAACAGACCGCCTTAATTAAGACAGTCTGTAACAGATTAAAAATATTTCCAACCGCAGTCGCCATTTAAAAAGTCTTCATAATTATCTGCCCCGGATCTTTCGTCCGAATCGTAAGCAACATAAGCAATTTGGTGTTCATCATTATTTATCAACAGATGATAACTGCCATACTTACCATAATTATAACCCCATTCATCAACTGAACCGTAATTGTTATTTTCTTGCTCAATAGGTTTTATATAATAAATATCAAAGTTTTCAAACACGTCTTTTGAACTAAGGTTATATCTTGCTGTAACTTCGTTTACTTTTGCATCAAACTCATTTTCTTTATATGTACACATTAAAGTGAAACTCTCAACGGGAAATATACTTTCTTCCTTATAATGCAAAAATTCAATTTTATCAGCATCTTTTATTTCCGAAGCAGCAGGTAACAGTTCACCAAAATAAACATCTGAATAAAGTTGGAGTGCTCTTTCTCCGCTTGCTTTCCATATCTTGTCATATATACAGAAAAAACCGACCAGACACCAAACCAGCATAACAATTATCATCAAAACAGATATAACAATTTTTGAAGATTTTTTACGGTCGGTGTTTTTGATTGCCTTAAAAGTGAAAAATGATAAAACAGCAGAGCCGAAAATGAATATTATCGCAGGTATACTGTAAAAAACATAGTGATTTGAAACAAGAAATACTACTACAATCAGCGGAACAACAGCAGCAAATATCCACTCAATACCAAGTTTTTTCTTTTTATTTTCTTCCATTTTCAATTCCTCCTTTTGTGCGGATTATAGCACTCTTATCCGGAATTTGCAAGCAGAATGAAACTGTGGTATAATCAGCAATAAAGGAAGTGATTGTATGTTTAAGAAAATACTCGCAATCATTGTTGCTGTTCTGATTGTCGGTATAGTGATTAACAATGTAATAAAGGCATCACAGTTTCCGAAGTTTCCCGAAGCAACAATAGCAGAAAATCCTGAATCCGAGTACACGGATATTATTGTTGAAGATAAAAGATATGTCGTTTTTGAAAGAGACATAGCCGATGATGATGTGGATAAGACTGAAAAAGTGGCTATGTATAAAAATAACAGCTCTTTTCTGTTAAAATATACGTCCTTTTATAAGTTAGATAATGATGCCGGATGTGACATGATTGTGGATGATATGGATTACGCAATTTTTTGCAATTCTGATGATGTTCAAACGGCAGAGGAATATTACGGCAATATGGACAACTACTTATATTACTACAGAAACGATGCAGATAAATTGTATGATGTCGAAAAAATGCAACATTTCAGCGTAATTGATACAACAGTTTTTGAAACAATGAACGGATACATTACTATGGAAGTGGAGCCGATAGAAGTTCTGGTTTCCGAAGAAAGCATAAATGAATGGCTGACGGTTGCGGCAATAAGTACGGACGGCCTTATCAGAAAAGATTATGATTTTTGTAAAAGGGATGATGGCTGGTATTATTGTTACGGAATTATGGTTAGTGACAATGAGGACGAAGATTACACGTGTATAAAAATTGACGAAAGCACATTGCCTGAAATTTTAAAATAAATAAAAACAAAAAACCTCGTTCACAAGAACGAGGTTTTTTGGAGCTAGTAGTCGGACTCGAACCGACGACCTGCGCATTACGAATGCGCTGCTCTACCAACTGAGCCATACTAGCATTTTGTGCGAAAATTATTATAATATATCTCTGCACAAAATTCAAGAGTTTTTAGAAATATTGTTTCGCTTTTAATCCTTGTTTTCAACCAATTCAATAATTTCCTTTGCAATTAAATATGTTGTGTTAACGGGCGGGGGAAGGAAGGTCAGCACCTTGTCAATAACCGTCATGTAGTCGTGCTTGGGTGTCAGCAAAATTCCCTCGTGCGTGGTTACGGAAATCTGTGTGTTTTCTCTTTCAGCCACAATTTTGCCTGCCCTCACACCCGATTCCATATAGTCCGTGTTGATTTTGCTTATCGCAATGCCCGACAAAACAAGCGTAACCGCCGTAATGATTATAACCAGCGTCATATAGACGTCAATAATCCGCCTTACCTGTGTTTTTTCTTTATACATTTCAACACCTCCGTCTTTATTCTTGACGGAGGTTGTATTTTTAATCATTATGCAAAAATGTTTGTTATATTTGTAACATCTTACAAAATAATTTTTGTATAGTGAAAACAATAAGCAAATTGTATATTGCAAATTCCCTTTTTTATGGGTATAATATATATGTAAAAATTTGTATTTTCAACGAAAGGATTGAAATATTATGGCATTGACAACCAACAAGTCAATTCTCGACTGGATTGACGAAAAGGTAGAACTCGTTAAGCCTGACCAGGTAGTTTGGATTGACGGTTCAGAAGAACAGCTCGACGCTCTTCGTGCAGAGGCTGTTGCAACAGGCGAAATGATTAAACTTAATGAGGAGAAGCTTCCCGGCTGTTATCTTCACAGAACAAAGCCGAACGATGTTGCTCGTGTAGAAGACAGAACTTTCATCTGTGCAAAGACAAAGGAAAACGCAGGTCCCACAAATAACTGGTGTGACCCCGACGAGATGTACAAGAAGCTCTATGACATCGCTCGTGATTCATACAAGGGCAGAACAATGTACGTTATCCCTTTCTCAATGGGTCCTATCGGCTCACCTCTTGCTAAGGTTGGTGTTGAGCTTACAGACTCAATCTATGTTGTTCTTAACATGGCTATCATGACACGTGTCGGCAAGGCTGTTCTTGACACTCTTGGCGACAGCAACGACTGGGTACGTGGCTTCCACGCAAAATGTGATGTTGATCCCGAGAAGAGATACATCTGCCAGTTCCCCGAGGATAACGCTATCATCTCTGTTAACTCTGCTTACGGTGGAAACGTACTTCTTGGTAAGAAGTGCTTTGCTCTTCGTATTGCTTCATACCAGGGCTGGAAGGAAGGCTGGATGGCTGAGCATATGCTCATTCTCGGTCTTCAGAATCCGCAGGGTGAGGTTAAGTACATCGCTGCTGCATTCCCGTCAGCTTGCGGTAAGACAAACCTTGCTATGCTCATTCCTCCCGAGTATCTCAAGGAGAAGGACTATAAGATCTGGACAGTTGGCGACGACATCGCTTGGATGAGAATAGGTAAGGATGGCAGACTCTATGCTATCAACCCCGAAAACGGTTTCTTCGGTGTTGCACCGGGCACAAACGAGAAGTCAAACTTCAACGCTCTTGAGTCAACAAAGAAGAACACAATCTTCACAAACGTTTGCCACAAGCTTGATGACAACACAGTTTGGTGGGAGGGTCTTGACAAGAATCTTCCGACAAATGCAAACGATTGGAAGGGCAACCCTTGGGATGCTTCAAAGTTTGACAAGGCTGACAAGTCAACTTATGCTGCACATCCGAACTCAAGATTTACTGCACCGGCTGAAAACTGCCCCTGCATTTCTCCTGAGTTTGACAAGGGCGAGGGCGTGCCGATTTCTGCAATCGTATTCGGCGGCCGCCGTGCAAAGTGCACCCCGCTTGTTTACCAGTCAAAGAGCTGGGAGAACGGTGTATTCATCGGTTCTGCAATGGCTTCTGAGACAACAGCTGCAGCTGCAGGTGCAGTAGGTGTTGTTCGTCGTGATCCGATGGCTATGCTTCCGTTCTGCGGTTACCACATGGCTGACTACTTCCAGCATTGGCTTGACATGGGCGAGAAGCTCGGTGACAAGGCTCCCAAAATCTTCAACGTTAACTGGTTCCGTACAGACGACGAGGGTAACTTCGTATGGCCCGGATTCGGCGACAATATGCGTGTTCTCAACTGGATTATCGACCGTTGCGAGGGCAAGGCAGATGCAACAGAAACAGCTATCGGTTATGTTCCGATGCCTGAAGACATCGACCTTACAGACCTTGATATGGATATGGATACTCTTAAGGATATCCTTACAGTTGATAAGGCAACATGGGAGAAGGAAGCAGCAGAAATCGAAGAGCACTACAAGAAGTTTGGCGACAAGCTTCCCGAGGAGCTCAAGAATCAGCTTGCAACTCTCAAGGCAAACCTTGCAAAATAAGTTCATAAACAAAATTACGGCTCACACAGAAATGTGTGGGCCGTTTTGAGCAGATATATAAAGTAGGTGGATGAAATGAGCAAGGAAGTTGGGTTTAAAAACAGAGACAGATTTTTGCAATTGGGAATTGCAATTGCGGCGCTTCGCAAAATGCGTGGTATGTCGCAGGAGCAGTTGTCGGAAAAGGCTAACGTAAGCCGTTCACATATCAGTGCCATTGAAGCCCCGGGTATTATTCGACCTTTTTCATTAGAGGTGTTTTTTTATATCGCAGATGCCTTGGAGGTTGACCCTGCAGATTTGATAAATGCGTCTGTATTTTCAGATGATATAATAAACAAGAAAAAGTAATAATAGCTTTAAGGCGGCTCACACAAATGTGTGGGCCGTTTTTTGATTTCAACTTTAACAAAACAAAAACATTTTTTAAATCTTTTAAAAATATGGCGTGATTATAATAAACCCGTAAGCTGAACGCAGGACGTAAAGCAAAATAAATATAAAGGAGAATTTATTATGGGTGAATTTTTTAAGAAAGCATTTCAGGACATGAAGGAAAGTGCAAAGGCACAGCACGAGGTTGATAAGGCAAACTTTGCCGCAGTTAAGGCTGAATCAAAAGCACAGTGGGAAGAGGCAAAGGCAATGGGCAAGCCTGAAACACGTAAGGCTATGATGCAGGCAGAGCGTGATGAAGCTATCGCAAAGGCAAACGAAAGAATTGCCGCCGCACAGGAAAGAATTGATAACATAAAATAAACCTTGTATTCAGGTTTCGGAAAGGTGATTTTGATGAAAGCTGTTATCGCAGTCGCTGTTGCTGTTATTACTTTAATCGCAGGAACAGTTGTTTACAAAAAGCGTAGTAAATAATTTTTAAAATAACATTTTACTAACAAAATTTAATTATTTCAAAAACAAACATAATTTAAAATTAATATGTAAAGTAAAGATAAGATAAGTTTGATTTTAACGGAGGAAATTTATGAAAAAGAAAGATTTTGTATCACTTGTTCTCGGAACAGTCGGCGGATTGTTTTTTGCTCTCGGAATGTGTATGTGCCTTCTTCCCGAGTGGAACTCGTTTAAAGAGGGCGTTGTGATGGGCGTTGTCGGTGCGGTTATACTTCTTGTAATGCTCCTGGTGCGCCGCAAGATGGAGGGCAAGCCGATTATAGTTAAGCTTGACAAAAAGTCAGTCGGCACAATCGTGCTCAGCGTTGCAGGCGCTCTTACCCTCGGTGTCGGAATGTGTATGGTTATGGTATGGGAAAAGATGCTTCTCGGCATTGTAGTCGGTATTATCGGTATCGTGCTTCTTCTTGCTCTTATCCCTGTATGCAAGGGTATTAAATAATCTTTGACATCCTCATGCCTATTTGGTGATGTGTGTTCCTTTTTGCAAAAGACGTGGAGCCTCGGCTCTGCGTCTTTTGCGTTTTGAGATGATGACATATTTTAATTTGTCGGGATGTTTCAAATTCGCACAAACTACCTTTGTGTGCGTAGGGGCGTCTATCAGACGTCCGCCGATTTTGTGCTGATTTTGACGGACGACCAATGGTCGCCCCTACTTTCTCAACTATAATTCGTGCTTTTAAAAACAGCGTCGCAGACCCACAACTT
>JAFUPA010000026.1 GCA_017481575.1 Clostridia bacterium | reverse complement strand
TGCTGTCGTGATGTTGGTCATGGTTAAACTCCGTATGTTGTGTTCGATTTACTCTGGCAGAGTGTTTTGTACAGGTACAATGTGTTCAATTTGCTCGGACAGAGTGTTTTGTACACTTCTATTTGGAGTTTAGTTTATCATCGTTGGTGGGGGAAAGTACAGACACGCTTTATTTGGCGCTTACGTTGTATCTTTATGAGATTGACATGCAGTGGGTTTTATGGTATAATCACGGTACGGAACTCTAACGCCAAACAGAAAGACAAGAAAAGGAAATTCAGATGAGACATATCGAAAACTGGATTTGGCTTCCTAAAGAAAAATACGGGAACGAACAGACCACTGTTTACAGCGGTTTTTTTAAAAAAGACGCAAATAATTACACCGTTGCGGAATTTCTGAAAGAATATACTTTTTCTGTAAAAATCAAGCGTGCGGAGCTCCGGTTCAGCGGCGATACGGCATTTCAGTTGTTCTGCAATAACTGGATCATCGCAACCGGGCCGGCTTGTGTAGGCGGCGATTTTTTGGGAAACGAAACGCCTCGCGAAAATTTTTATGCCTTTGAAACTACGATTTATCCCGATTCGGAAAAATTAAACTTTTTTGCCCGCGTACAAATGATGCCCGTCCATATATGTGAATATTCCAAAGGTCACGGCGGTTTTACGTTGTCTGCAATTCTTTCATTGGAAGACGGAACGCAGAAAACAATCTGTACCGATGAAAGTTGGCTTGTTCGAAAAAACGGAGCGTACAGAGGTCCGAAATCTTTTGACGGACGGATCAAACCGGATAAATTTACCAACGCAGAATATACCCCCAATATTTGGAACACAATAACCGCACCGATTCCAGTGCGTGAAGAATGCGAAATACACACCGAAAACAGCAAGTTTTCCTTGTTGCCTTACGAAGAAAAAACACTTGTACTGGATTTTGATAAAATTCGGAGTGGTTTTGTTCAGGCAAAAGTCGAAGCACAAGGGGAATTATCCCTTCGCCTTACGTGCCGCGAAATTGACGAAACGACTGGGCCGGAGGAACTATTCTTTACCGGCAATCAAGAATACCGGGGCTTTTTCCTGCACAGTGCGGGGAACGTAGAAATCACCGCAAAGAACGAATCTTCCCACCATGCCGAGATCTCGGTTTCTTTTCTTGAAACCCACTACCCCGTTTACGATGAAGCCGATACGGTAACCAGCGATGCAGATCTGAATCTTGTTTTGCAGACCTGCAAGCATACACTTAAAATCTGCCGTCAGACCCATCATCTCGATAGCCCAAGGCATTGCGAGCCCTTGGCTTGTACAGGGGATTATTACATCGAAAGTCTGATGACACCTTTTTCCTTTGGCGATATGCGCCTTGCTGAATTTGATTTGCTTCGTACTGCGGTTATGCTTGAACGAGAAAACGGCAGAATGTTCCACACCTCATACAGTTTAATTTGGGTAAAAATGCTATATGATGTCTATATGCTGACCGGGAACGAAACTTTGCTTAAAAAATGCGAAAAGGCATTGTCTTTGCTTCTCCGTCGATTTGAAACCTATTTAGGTGCAAACGGACTGATCGAAACGCCTCCCGACTATATGTTTATAGATTGGATCTATATTGACGGTCTTTCTATGCATCACCCCCCGAAAGCGTTGGGGCAAAGCTGTTTGAACATGTTCTATTTCGGAGCGTTGGACAGTGCGGAAAAAATATATCACACCCTTGGGGAAGAACAAGCCGCACAAGACTGCCTGAAGAAAAAGGAAGCGTTACGAATTGCTATTAACAATCTGTTGTTTGATTATGACAAGGAGTGCTATTTTGAAGGGCTCAACACGCCAACCGAGCCTCAACTCATTGGGAAATGGATGCCGCAAAATGTGGAAAAACGCTATTATTTAAAGCACTCCAACATTCTTGCCGCTTATTTCGGCGTTTGTGATGACGATACAGGAAGAGACTTGATTCACAGGATAATGTCAGACAAAATCGAGGGTGATTGCCAGCCTTATTTTATGCATTATTTGTTTGAGGCGGTCTATCGTCTGGGATTAAGAGAACAATACACTTTAAAAATTTGCGAACGCTGGAAACCATCTGTACAAAAATGCTCAAAGGGTTTGGTTGAGGGCTTTGTCGCGCCAGAGCCGACCTACTGTTTTGACCATAGTCATGCATGGGGCGGCACACCACTCTATTCTTTACCTAAGGCGATAATGGGGCTTGAGATCACAAAACCGGGCATGGAAGAAATTACACTATCTCCTTTATTGTTAGGGTTGCACTACGCAAAAGTTGAACTATTAACACCATACGGAAAAGTTGTTTGCGAAGTGAAGGAAGGCGAAGATCTGCACATTACACACCCAAAGGAAGTAGAGGTTATTCTTCAATAAAAAGCAATATCTTTTTCGGTGCAACTTGCCAAAGAAAAGCCTTGAAAACATTGCGTTTTCAAGGTAACCGCGAAATAAACCATGTCTCCCACAAAAAACCGTCAGCCATAACAGACTGACGGTTTTGCATATTCATTCACCAGGGCAACACAACAGTACCGGCTTTACACTGGAACAGCTCAGTCAGGTACTCTTCCACATTCA
>JAFUPA010000004.1 GCA_017481575.1 Clostridia bacterium | reverse complement strand
TTTCATTGATGAATTAAAGGAATATATTCATTACTACAACAATGAACGTATTTCCTTAAAACTAAAAGGAATGAGCCCGGTACAATACCGAACTCATTCGCTTAAAATTTAATATTTATTTTTGTCTAAACTTTGGGGTTCACTTCACTTCTTCGGGTTGTTTTTATACTCTTATTTTATTCTCACCTGCAACAAGCTCCTGTGTGTTTCCGTTATTTTTAAATACCGATTTCACACCGTCGCAAAGGTTAATTTTAACCTCAACTTTTTCGCCGTCACGCTTCCATTCAACGGCAATTTTGCCGTGCGGAGTTGTGATGTGACCCTTTGCAAAGTCAAGGCATTTTGCAAACACGGGTTCAATTACGACTTCGTTATATCTTACAGAAGTTTCCGTCTGCTTTATGCCGAGAATTTCTCTGAAAAGGTAAAGCGTGCTTGCACCGAACATCGGGTGAGAATGTGAGGACTCGCCATTCCAGTTTTCCCAGAGTGTTGAAGCTCCCCACTTACGCATAGTTTCAAACGAAACTTCATTTTTATTAGAAAGAAGCTCGGTTGCAAGGTCGCCGTTGCCCGACTGATACAACACATTCAAAAGACTGTATGTTCCGAAAATACCTGTATCAAACTGCTGTAAATCGGTGTATTTTCCGACGAGCTTTGCAATTGTTCGCTCGTCACCTGCACCGCACTCTGCCGCAAAAGTATCCGCACCCTGCAAGCCGCCTATAAATCCGCCGTCACCGTCGGCATACTCACGCTTAACCGCTTCGGTGTGCTCTTTAATCAGCTTTTCATATTCTGCGGTGTCAACGTCAAGCACCTTGCAAAGGTAAACGAGCATCTTAAGCTGAATGATAAACAGCGTTGTATTAACAAACGGCTCGGGAATCGCAATTCTTTCCGGAGTGCACCAATCACCTAGGCACCAGCCGTCCTTTTCCTCACGCACCACAAGTCCGTTTTCACAACGTGACTCCATATACTTAACAAACTTTGCCATATTGGGGTAAACATCTTCAAGCGCCTTGATGTCGCCGTAATGTCGGTAGAAGTTGTAAGGCACAATTATCATCGCACCGCCCCAGCCCGCAGGACCGCCGCCACCGCCCGCAAAGGGTGCTGTGTGCTGAACGTGACCTGTTTCTACGTCCTGGCAATCCTTGATGTCCTCAATCCATTTGCGGTACATCGCTTCGGCATCGAACTCGGTCATAACCGCATCGCAGGTAAGCTGACCGTCACCCGTGTAGCCGAGACGTTCACGGTGCGGACAGTCCGAGGGAATACAGCCGTGAGTGTTACCCTCTTGTGTGTTGATGAAGGCTTTGTAAAGCCAATTAAGAGTTTCGTCACTGCACTCAAACGATGATGTTTTTTTGATGTCTGTATGAATTACACGCACCTCGACAGGCTCGGCATTGTTGGAAAGTGAGAAATACTGAAAGCCGTGCCAGCAGAAATACGGGTGATAAAGCTCTTTTGAGCCGTCAGTTATTGCAAAAAATCGCTGTCTCTGATGATTGTAGCCGACGGAAATATTGTCAATATTAAGATCGGGTGCAAGCTCCTCGGCACATTCGTACCAGATACGCTCACCCACACCGTCACAACGGATAACGGGATAACCCGTCACGTTCCTTTCAACCTTGTAAACAGAGTAAGTATCAAACCTTTTGACAAGCTCGGGCTTGAGAGCTTCAACAACCTTATCCGACGGGCAGTCCTGAATATAAAACTCGGTCAAAGGAACTGTAACAACATCAGGTGTTGCCCAACCGTGCATTTGTGCCTCCAAGGTGTTCCACTTGCGGTCAAATCGGCTGTAGTCGTGCCTTTCGCCGTGGAAGATGTTTGACTCTATGAAAAAGCCTTTCTTATAGAGAGTATTTCTGTCTGAAAGAACGCTTGTTCCGTCCTCAAAATCAATCTTGTAGCAAAGCTTAATCCTGCCGTAGCTGACGTCGCCCTCACCTTTTCGCAGAAGCTGGTGATAAAATCCGCCGCCGACCATTACGCCGAGCACGTTTTCACCCTCACGCAAAAACTCAGTTATATCGTATTTCATAACGTGAATTCTGTGCGACCAGATGTCGTTGAGCGGATAAGAAAGCCGCATATCCGGACGGTTGTGGTAGTCGGTGTATGCCGGAGCAAACTCGTCGTCGCTCACACGCTCGCCGTTGACATACAAAATAAAATAGCCCAATCCGCAGATTGTGATTTCTGCAGACTGAGCCTTATTATTCATAAAAGTTGCACGGAAGAGTGCCGCATCAGCATCGCTCTTCGGGCAAATCCATCTTGCGTCTGAAAAAAGCTGTTTGTGTGTCATAGTATCGCCTCCGAAAAGATGATACTATAATTTCACGGTTTTTACAACACAAAATTATAATTCCTCAACCGAAACAATACCCTCGGCGGATGAAATTGCCGTCATAATCTTGTCGTGTGAAATCTTCTTTGGAAGCTGAAGCTGGAAGATAGCACACGCATTGTTGCCCGACTTCGTAATTTCAAGGTCAATGATAACAATTCTGTAGCCCTTGACAAGGCGGATGATGTTATCCAGATGCTCGTTGTCCTCGTACTCGACATAGATGTTGAGATTTCGGGAGTTGACAAGCACCCAATACTCGAACTTGACAAAAAAGATTTCCGCAAGCAGAATGACAAAGGTTGAAATGAGTGCCGCCTCGTAATAGCCTGCGCCGATTGCAAGACCGATGATAGCACACGTCCAGAGACCTGCCGCTGTTGTGAGACCTTTGACCTGACGGCGCTTTGTTACGATAATCGCACCTGCACCGATGAAACCGATACCTGCAACAACCTGCGCACCAAGCCTGCCGATGTCGGTGTAAAGGTTGAGGTTATAGAACAAAAACTGGCTTGTGAGTGTTGTCATAGATGCGCCAAGGCAGATAAGAATATGAGTACGGAAGCCTGCAGGACGGCGCTTGTGTTCACGCTCAATACCGATTATACCGCCGCAAAGCACGGCAAGGAAAAGCCTGAAAAGCACCGAAACGGTGGTAACATCTCTTAAATAATCAAGAAAACCTAACATTCAAACCCCTCCCTTTTATATTTCGTCAACAAGTGTCACAAAATCAAATTTTGAAATTTTGGACATTACGTGGGAATGGGTTTCGTGCTTCGGAAGTCCCATTGAAATTACTGCACCGATGATAACGCCGTTGGACTGCTTTTCACGCTGTGTATCAACGTCAAAAATCTGAATATTCATCGACTTTATCGTACTGATAATCTCACCGAGGTTATCCATTCGGTCAAACTCGACATACAAGTCCATATTCCTTGCATTTGCAATAACCCACGCACCGAGCTTATTAAAGATTGTTGTAGTTATAAGAATAAGTAAGAAGCCGAAAATCGCACATTCGTAAAAGCCTGCGCCAATTGCAAGACCCATACAAGCAGATGCCCACAGACCGGCCGCAGTTGTGAGACCCTTAACCTCCTGCCTGCCCGTGACGATAATTGTACCCGCACCGAGGAAACCGATGCCGTTGATTACCTGTGCACCAAAACGGGAAACATCTGTCTTTACACCGACTGCCGCCGCCATTTCTGACCAGACGGTTGAAAGCAGCTCTGCCTCATATTGGCTCAGAACCATTGTAAGTGCCGCACCGAGACAAACAATCATATAAGTACGGCTACCCGCTGCACGATGCTTCTGACCACGCTCAAGACCGATAAGACCGCCGAAGAAAACCGCAAGCAAAATTTTAATTACCAATGCAAGCATTGACACTTCACGGAAAGGATCAAGCCACGGTATCAAAGAATCCATCATACAGGCACCCCCTTATATAATATATTCAGCGGACGTGAGGAAAGTTCACATCCGCCGAGGTATAATGATGAATAATACTATATTTTTCCTTATTTGTCAAGCATTTTTGTGAATTTTAATGTTATCAAAGCACAAAATAACATCGGTGATATTATGAATAAAGATAAAGGCAAGCTCTACCGTAAAATTGACGAGGCCGTTATGGGTCAGCCCGAAACATGCGACGAGCTTATTCACAAATACGGCACTTACGAAATTCAGCCGACCAACGACTCCGACAACGATTTCCCGAAAATCTCGCAGGGTCTGCCGACAAGCAGAAAAGAAAAGCATTATAAAGGTTTTAATGAGGAACAGAAAAGAGAGCCTTAATCACAATTTATAATAATTCTATACCATATCTTCTACTTGTGATATTTGAGAGGATATGGTATAATTTTTGCAGAAATTTAAGCGCCTCCATCTGACGAGGGAGCCAACAAAAACTTAAAACCTTTCAAAAGAGGCTAACAACTATGATTAACTTAAATATTGAAGACTATATTTGCAGAGAATTATCTTTAGATGAGCAAAAAATTGCGTTGGAATTTATCAGTTTTTTAAAAGATAAGAATTTGACTTTTTACAAAGACAACTGCGAGTGTTGGAAAAATAAGATATATTATTGGGTAAAATCAGAAGATAAGTGCGTGTGCTTCATCTCAATCAAAGACCCTGACGAAGAAAATAACCATTGGACAATTTGGTCTGATGATGTGAGTTCCGAATGCCTAAATACATATACTGTAAGTAATGAAATCAAAGAAAATGCTTGGAGACACGTTGACCGTTGCGGTCATTGCGGTTCTTGTGGCGGCGGACGTCATAAAATTATATTCGGAAAAAAATTTGAAGATGTTTGCGGATGTACATTCAGAGTTGATAATCCCAAACAAGAAGATTTACCGTTTTTGAAAAAAATAGTAGAGATTATAATTGCCGAAACGCAAAACAAAAATTAAAAACCATTGGTGTCAGTAAAGCATATAAAAAGGATGGCAGAAAAACTCTGTCATCCTTTCTTCTTTGTAAATATATTCTTCTGCAGCTCTGCCATTTTCTTTCTGCGTTCGGCGGTTTCGTCTGACAGAATTTCGATTTTATCGTCCGTTACCGAAAACAAGTCCCCTTCTTTGATTTCCTCGGGAAGCTTTGCAATTTCAAAATTAACGCTTTCGCCGTTTTCGTCCTCGCAGACTGCAATGCTGTTTTCAATTCTGTCAACCGAATACTTCAAAAAATCAACTCCGGACTAATTGTTTTCAATATAGCTCTTGATTGCTTCGACAGACTCATCACTGATAACGTGCTCCATTTTGCAAGCGTCCTCGGAGGCAGTTTCTTTAGAAACACCAAGGCGCATCAAAAACTGCGTGAGCATGGTGTGTCTTTCATAAATCTTTTCGGCAATCTCCTTGCCGTCCTCTGTGAGTGAAAGATGACCCTCACCGTCTACGACCACATAACCGCCGTTTTTAAGAAGTCCGATTGCCCTGCTGACACTCGGCTTTGAATAACCCATATACTCGCAAACATCTATTGAACGGACGTTACTGCTGTTTTTGGTTAACACATATATTGTTTCGAGATACATCTCGCCTGATTCCTGTAAATTCATAATTACACCTCGCAAATACAATACCACAAATCAAAAAATATTGCAAGTTTTTAATAAACAGCCTCGTTTTCGGCAGAGTTTCGGATTACCGTATTTATCCATTTTAGACAAAGAGGTTTTGTTTACCATTTTTTGCAAAACGTGTCGTCGGGACATACCATATTTTGGGATAAGATGTATATTCTTGCCTTATTTAGTAAAACGCTTTTTCGCTGTGCATAAATTACGACAGTTTTCGCCGTTTTGCACTTTTTATCGATAAACCTTCAAAATCAATATTTCGCAATAATCTCATACATCGTTTTTTCAATTTCTGACATTTTTCTTCCTTTTAATTCTTTTGTTTCAGGCTCCCTTTGTCTGAAACGTAAAAAAATTCAAATCAGATTGACTTTACAATGTGATAGGTGTATGATAGTCAAGCAAATGTGAAAATAATTCACGTTTATAGGGATGGGGTGTTTATTATGAAAATTACATATTCATTAACAAACGATGCACTGTTGCTCGAGGACGGCAATTTCATATTGACTTACGGCATACAGGCAAAAGACGATGAAAGCGGTGAAACATTGTCTTCTTTTAACGACGTTTCGGTAAACAAAGGCTTTACTCAAAGGGTAATTGATATTTTGAATACCTGTCAGGTGGAAATATGTCATTTTCACGATGTGGTTATGGATGAGCTGAACCGATAAGAAAACGGCACCCTCATAACGAGAGTGCCGATGCTTTGTGATGTTTTATTTGGTAACAAGTACCTTTTCTTCTTCCTTGAGCATCTCTTCAACAAGCTTGTTTGTGTCGTTTTTGCCCTTGTGAAGGAAAGGCCAGATTTTAAGACCGACCCAAGCAACAATTGCGCCGACAGAATTAAGAACGATGTCGCCCATTGTGTCCATAAGCGGCCAACGGTCGGGATAAATCGGGTCAAAGAGAGTTGCCTCTTTCGGTGTGCCCTTTGCAAGCTCATAGCTCCAATGCTGTGCGTCACCGATAGCGCCTGTTGCGGCATTGCTCATAACCTGGTCGGTTGTGAACTCAAACAGCTCCCAACAAGTGGAAACAAAGAACGAGAAGCCGAGAGCACAAAGAAGTGCGATTGGGATTGAACACTTGACCTTGTCACGCTTCTGCATTGCAACAACAACCTCGTAGCCGAGAAGCACAGTAAGACCGCCGCTGACAAGGTGCATTGCGGAATCCCACAAGCGAAGCTCGTAGTAAAGGTTTAAAAACTTGCCGCCGAACGAGCCGCAGAAAAGCATAATGATTGAAACAATCTGGATATATGACGGAACATGACGAAGCAACGACTTTTTCGGGAACATCATAAAGATTTCCCAAGCGAACATACCGCCGAGGTTTGCAATGACCTGAAGAGGGTCTGCCATTTCTCGGGTACCGTTTGCAACATCAATAAGACTCTGAATTAACGCATATATCATCAATGCACGGAAAACCCACCAAACGATGATTTCCCATGTTTTACAATTCTCACGAACTCTTTTTAAATACTCTTTCATTACCTCACCTTTCTTTTTGACAAAATCAAGCGTAACCTGTGAAGAAATAATATCACACATTACCTCAACATAATAAGCCAAAAGCGTTGTTTTGTCAAGGTAGAGTTTGGTTCAGAAAAATAAAGAAAAGGTAAAGATTTTTACGATTTTGGTAAACCCACACAAACCAAACCCTCCTTGCCTAAAGGAGGGTGGCACAGCGAAGCCGTGACGGGAGGATTTATAAAGTTCATCTTTCTTTTATCAATCCTCAGTCCTTCGGACAGCTCCTTCCCGAAGGAGCCTTGGAATTTACAGTTACATCGTAGAGGCGGATATTATCCGCACACAGATTTTGTGCTATTTTACGGGAACATAATATGTTCCCCTACGAAAAACTTTAGAATATACAACAGGCTGACAGATTGCTCTGCCAGCCTTGATTTGTTATATCATCTTTCCTTTATCATTTCGGGAGCCTAACCAAATAAATTGATATGTTTTATCAATACCAAATCCAACCGAAGAGGACTATAATGATAATCCATTGAAGGAATGAATATGAAACATTGATGTGGTAAATATAAACAGTACCGTCTTCAAGGGTTGCTGTTACATCTGTCGAGCCTGTTCCGACCGCTGTAATCTTGTTTTCGGATACAGATGCAACTTTCGTATTTGAGCTTTCAAGTGTTACAGGTACACTGAAAGTCATAGCATCCTTATAGTTCAAAGAAATGTCTTCTTCTATTACTGTCGGTGTGGGTGTGGGTTCGGTTGTTTCAACCTTTGTCCAATGCGCATATAGTGTCATATTTGATACGAGAGTGCATTTTGTTGTTGATTTAACCTGAATCCCACCGTCTTGCGACGTAAACCAACCGTCAAATGTATATCCCTCTCTTGTGGGAATAGGTAATGTACCGTAGGTTGAGTTATATGTTACGCTTTTGCTTGTTGTTGAACAGTTCCCACCATTTGAATTAAATGTTACTGTATAAGTATTTGCCTTCCATTGTGCGTAAAGTGTTTCATCTTGATCTGTCAGAAGATTTGTTCCCGGCGAGTACATTCCGCCTTCACCATCAGCTCTCGTATTCCAACCGGTGAATGTATATCCTGTTCTGACCGGAACTGTTAACGGAATCGTAATTCCTACAGCCGGAATCATCGTTTGTGCCGCCGGAGCGCCCGAACCACCGTTTGCATCGTAGGTAAGAGTATAGGTGTCAGACTTCCATTGCGCATACAACGTAACTGTCGCATCCGTTGAAAACTTTCCACTTGCGGCATAAGCCGTGCCAGTTCCGTCCGCTTTTGTGTTCCAACCATTAAAAGTATAACCGGACTTTGTCGGAATTGTTGCAGAAAGGGTAAGCTCTCTGCCCTGATACTTTGTCTGTGAACCCGGTGCACCGCTTCCGCCGTTAGCATTGTATGTTACAGTATAAGTGTTTGACGGTTCAAGTTTCCAAATTTGTCTTGTATCGCCTGCCGAATATGTTGCAACTGCCACATTGTTTGAGCTTGCCCAGTATGTTAATACCAACGAAGTATTGTAGGCTAAACGAACAACATAACCGTTGGAAACTTTTTCAAAAAGCCACCATTGCGATGACTCGTTGCAATCCTTATAAATGTTAACGTTTGCACCGTTTCCGGGATTATCGCCCCAAGCGTTTACCAAGCGTGATGATGAACAAACAGGTCTCATTTTATATCCTGTTGATGCAGGTGAAATATACAGTCTCTGGTTACCGGGATTCCACCATTCGCCGCCCTGAATATTTGTCTGATCGGCGTCTACGCCGCCTGCGACATCAAGAATTTTGCCGCTGCCCACGTTTGTGAGTGTATAGTAGCCTGTGGAGATTGATGAGTAGTTTATTGAACTCGTACTCCAATTAGGTCTGATATATCCCCAATACGGGTTATTCATAGCATTATACTTAAAGCTTGTTATTTTTTCAACATATTGACCATGAACATTTTGATGATAATGTGACCTATCGGATTCGTATATTGCAACATGACCATACGGATAAGCGCTGGTTCCGGAGTATACAAGTATATCACCGGGTTGAGGTGTGCCACCCTTAACTCGTGACCACCCACTCGGCAACGAGTTTGTAGCATAGTCGCAACCATTGCCTCCAACCGCATTCACGCCAAGGAAAGTATAGTAGTACATAATAAAGTCTACGCACTGTCCGCCGTATGCACCATCATAATCCAAGGTTTTACCAACCTGTGATTTCGCCCAATTCAATGCATCCGTCTGGCTTTTGCTTGTTGCAGAAACTATAACCGGTAAAGTAACCAGTACAATTGCGACACACAAAACAGTTGCTAAAGCTTTCTTCACAAATTTTTTCATTGTTCTTCAACTCCTTTATTTTTATCACTTGTTAGTGATATATCACTATAATTATGTCACCATAAATTCAAAAAGTCAATAGGATTTTAAAATTTTAAGTGATATTTCACTAACATTAAGCTTATTAGTGATATATCATCATTACATAAAAACATAGTGAGGTATGTCATGGGTATATACGATTTAGTTGTGCAACGAATTTACGAGCTTTGCAAGGAAAGAGAAATTACCCCTAACGCACTCAGTTATCTTTCAGGCGTGTCACAGTCAACCGTTAAGAGTATTCTTAACGGCGAAAGCAAAAATCCCGGAATTGTTACAATCAAAAAGCTTTGTGACGGACTTAATATTTCAATCGTTGAATTTTTTAATACCGAAAAATTCAATAACGCTGAACAGGAATTAAAATGATTTTGCCGATAGATTTTTTCTGTCGGCATTTTTTATTTCTTAAAATGATTATTTTTTCTTTCATACTTTTATTTCTTTTCAGAATGTGGTATACTAATTTAAATATAGCAAATTTGAATTAAGGTTGTGTATTTATGCATTTTGAAAACATAGCGGACGGTGTCCGTCTCTGTGCGCAAAGCACGGATAAATTCAAAACCTGCCGCATTAACGTGAGCATGGCTATGCCCCTTGACACAAATGCTTCGGCAAGGGCAATTCTGCCGTTTATTTTGCAGAGAAGATGCGCTAAATATCCCGATTTCACCACTCTCAACCGTGTGCTTGACGAGCTTTACGGTGCTTCTGTTTCCGCAGGAGTTATAAGACGTGGTGAAGCACAGATTCTTTCATTTAACCTTACAGCAATTGATGACCGCTTTGCTCTTGACGGTGATACGGTTGCTCTCGAGTGCGTTCAGCTTCTTTGTGATATGATTTTTGACCCGCTTACGGACGGTGACTCCTTCCCTGCCGATATTGTTGAGCAGGAAAAGCGACTTCTTATTGAGGCTATCGAAAACGAAATGAACGACAAGCGCCGCTATGCTCTTATGCGTTGCGAGGAAATTATGTTTGACGAGGAGGCTTACGGCATCAACCGTCTTGGTACTGTTGCCGATGTTAAAGACCTCACTCCCGATGACATCTACTACGCATGGAAAGAGGAGCTTCGTGAGGCTCAGATTCAGATTACAATGGTCGGCAGTATGGACGTTGAGCCCGTTGCAAATATGCTTAAAGAACGCTTCAGCTCAATCAAGCGTCAGCCGACAGAGATTACAACAAAGTTTATTTCCGCTATCCCGAAGCCCGATTATGTCTGCGAGGAAATGCCGATTAAGCAGGGCAAGCTCGTTATGGGCTTCCGCACGGGTATGCGTAACGAGGACGACAACCCTGTACCGATGCGAATTGCTGTTGACATCTTCGGCGGCGGAACTTACTCAAAGCTTTTCTCCGTTGTGCGTGAAAAAATGAGCCTTTGCTACTATTGCTCGGCGGCATTCTTCTCTTCAAAGGGTGTTGTTATGGTACAGAGCGGTATTGAGGATGTGAACGAAGAAAAAGCAAAGAGCGAGATTGTAAACCAGCTCTCACTTGTTGCTGACGGACAGTTTACCGACGACGATTTTTCTTCTTCAATCAAGAGCCTTACAGATTCAATCATCAGCAACAACGACACACCTGAAAGCATCTGTGCGTGGTATGCTACACAGCTTCTTCGAGATACACTCAAAACTCCCGAGGCTTATGTTGAAGAGATTAAAAACGTTGATAAGCAACAGGTTATCAGCGCCGCAAAGACAATCAAGCTTGATACTGTGTTTATGCTTAAATCCAACGGGGAGGTAGCTGACGATGAAGATTAACGAAATAAAAAACGAACTGCTCGGCGAGATGTATTACGACATCGACCACCCGTCGGGACTTAAAATTCTTATTATGCCGAAAGTCGGCTATGCCAGCACCTACGCAATTTTTGCAACAAAGTACGGTTCAATCGACACTATGATTGAGATGAAGGACGGCACTTTCAGTCAGATTCCCGAGGGTACGGCACATTTCCTTGAACACAAGCTTTTTGAAAGCGAAGACCTTGACGCTTTTGAGCGTTTTGCAAAAACAGGTGCTTCCGCTAACGCTTACACAAGCTTTGACAGAACAGGTTATCTTTTCTCCTGCTCCGCAAACTTCAAGAAAAACCTTGAAATTCTGCTCGATTTTGTGCAGAATCCTTACTTCACACAGGCAACGGTTGAAAAGGAGCAGGGCATTATCGGTCAGGAAATTGATATGTATAAGGACATTCCCGACTGGGAGGTTATGTTCAACTGCCTTCGTAATATGTATCACAACCTGCCCGTGAGAATTGACATTGCGGGCACGCAGGAGTCAATTGCACAGATTACGGCAGATATGCTTTACGGTTGCTACAACAATTTCTATAATCTTAACAATATGGTGCTTGCAGTTGCAGGTAACACCACCGTTGACGAGGTGCTCGAGGTTGCGGATGCCGTTCTTAAACCCGTTGAGGGCAAAATGGCACAGCGCAAAAT
Organism: Clostridia bacterium; assembly: GCA_017481575.1. Lineage (GTDB taxonomy): Bacteria > Bacillota > Clostridia > Oscillospirales > Acutalibacteraceae > CAG-488. The sequence goes on along the minus strand of JAFUPA010000004.1, from coordinate 52,278 downwards.
CATTGACGAGCCCCGTGAGGTGCGTGCAGATTACTGTGAGAAAAAGCTCTCGGTCGCAACTCCGCAGTTTATGCTCGGCTTCAAAGAGGAATGGGACACGCCCGAAAGAACTGCTAAAGAAGAAATCACAATGGAAATTCTGCTTGATATGATTTCGGGCCCGTCAACCGACCTTTACAGACGTCTGTTTGATGCCAATCTTATCAACAACAGCTTCGGCTTTGAATATTTCACAGGCTTCGGTTATTCCTGCGTTCTTTTTGCAGGCGAAAGCAACGACCCCAAGGCTGTTGCCGAAGAGATTAAAAAGGAAATCAAGCATTTCAGAGAAAACGGATTTGACGAAAAAGTTTTTGAACGCACAAAGAAAAAGCTTTACGGCAGAATGATTATGGGTATGAACGACGTTGACTCGCTTGCCAACAATATGGCTGTTTCATACTTTGCAGGTGAGGACGTTTTCACAGACTTTGAAACCTATAAAACTGTAACAGTTGAGGATATCAAGGCTATGCTTGACAAGACCCTTGACGAAAACTACAGCACACTTTCAGTAATCTTACCGAATTGAGGTGATACCGATGAACGATACGGTTGCGGTATATTTTAACGGACTTGACGGCAGTATAAATGTTTCGTCAATCCTTGCACAGTTTACTGTCTTCGGGCAGGAAATCACAATCCGTTGGTACGGTGCAATTATTGCGTTCGGCTTTTTGCTTGCCGTGCTTTTCGGCGGCAGAATGGCATACAAATGGAAAATCAGCCTTGATAAGATGCTCGATGTGCTTATTTACGGCACAATTTTTGCAATCATTGGTGCAAGACTGTATTATTGTATATTCAAATGGGATATGTACAAGGACAATCCTCTCGACATTTTTGCAATCTGGGAGGGCGGACTGGCGATTTACGGCGGTATAATCGGCGGTATTGCGGCGGCTTACGTTGTCTGCAAGGTGCGAAAGCTTAACTTCTGGAATTTGCTTGATATGGTAGGTATGAGCCTACTTATCGGTCAGGGCATCGGACGCTGGGGCAACTTTGCCAACCAGGAGGCATTCGGCACAAACACCGACCTGCCGTGGGGAATGTGGAGCAGTAAGGTCTCCACATACATAACATCTCACATGGACGAATTTGCTGAAAACGGCATCACAATGGACCCAAACAAGGCAGTACACCCGACATTCCTTTACGAGTCGATATGGTGTATTCTCGGCTTCTTCGTGCTTTACATAATCTGTAAAAAAGCACGCAAATTCAGCGGTCAGCTTTTCCTTTGCTATGGACTCTGGTACGGCATTGAGCGTGCAGTTGTTGAGGGACTTCGCACAGACAGCCTTTACATTCCCGGCACACCGTTCAGAGTGTCGCAGGTTATTTCAGCCGCACTTGCACTCATTTGCCTCATTCTTTTGATTGTGTTGACAGTAAAATACACCAAAAATCCCAAACCGATTGACGGTGTTGATTACTTCCTCGAAGAAGAGCTTAAAAAGCAGGAGGCTGAAAAGAATGTATAAAATTATAAGCGGTAAAGATGTTTCGCAAGCGGTCAAATGCCGTGTTGCAGACGAAATAAAGGCACTTAAGGACGAGGGCATCGAGGCCTGCCTTGCAGTTATTCTTGTAGGTGACGATCCTGCATCGAGAGTATATGTAAACAACAAAAAGAAGGCTTGCGAATTCTGCGGCATACGTTCACTTGAATACGTTTTGCCTGCCGAGACAAAGCAGGAGGAGCTCATTGAGCTTATTGAAAAGCTCAACGCAGACAAGAGTGTTAACGGTATCCTCTGTCAGCTTCCTCTCCCGAAGCACCTTGACGAAAAGGCAGTTCTCAATCTTATTAAACCTGAAAAGGACGTTGATGCTTTCCACCCCGAAAACGTAGGTCATATTATGATTGGTGACTTCAATTTTCTCCCCTGCACCCCTGCAGGAATTATGGAAATGCTCCGTTACGAAAACATCAGCCTTGACGGTAAAAACTGCGTTGTAATCGGCAGAAGCAATATCGTAGGCAAGCCGATGGCGATGCTTATGCTCAAAGAAAACGCAACCGTTACAATCTGCCATTCACGCACACAAAATCTTAAGGAAATTGTGTCGGGTGCAGATGTTATTGTTGCCGCAGTCGGCAGACCGAATTTTGTAACTGCCGATATGGTCAAGGACGGTGCGGTTATAATCGATGTCGGCATCAACAGAATGGAAGACGGCAAGCTTTGCGGTGACGTTGACTTTGAAGCCTGCAAGGAAAAGGCAAGCTACATCACACCCGTCCCCGGCGGAGTTGGCCCGATGACGATAGCAACGCTTATGCAGAACACGGTTACTGCAACAAAAATACAAAACTCAAAGGAGTAATGAAAATGAAAAAGAAGCTTTACAGAAGTTCAACTGACAAGAAATTGTGCGGAGTTTGCGCAGGTGTTGCAAACTATTTCAACCTCGACCCTACAATCGTAAGAGTTGTTTACGCTTTGCTTGCAATCTGCACAACAGGCTTCCCGTTTGTTGTTCTTTACATAGTGCTTGCATTTGTGATGGACGAGGATAACGGTTACATCGACACAGATGCAACGGATAAAACAGATAATTAAAATAATTGTTGACAAAGGTTGACTGTTGTGTTATAATTCGAAATACCGCATATTACGGGCGTCACATTTGTGACATAAGTGATTTTATCCGCCCCAGGTAGCGAGTCCATAATAAAGGAAGGTTAGTTAGAATGTACGCAATCATCGTTACAGGCGGCAAGCAGTACAAGGTTGAAGCAGGAGATACTCTCTTCATCGAGAAGCTTGACGTTGAGGCTGACAGCGAAGTTGTTTTTGACAAGGTAGTAGCTGTTGGTAAGGAAGATGGCATTGTTGTAGGCGCTCCTTATGTTGACGGCGCAACAGTAACAGCAAAGGCTATCAAGAATGGTAAGGCTAAGAAAGTAACAGTATTTACTTACAAGCCGAAGAAGAACGAGAAGCGCAAGAAGGGTCACAGACAGCCCTACACTAAGGTTGAAATTTCTGCAATCAACGCATAATTGCTATGATTAAAGCAAGATTTTTCACTACGGATAACAAAATCTGCGGCTATGAAATAAGCGGACATTCGGGCTCGGCAGAAGCGGGACAGGACATTATATGTGCCTTTGTTTCGTCGGCGGCTTATATGGCAGCCAACACGCTGACCGAAATCGTAAAAGCAAAAGCAGATATTGATGTGTCAGACGGTTTTATGAGTGTTCAGATACAGTCAAAATTATCCGAAGCGCAGCAAATTCTTGAAGGCCTGAGACTTCATTTAGAAAGTCTGGCTGGGGATTATCCCGACAACATTAAAGTTATTTAACTACGGAGGTGTCAAAATGCTTAAGTTAAACATTCAGCTTTTCGCTCATAAGAAAGGTATGGGTTCTACACGTAACGGCCGTGACTCTGAGTCAAAGAGACTTGGTGCAAAGCGTGCTGACGGACAGTTTGTTCTTGCAGGCAACATCCTTTACAAGCAGCGTGGAACACACATCCATCCGGGCAACAACGTTGGCAGAGGCAAGGACGATTCTCTCTTCGCTCTTATTGACGGTACAGTTAAGTACGAGCGTATGGGTAAGGACCGCAAAAAGGTCAGCGTATATCCCGTTGAGCAGTAATCTTTATTAAAAAAGAGACCGTGAGGAAATCCTCACGGTTTTTCTTTTTGGGTGAAATCATATCAACCAATTATAATTTGCAAAATCCGTCATTCTAAAAACAGAATGGCGGATTTCACGTTTTGTATATTTTATCTTTCCCAAACACATTATATGACAATATGTCATATTTGTCAATACTAAAATATGACACAATGTCATAGGGTGATTATATGGAGAACAGATTAAAGGAATTAAGAAAAAGCAAGGGACTGACACAAATAGCATTGCAGATGCAAACGGGAATTGAGCAAGCACTCATTTCAAAATTTGAAAGCGGAGAACGCATACCCCCTACCGAGACACTGATGATACTTGCCGATTTTTATAATGTAAGCATTGATTACATCTTATGTCGGACAGAAAACCCCGAAGTGAATAAATAAACAATTAAGGCTGACAGAGTAATCTGCCAGCCTTGATTTATTATATCAACTTTCCTCTGTTTTTTCGTCTCCCTAAAAATATTGCACAAATTTTATTTGTCGGGATAATTACAATTTAGCAGTAACACAGCCCTCCTTGCCTAAAGGAGGGTGGCACGGCGTAGCCGTGACGGGAGGATATTCTGCGTCGCAGACCTATAATGTAAACGTAATCTATTCTTTATAATATCCCTCCACCACTTCGTGGTCCCCCTCCCTTTAGGGCAAGGGAGGCAACGCACACGGCAAGTTTTATCTAAATTGAGTTCCCGATAAACCCCCATTTGTCGATAAGGTTTTATCCAATTCGTAAGACGTTGCCCGTCCTTCTGGTTTCATCAATACCAAATCCAACCGAAGAGGACGATAACAATAATCCATTGCCACCAAGTGTATTTAACCTCAATGTCGCAAGTGTCGGTTACTGTGTTACCGTATTCGTCAGTTACGGTGCAGGTAATTGTTGCTTCGCCCTTGCCCGAGGCATAGGTATTACCATTTTCGTCAACCTGTGCGACAGAATTGTCGGAAGAAGAATATGTAACAGTATATTCCACGCCCTCATCAATGTCGATTGTCGGAGTGATTGCTGTGCTGTCCTTGTAATTCATTTCAATGTTGTCGATTGAAACGGAATTCACTTTGCCAGATTCTAAAACTATTGTAAAATCAATACTGCCAGTTGTCCCTTCTTCAGCGTTTGACAAAGTTAACAAGCCATAAACACTTTCTGTAACATTTCCGAATTGGTATGTCTTTCCCATGTACTCAAAAGTTGCATTATCCGTCAGAGGAATTATCTTGATTTTAGTAACACCCTCGGGTATCTCATACATAATATATTCTGCAGATAAAAGACCTAAATCCATAGGATATGCTGGTATATCTTCTATTTTAACCATATATTCTTGTGCGTAAATCACACGGGAATCATCAAAATCTTTAACCTCACTATAATAGGTTAATATATCTCTTAAAGCAATGCAGTCGATTGCACCACTGAAAGTTGAATACGGCTTCTGATAAATCTTTCCGTCTGCTTCTTTGCAGAAATATGTTTCAACATCGGGGAAATTGTTATCATAAGCATAAATCCTATCCTGTCCATTAACTTTTTCATAACGCAAGAAGTTAATTGCATGACCGCCTTTACCCTTTCTAAATCCTATTTGCAATGCACCAGTATTGTCATAATTATGGTTTTCTACATAATCAACAACTTCTTCCCAGTCAGATTCTATATCATAATATCTATATTTATAATAGGTTCCTCCTGCTACGGTAGATTTCAAAGAATATGAACCTTGTTTAGAATGATAGTAGCATATCGGCTTTTTGACCGTAGATGTTTTTGATACAGTGTATAATTCGCTGCTATCATTTATATCAATACCAGAAACATTTAATTCACTGAAATAATAGCCGGAACTGGTAATTGACATACCAAAACAGTGACCATCAGAATCAGCGTCACTAAAATTATCAAAGCAGTATGTTTCTTCACCGAGATTATAGATGCCCTTAAAATGAATTGCTGCATTAAGTAGAGATTCGTTACCACTTTCAGAAATTTCGATATTTTCCCATTCTTTGAAACTTCCCAAAAAATATACGTCCGTAAGATTTGCACTTTCAAAAAATCCATAGTCATACACATAAGCCAAACTACTTGGAATAGTCACACTTATTAAGTTGGGTGCTATTATTGAAAACGCTCTTATTTCTTCTACACCAATTGGAATACTATAATGTGTTCTCAAATTACCTGCCGGATACTGAATCAATAGTGTTTTCCCCTTATTAAAAAGAACACCTGATGCGTCACTAGAGTAATATTGATTTGCTTCATTGACATCAATGCTTTTTAGACTTTCACATCCAGAAAAGGCATTGTAACCAATTTTAGATACGTTTTCAGTAATGTAAACTTTCTCTAAACTTGTGCAATCTGTAAAAGCATATTGACCAATAGTCTTTAATTTATTATTGAAATTGACTTCAGTCAAACTATCACATGAATTAAAAGCACCTATATGTATGTAGATTACACCATTACCCATTTGAACACTTTGTAAACTATCACAATCCATAAAGGCGTTTTCAAAAATATCTGTAACGCTATCTGATATCGAAACATTAGTAATACTATCGTAATCGTAGAATGCATCAGTCCCTATGCTTGTCACACCTTCTTTTATAATAACACTAACAACCTTATCTTTATATGAACTCCATTGGTAGTCATAGAGCATATTTCCGACACCGGAGATAACCAACGCACCCGTTGATGTATCAAGAGTCCAGGTAAGATTTTCACCACAGGTGCCGCTGTATGCAGCCGCCTCGGCTTTGGTTGAGAAGATTGCACCGAAATCGGGCAATTCCAGTCCTACAAATCCGCTTAAGGGTGCGGCAGTGATGATAATCACAACCGTCAGCAATGATGCTAAAATTTTTCTTAAAATTTTATTCATCTACATAACCTCCAAAAAAGTTTTTGATAACCAAATGGTTATCACACAATAATTTTAGCACTCTATTATTGTATTGTCAAGATAACCAAATGGTTATTGGAGGAATTTTTTATGGCTTACTATAAGCGAATACGTGAGCTTAGGGAAGACCACGACTTAACCCAAAGGGAAATCGCAAATGTTTTAGGTATGCCCCAACCGCAGTATTACCGATATGAGCAAGGTTATCGTGATACTCCGTCTGATATTCTTATTGCCCTTGCAAGATTTTATAACACAAGTGTTGATTATATATTAGGCGAAACTGACGAAACAAAAAGATATCCATAAAAAAAGAGCCAACCCTTACGGATTAGCTCTATATTTTTACCTTGCGGTTGATTACATCATGCTAGCAATTTCTGCTGCGAAGTCGTCAACCTTCTTCTCAATGCCTTCGCCCTTTGCAAAACGAACAAAGCTCTTAAGCTTGATGTCTGCGCCGATAGCCTTAGCAACTGAGTTGATATAGCCGTTAACATCACCTTCGAAGAGGTCTGAACGAACAAAAGCCTGCTCAAGGAGACAAACTTCCTTGATCTGCTTTGAAAGACGACCCTGAACAAGACCGGAGAAGATCTTGTTTTCAGCAATTTCAGCCTTGCGTGAAACTGCGATTTCTGCAAGAGTAGCCATTGCTTCCTTTGAAATGAAGTTCGGGAAATTCTTTCTCTGCTTCTGATCAAGACCCTTGTAGATTTCTGCGTCCTCATCGCTCCACTTCTTGTCATTGATTGCTTCATCAATGAGGCTGTTGAGGATGGGTACGGGAAGTGATTCGGGCTTATTGAGAGCGCTGTCAACTGTGATTGACTGCATCTTTGCAAGCTCTTCAGCTGAAATGTCAGCCTTACCTAAATATTCGGGGCTCATAGCAGCAATCTGCATTGCTACGTTTTTACCCATTGCAACGAACTCGTCGTTAGCTGCTGTTGCATCGTCAACGTCAAATGCAGCAAGAACACCAACTGAACCGCCTGCATGGATGTATGATACAGTGTGTCCTTCAACAAGAGCAAATCTGCGAACCTTCATGTTTTCACGAAGAGCAAGGAATACCTCCTGAACCTCTTCTTCAACTGTCTTGTCTGAATCAACTGCCTTTGTAGCAAGGAGAGCCTCAACATCAGCAGGCTTTGCAGCAACAACAGTCTTAACAACCTTAGCAGCAAGTTCTACGAAAGGAGCACCCTTTGCAACGAAGTCTGTTTCACAGTTAATTTCAACAAGAGCACCTGCATTAGCATCGTTGTATGCTGCAACAACGCCTTCAGCAGCAACACGGCTTGCCTTCTTAGCAGCAGAAGCAAGACCCTTTTCTCTAAGAATATCAATAGCCTTGTCGATATCGCCATCTGTTTCAACAAGAGCCTTCTTACAATCCATCATACCAACGCCTGTCTTCTCACGAAGAGCCTGTACGTCTTTAGCTGTAAATGCCATTTTAATTTCCTCCAATCGAAAATCTTAATTCGGAATAAGTCCGCACATCTTGCACGGACTTATTAAATGTATGGTTAATTATTCAGCAACTGCTTCTTCAGCCTCTGCAGGAGCAGCTTCTGTCTGCTCACCCTGACGGCCTTCGATAACTGCGTCAGCCATTGCGCCTGCGATAAGACGAACTGCACGGATAGCGTCGTCGTTACCGGGGATAACGTAGTCGATTTCATCGGGGTCACAGTTTGTGTCAACAACTGCTACAAGGGGAATACCGAGCTTCTTTGCTTCCTGAACAGCGATTCTTTCCTTGCGGGGGTCAACGATGAACATAGCAGCGGGCTGCTTCTTCATGTTAACGATACCGCCCATGAACTTCTCAAGCTTCTCGATTTCGAGGTTGAGCTTGATAACTTCCTTCTTCGGAAGAAGGTCGAATGTTCCGTCAGCTTCCATCTTCTTGAGCTGCTCAAGTCTCTTGATTCTTCTCTTGATTGTGTTGAAGTTTGTGAGCATACCGCCGAGCCAACGTGCGTTAACGTACGGCATACCGCAACGGATTGCTTCTTCCTTAACAGAATCCTGAGCCTGCTTCTTTGTACCTACGAAGAGAATCTCATCTCCGTTTGCAGCAACCTCACGGATGAACATGTAAGCTTCCTCAAGCTTACCAACTGTCTTCTGAAGGTCGATGATGTAGATACCGTTACGCTCTGTGAAAATGTACTGAGCCATTTTCGGGTTCCATCTTCTTGTCTGGTGTCCGAAGTGAACACCTGCTTCGAGTAATTGCTTCATTGATACTACTGGCATAAATTTTTCCTCCTTAGTTTTTGCCTCCGCAGAGCTTAAAAAGCGGACATTTTTGTAATGCACTTCGCTCAAAACACTCTACGTGTGTAATGATTGCCGATAGATTATAGCACAAGGCTATTTCTAAATCAAGCACTTTTTTCATATTTTATGAAATTTTTTCTAGGTCTATGATTTTGTCGGCAATCCGCTTGAAAACAGGGGCACAATCCACCGCTCCCGAGGCACCGCCCTCTTTAAGAATAACCACCGTATACCTCGGGTTATCCGCAGGGAAAAAGCCCGCAAACCAGGTGTTGTATTTTTCAACCCCGTTTTTCAGGAAAGTACCTGTCTGTGCCGTTGCGGTTTTGCCTGCCGCCGAAATTCCGTTTTTGAGCTTCGCCTTGACTGCATTACCGTTTTCGACAACGCTTGTGAGCATTTTTGTAAGCCGTTGTGCCGTCGTTTCTCTTATTGCCGTCACAGGGTACTGACTTTCGTGCGATTGAACGGTATTACCGTCTGCATCTGTCACCTTTTCTATTATATATGGCTTGTTGTATCTCCCCTCGCCTGCGACGGCTGACATCATTGTGGAAAGCTGAAGCATTGTTGCCGTGAAGCCTCCCTGACCGAACGAGAAGTTTGCAAGTGCGCCTGAGGACGAAAGCTTTTCAGAGGTCGGCAGCACACCTGACTTTGAGACGATACCGTCTGCAAGCGTTATCTCCTGACCGAAGCCCATAAGCGAAGCGGTTTCGAGAATTTTATCCGCACCGACCTTTGACGCAAGCTCGATAAAAAAGGTATTGCATGAGCATTCAAGTGCTTTTTGCATATTAAGCTCACCGTGAACTGTTTTGTTGTTACAGCTAAAGGTTACTCCGTCAACCTCACAACTGCCCGTGCAGTTATAATAAAACTCATTTATTCCGTTTTCAAGAGCCGCCGCCGTGACTGCAACCTTAAAAACAGAGCCTACCGAATACGCATTGAGCGTTCTGTCAAAGAGAGGTGCATCGGTGTTATCGAGATAGTCGGAAATGTTTTGTGTGTCAAAATCAGGACGTGATGCAATCGCCCTTATTGCTCCCGTTTCAATATCCACAACAACCGCTCCACCACGCTCGACATCGCTTATATCAAGAGCATTCTCCACCGCCTGCTGAATTTGTGTGTCGAGTGTCAGCGTGACCGAGGCTGTTTTGAATGTGCTGTTTTTAATCTCAATCCGTGTTCCGCTTAGAATTCTGCCGTAAACATCTGTCGCAAAGCTTGCCGAAAGGCTTTTGCCCGTATAAAGCAGACTGTCAAAGCTTTTTTCAAGCCCCGAAACGCCCTTGCCCTCACCGTCAAGGTAGCCTATGATATGCTGTGCAAGCTGATTTTCGGAGTATCGGTTATATTTTTTTAGCGTAACTGCGTCGGAATTCTGTTCAATTTCCAATTTCCCTATATTCACCGAGACCGCATTTCCCTTTTGCATACGCTTTTCCAAATCAGCACAGGTTTGAGAGTCCAGCACCTTTTCGAGCTCTGTAAGTGCCTTATATGTCGGCTTTGCCGCAACAATATTCTCAAAATCTGTCGACACCAGCTTTTCGCCGTTACGATCAAGTATATCGCCCCTTATAGCCCCGATTTCAACCGTAAAGCTGTGGTTTCCGCTTGCAACCATATCCGCTCCGCCCGTTGCAAGTGTGTAAAGCCGCAGACAGATACAGCCAAAAGCGAGTGCAAAAGCCGTGAAAACAGCAATTAAACGTTTGTTCAAAAAATCATCTCCTACTATAAATTTCACATAAATATGTAAAAACATACAATAGTTCGGTCTATTTTTTGTTAAATGGTGCATTGACCTTTTTGCAAAAAAATATTATTATATATATTAGTATATTTATCTTTGGAGGTAATAAAGATGAAAAAGGTACTTCGTAAATCTCTTTCAGTATTTCTTTCAGCACTTATGTTCCTTACAATTGTGCCTGCATTTGTTTTTGCTGCAGATGAGGTTGCAATTCCCACAATTACTCTTGAAAAGGTAAGCGAAACACAGACAGAGGTTGTAATCCGCCTTGCACTTAAGGAAAACGGCTTTAACTGCCTTGACCTTCAGGTGTATGCCGCTGACGGTCTTACCCTTACGGCAATTGTGCCGGACAGCACTGTTTCCTCTGCTTGCAGTTCAAACGTTGCTAACGGTATGATAAGCATTGCAAGCCTTAACGGCTGTGTTGCTCCGCTTTCAATCGCAGAGTACACCTATACAAAAGAATCCGCAGACGGCGTTGTTGCTGACGATTTCGACATCACAATTTCTGCTTGCTATGTAGGCTCAATCGGAAACGAAACAGACATTACAGATGATGTTGTTGTTGCAAATGACGTTCCTGCAACTCACAGCCACGTCGGCGGTGATTGGGTTGAGACAACTGCTCCTGCCTGCGACGCAGAGGGTGAAGAGACATCCTACTGTACAGAATGCGGTGAGGTTGCCGACACAAGACCTGTTGACAAGGCTGACCACACAAACACAACAGAGCTTCACCTTGACCCGACCTGTACTCAGGACGGTTACGACAAGGTTTTCTGTCTTGATTGCGAAAATTATGTTTCTGAAACAGTCCTTCCCAAGACCGACCATACAGTTGCAACAACAGAGTCAAAAGAGCCGACTTGTACAGAAGACGGTTATAAGAAAGAAATCTGTTCTTGCGGTTACGTAATCAGCGAAACTGTTCTTGCTTCGGAAGGTCACACAGAGGCTAGCCGTGACAAGAAAGCCGCAACCTGTTCAGAGGACGGTTACATCAAGGTTATCTGCGAATGCGGTGAGGTTATGGAAGAAATCACTCTCCCCTCTCCCGGTCACAGCTACATAACAGACATCCGCAACTCAACCTGTGAGGATGAAGGTTATGTTCAGACTATCTGCAGAATGTGCGGAGACGTTGAGGCTAAAACAACTCTTCCCTCTACCGGTCACAGCTGGCTTGATTGGGAAACCGTTAAGGAGCCGACAGTGAGTGCAGAAGGTATTGAGAGAAGAATTTGCGACAACTGCGGTGCCGATGAAGAGCGTTCAGTTCCGAGAGTTGTTGTTGCTCCGACAGAGCTTGTTATGAGTATGCAGGAAGTTTCAATGAACTACCGAGCAACAATGAGACTTTTTGTTAACGTGCTTCCCGAGGATGCAGCTTATTCAACAGATATCATTTGGGAATCCTCTAACCCCGAGGTTGCAACAGTTAACGAAGACGGTGAGGTTTACGCCGTTAATCTCGGTACAGCAACAATTACTGCAACAAGCGCAGACGGTCGAGTCAGCGCAACTTGTGAAGTTACCGTAAAATATTCAATCATCCAGTGGATTATCGTTTACATCCTCTTCGGCTGGATCTGGTATCTTTAATACTTAAAACTAAATCATAACTCCGAACCGACACAGGTAAAACTGTGTTGGTTCTTTTTTGTTCACCCAGCTTGATAAAATCTGCCGTTTGTTAAAGTTTTTACATTCTTTGTTAAATATTTAATTAGTGCTTTTTCTATTGAATTAAAGTCGATTTCGTTATATAATTGTAGAGAATAGACAAGTATGTTCAGAAATGGGTGACACTTCCTTGGAAAACACAAACGGCAAGAAACAAGTAAATAAAAAGGCATTGATTTCTGTTTTGGTTTGTGTGGTTATGGTGCTTGGTGTTGTGCTTGCTGATTTTGTGAAAGGACGCTCGGAATACAGCTCTACCGCCATTGCTATGGGAACTGTTGTGAACATCCGTCTGTTTGGTTCTGACGGCGAAGAAACAGCTGAAGCAGTCGAAAACAATATAAACGAAACCGAAAAAGCTCTGCTTTCGTGGAGAGAAAAAAATTCCGATATTGAAAGAATTAACGCATCCGCAGGCACAACAGTTTCGGTATCGACAGAAACTATTGATGTTATCGGCAAAGCGCTTGACGTTTCAAAGAACAGCGGCGGTGTTTTTGACATTACCGTCGGCAAGGTTACAAGGCTTTGGGATTTCGGCGGTGACAATCAGCGTTTGCCGAGTGACAATGAAATCTCCGAAGCGTTGGAAAGCGTTAACTATTCATCCGTTAAAATTACAGACACAACCGTTATCACAGCAGAGGGTCAGAGCCTTGACCTGGGTGCCGTGGGCAAGGGTGCGGCTTGCGACAGATTAAAGCTTCTCCTCTCCTCTACCAACACAGAGTCGGCTGTAATTTCTGTTGGCGGAAGCTTGCTCCTTTACGGTGACAGAAGCTTTAATATAGGTATCGTAAATCCCGAAAATGACAAGGAAGCAATGGGCACGCTCAAGCTTTCTGACACTTGTGTTTCGACCTCGGGAAATTATGAAAAGTTCTTCGTCGAGGGTGACAAAACCTACCATCATATACTTGACGCTACAACAGGCTACCCCGCCGACAGCCGACTTTCAAGCATTACTGTTGTATGCGAATCTGGCACATTGAGCGACGCACTTTCAACAGCCTGCTATATCCTCGGCTATAACGACAGCCTTGCGCTTCTCCAAAAATACGATGCAGAAGCGGTATTTGTTTTCAAAGACAAAACTGTCCGTATAACAGACGGACTTAAAGATGATTTTACACGTACAGACGAAAGCTTTGTGGTGGCAAAATGAAAAAGCTTTTTATGAGAGCAGATTTCATTGTTATTCTTACAGTTATTATTTTAAGTATTCTGCTCTTTATTCCAAATCTTTTTAACAACAGCACACTCACCGCACAGATTTATGTTGACGGAGAGGTTGTTGAAGAAATCAATCTGCAAGAGGTAGAAAAAAGCTACACTCTGACACCGAAGAACGGTACAAAAATAACCGTTGAAAAAGGGAAAATCTGCTTTTCTGATGCGCATTGCAAGGATGAGCTTTGTATAAAAAGCGGTTGGCTTTCAAAAAAAGGACAGACCGCAGCCTGCCTGCCCGAAAGAGTTGTTGTCTCAATAAAGGGTACGGACAAAACAGATATGATGACATATTAAAAACGGAATGTTTGATATGAGAGATAAAAAGAATTCACAACGTGTCGCACTTCTCGGCATTATGGGTGCATTGGCGCTGGCTCTGTCTTTTCTCGAGTCGCTGATTCCTGCCCTGCCGGGACTTCCGCCGGGAGCAAAGCCCGGACTTTCCAACATCGTTACAATGTTTATGGCATCGTCATTTTCAGTAGCAGATGCGTTTTTTATAACAGTTTTAAAAGCCGTTTTCGCCGGTGTTACAAGAGGCACAACAGCAATGCTTATGAGTGCCTCGGGCGGAATTTTAAGTACGGCGGCTGCGTGCGTTTTGCTCCGCAGTAAAAAAATCAATTTAGGATACATCGGTATAGGTATTATCTGTGCCGTTTGTCATAATATCGGTCAGCTTATGAGTGCCTGCCTGATTTCGGGAACCTGGTCACTTATTTTCGGCTACGGACCGCTGTTGTTAATCTTTGCCGTGGCAACAGGCTTTGTCACGGGAACAATGCTAAAGCTGGTACTCCCCGCTTTAGGCAAAATTATGAATCGTTTATAATATTGAAAGGGGTTGAACAAATGGGTAAAATCCACATCCCCGGCGTTATTAAAGCAGTAAAGAAAGTAAGAGGCGGCGTTAAGGTTGCACACCACAAAAACACCGCAGAGCTTGAAGTAGTGCGTATGCCGGAACCTAAACAGGTTATTTTACCTATGCAACAACACATCGGCGCACCCTGCACACCGGCAGTAAAGGTCGGTGATACCGTAAAGGTAGGTCAGGTTATCGGTGACAGCGACAAATATGTCAGTGCACCTATCCACGCTTCCGTTTCGGGTACAGTTACCGCAATCGGTAACGTCAAGCTTCCCGGCGGAGCTATGGTTCAGGGAGTTACAATCGAGTCTGACGGTGAAATGCAGATGTATGAGGGCATTGAAGCTCCTCACATTGAAACAAAAGAAGATTTTATCAAGGCTATCAGAGATTCGGGTCTTGTCGGTCTCGGCGGTGCGGGCTTCCCCACTCACGTCAAGCTCCGTGTTCCGCTCGACAGTCACATCGATACACTTGTTATCAATGCGGCAGAGTGTGAGCCTTATATCACAGTTGACTACCGTGAATGTATTGAAAACTCGTGGGATATCTATTCAGGCATCAGAACAATGATGGAATTCCTCGAGATTCCGAATGTTGTTATCGCAGTTGAGGACAACAAGCCCGAGGCATTCAAAATCCTTGAGCAGATTGTTGACGGCGACTCAAGCGCAAACGGTGCAATCAAAATTATGCAGCTTGAATCACGCTACCCGCAGGGTGCTGAAAAGATGATGGTTCAGTCCGCAACAGGCAGACAGATTCCTCCCGGAAAGCTTCCGTCTGACGTCGGCTGTATGGTTATGAATGTTACTTCAGTCGCATTTATTTCACGCTACCTTAAGACAGGTAAACCGCTCGTCAGCCGTTCACTTACAGTTGACGGTCTTGCAATCAAGGAACCGAAAAATGTTCGTGTGCCTATTGGTACAAGTATTAGTGATATCATTGATTTCTGCGGCGGCTTCAAAGATGAGCCTGTTAAGATTGTTGCAGGCGGTCCGATGATGGGTACTGCAATCACAAGCCTTGATCATCCGCTTTCAAAGAGCAACAACGCTTTACTTGCTTTCTCAAAAGATGATGCAAAAGTTTTTATGGAAACAGACTGTATCCGTTGCGGTAAATGTGCGGCGGCTTGCCCGATGAGCCTTATTCCGACAAGAATTGTCAGAAACACAAAGGCAAAGGACGCTGACGCTTTGGTTAAGGACGGCGTTATGGTTTGCATGGAATGCGGCAGTTGTGCATACTCCTGCCCCGCAAAGAAACCGCTTGTTCAGCATATGCGTCTTGCAAAGGCAGTTATCAGAGAGGCAGGTGCAAAATAAATGACACTCAATAATAAACTTGTGGTCAGTGCTTCTCCGCACGACCGTACACACAAAACCGTCAGAAGCATTATGCTTGACGTTATTATCGCAATGGTACCTGCACTCGTTGCTTCGGTAATTTTCTTCGGCCCCAGAGCATTGCTTGTTGAATGCGTTTCCGTCGGCACCTGCGTTATCGCAGAGTTCATTTGCCGTGTTGTTATGAAACGTAACCAGACAATCGGTGACCTGAGCGCAGTTATCACAGGTCTTCTGCTTGCTTTCAACCTTCCCGTAAACATTCCGTTGTGGATGGTTATGATTGGTGCGGTTATTTCAATCGTTGTTGTCAAGCAGTTCTTCGGCGGTATCGGTCAGAACTTCGTTAACCCTGCACTTGTAGGTCGAATTGTTCTTCTTACCTCATTCCCCGTTGCTATGTCCACATGGACAGCACCGCTCACATGGTCAGCGCAGAACCTTGACGGACTTACCTCCGCTTCACCTCTTGCAGACATCCACACAATGGTTTCTGCAGGTACAACACCCGATGCAAGCCTTCTTGAGATGCTTATCGGCTGGCGTGCAGGCTGTCTTGGCGAAACCTGCGCAATCGCAATCATTCTCGGCGGCATCTACCTTATCGCAAGAAAGGTTATCTCCCCGACAATTCCGCTTATTTACATCGGTACAGTTGCTGTAATTATGCTCATCGCAGGTAAGGGCAACCTTGAGTTTGTTGCTTACGAGCTTCTCGGCGGCGGTCTTATGCTCGGTGCAGTATTTATGGCAACCGACTACACAACCTCCCCGATTACATTCAAGGGTAAGATTATTTTTGCCATAGGTTGCGGCATTATTACATCGCTTATCCGTATCTTCGGTAACCTTCCCGAGGGTGTTTCATATTCAATCCTTATTATGAACATTCTTGTTCCGCTTATCGAAAACATCACTCTTCCCAAGCCCTTCGGCACTCCTAAAAAGGAAAAGGAGGCTAAGGCAAAATGAAAAAGAGTATTTTAGTCCCCACAATCGCACTTTTTGTTATCTGCCTTGTTGCAACAACCTTGCTTGCCTTTGCAAACAGCGTTACGGCTCCGATTATTGAAGAGCTTGCAATCAAGACAGAAATTGAAACCAGAAAAACTGTTCTTACAGCAGCAGAAGAGTTCAAGGACGAAACAGCAGACGGCATTTCTTATGCACTCGGTGTTGACAAGGACGGCAACTCCGTAGGTATGGTTTTCACAACGACCGCAAAGAGCTACGGCGGCGAAATCCTTGTTATGACAGGCGTCAGCATGGACGGCAAGATTACAGGTGTTGAGCTTCT
Source organism: Clostridia bacterium (assembly GCA_017481575.1). Classification (GTDB taxonomy): domain Bacteria; phylum Bacillota; class Clostridia; order Oscillospirales; family Acutalibacteraceae; genus CAG-488. The sequence goes on along the minus strand of JAFUPA010000004.1, from coordinate 35,159 downwards.
GAGCATCAACGACACAGCCGGTCTTGGTATGAACGCAACAAAGCCCGCATTTAAAGACCAGTTCATCGGTCTTATCAATGGTGTTAAGGTTATGAAGAACTCTTCAAACCACGACAACAACGAAATCACAGCACTCACGGGTGCTACAATCACTTCACAGGCTGTTGCAGATGCAGTTAACGCTGCTCTCGCAAACTTTGAAGCAGTTACAGGAAAGGCAGGTGCAAACTGATGGCAGAGAAAAAATCACTCGGTAAAGAGCTTACCAAGGGTATTATTGCCGAAAACCCTGTTTTAAGACTTGTTCTCGGTACTTGCCCGACGCTTGCTACCACAACTTCCGTTACAAGTGCTATCGGTATGGGCATCTCCGCTTCGATAGTTCTTATCTGTTCAAACATCGTTATTTCGGCACTTCGTAAGGTTATTCCTGATAAGGTTCGTATTCCCGCTTACGTTGTTGTTATCGCATCGTTTGTTACTATTGTTCAGATGCTTGTTAAGGCATTTGTTCCCGTACTCGACGAACAGCTCGGTGTTTACCTGCCGCTTATCGTTGTTAACTGTATCATCCTCGGCAGAGCTGAAGCTTTTGCAGGCAAAAATGGCGTACTCGCCTCGGCAGTTGACGGACTCGGAATGGGCATTGGCTTTACGGTTGCATTGTTCGTAATGGCTACTATCCGTGAAATCCTCGGTGCAGGAACATTCCTTGCAGGTATCAGCGGACTTATCGGCGGTACTTTCGACGGATTCCAGATTCCGTTCCTTAACGAAAACCCGATGCTTATCTTCATCCTCGCACCCGGCGGATTCTTTGTATTCGGTCTTGTTATGGCACTCGCAAACAAGCTTGCGGAGTCAAAAGGCAAGCCGAAGGCAGAGCTTCAGGGCTGTGAAAAGTGTCCTATGGCTAAATCCTGCTCAATCAGATTGACAGATGAGGCTTGTGACAAAAAGGAGGTTAAGGCATAATGGAACTGACTAAAGGTTTATTAAGCATCCTTCTTACAATGATTCTTACGCAGAACTTTATTCTTGCTAAATTCCTCGGTATCTGCCCGTTCCTAGGCGTTTCAAAGAAAGTCGACACCGCTCTCGGTATGTCACTTGCGGTTATCTTTGTTATGGCTCTTTCAACGGCAGTTACCTACCCTATCAACAAGTATCTGCTTGTTGCAAACAACCTTGAATATCTGCAGACAATCGTTTTCATTCTCGTTATTGCCGCACTTGTTCAGATGGTTGAAATCGTTCTTAAAAAATATATCCCCGCACTTTATAACTCACTCGGCATTTATCTTCCGCTTATCACAACAAACTGTGCAGTTCTCGGTGTTGTAACACTCAACATTGACAACGGCTATAACTTCGTTGAGTCAATGGTTTGTTCTGTCGGCGGCGGTATCGGTTTCCTTGTAGCGATGATTATGTTCGCAGGTGTACGTTCAAGACTTGAGTCCTGCGACATTCCGAAATTCCTCAAGGGACTTCCGATAACTCTTGTTGCGGCTTCACTTGTTTCGCTTTCCTTCCTCGGATTTGCGGGACTTGTTGAAAACATCTTTGCATAAGGGAGGGCAGAAAAATGAATCCTATTATTTTAGCAGTTTTAATTGTTGCCGTAATCGGTCTCATTCTCGGTCTTGCCCTTGCCGTTGCTTCAATCGTTATGGCTGTTCCCGTTGACAAAAAGGCTGAAGAAATCCGTGAGTGTCTTCCCGGTGCAAACTGCGGTGCGTGCGGATTTTCAGGCTGTGACGGTTACGCTTCTGCTCTTTCAAAGGGTATTACAACAAACACGGCACTTTGCGCCCCCGGCGGTAATGATGTTTCAGCGCAGATTGCTGAAATTGCAGGTCTTGCCGCAGGTAACGTTAAACCGTCAGCGGCAGTTGTAATGTGCCAGGGCTTCTGCGAAAAGGCAAGCACAAAGATGGTTTATAACGGTGTTGAATCCTGCCAGATGGCAAAGCAGCTTTTCGGCGGCCCGAAGGACTGTATTTACGGTTGTATCGGTCTCGGAGACTGTGCAAGAGCTTGCCCCTATGAAGCAATACACATCTGCGACGGTGTGGCACGTGTTAACCCTGCGCTTTGCAAGGCTTGTAAGATGTGCCTTAAGACCTGCCCGAACCACATTATCAAGATGATGCCCCTCCACGAAGCAAAGGCGGCTGTTCTTTGCGTTAACAAAGACAAGGGTGCTGTTACCAGAAAAGAGTGTCAGCTCGGTTGTATCGGCTGTATGAAATGTGTTAAGGCTTGCGAATTCGACGCTGTCAAGGTTGAGGATTTCTGTGCAAAGGTTGATTACAACAAGTGCACAGGCTGTGGCAAGTGTACAGAAGTTTGCCCGGTTAAGTGTATTAACCTTATAACACTTGAAGATTAAAGAACAAAAGAAACTTAATATGTCAACAGGCTTGCGATGTTTTTCGCAAGCCTGTTTTATTGCTATTTGATATTATTTATGATATTATGAAAACAAGGAGGAGATAAAATGATTAAAAGCAAAAACGCAAAATCACGGCTCATTTTTCTTGCCGTGTTTGTACTGCTTTTCGCAGTTGAAGTGCTGATTGCACTTTATGTTCACGACGATTTTATTCGCCCGTATGTCGGTGATATGATTGTAACCGTTGTGGTATGGAGCTTTGCAAGAATTATCTTTCCCGACAGATTTAAGCTGATGAGCCTGTATGTTATGATTTTCGCCATACTTGTAGAGGTCGGTCAATACTTTAACTACGTCGAGCTTCTCGGTATTACAAACCCCATACTTGTAACAATGATGGGTACGTCCTTTGCGTGGGCGGATATCGCCTGCTATGCCGTCGGTTGTGTCGTTGCGGTGGTGGCGGATTGTTTTGTTTTTAGGAAAAAGGCATAAACTAAAACCACAGAAATTTCTGTGGTTTTAATTTATTTCAAAACAATATCCTTAATCTCTTCACAATTCTTCGCAACATAATTTGCACCGTTGACAATCATTTCGTCAACACTTCCGAAGCCGAAAGTTACGGCAACGCTCGGCACGCCTGCATCCTTTGCACCGATGATGTCAAACTTCGTGTCGCCGACCATGAGCGGTTTTTCACAGCCGTAAGGCTTGAGCAAATTGAATGCTTTTTCAATAATACCCTTTTTGCCGCCGTTAAGCACGTCTGCTTCCGCACCGACAACAACGTCAAAGTATTTTTTGAGGTCACAGGTCTTTACAATATGGTCAATGAAAACCTGCGGCTTTGATGTTGCAATACCTGTCTTGATTCCGTTTTCTTTCAATGTAAGGAGCAAGTCCTCCATACCGTCGTACAGCTTGAATTTATAATATCCGTCAACGGAATATTTTGCACGGTAGTGGATAATAAGCCGGTCAACCTGCTCGTCACTTATCTCGGGAAAATGGTTGCGAAAACCAACGTTCAACGGCGGGCCGATGAATGTCCGCATTTCTTCGGGACTCGGTTGCATAAGACCTTCCATTCTTATTCCGTAACGTATTCCCTCAAATATACCTTCGCTTGTGTCGGCAACTGTGCCGTCAAAATCAAGCAAAACACAATCAAAATTTGCCATTTTTCTCACTCCAATCAACAAAAAGTATTGTATCACAAATATTTATGATTTACAATCACGTTTTCTTGTGTTAGAATAGATGTCAGTTATAATCGGAGGGATAATTATGGAAAACATCGAAAAGAAAGAACGAGTGCTCAGTGCAATTCAGCCGACAAGCGTGCCGACCCTCGGCAATTACCTTGGCGCACTTAAAAACTGGGCAACAATGAGCAGTGATTACGACTGTATTTTTGCGGTTGCTGACCTGCACGCAATCACAGTCCGTCAGGACCCTGCAAAGCTCCGCAAGCAGACTCTTGAAATGTATGCTTTGCTTCTCGCTCTCGGTCTTGACCCCGAAGAGAATATTATTTTTGTTCAGTCACACGTTCCCCAGCACGCAGAGCTTGCATGGATTCTTAACTGCTACACACAGTTCGGTGAGGCTTCAAGAATGACACAGTTCAAGGAGAAATCTGCAAAGCACGCAGACAACATCAACGTCGGTCTTTTCTCTTACCCGACACTTATGGCGGCTGACATTCTCCTCTATCAGGCAGACTATGTTCCCGTCGGTGCAGACCAGAAACAGCATCTTGAGCTTGCAAGAGACGTTGCTGACCGTTTCAACGGCATCTACTCCCCCACTTTCACCGTTCCGAAGCCGTATATCGGCAAGGCAGGTGCAAGGGTTATGTCGCTTCAGGACCCGACAAAGAAGATGTCAAAGTCCGACCCGAACCCGAAGGCTTCTGTTTCACTTCTTGACACTCCCGATGATATCCGCAAGAAGTTCAAGTCTGCTGTTACAGACTCCGAAGCAAAGGTACGCTATGCGGACGGCAAGGACGGCATCAACAACCTTATGGGCATTTATTCGTGCTGTACAGGTCTTGACTACGATGCAATTGAAAAGGAATTTGACGGCAAGGGCTACGGCGACTTTAAGATTGCGGTTGCAGAAAGTGTTATTGAAAACATCAAGCCCGTGCAGGAAAAATATTACGAGCTTATGGCTGACAAGGCTTACATTGAAAAGTGTGCCGCAGAGGGTGCAATGAAGGCATCTTACCTTGCAAACAAGACACTTTCAAAGGTAATGCGCAAGGTCGGCTTCTGGCAGATTAAGAAATAAACACCTTTACAGGGACGGATTACCGTCCCTGTATTTTTTTGAAGTAAGGATTGGTTTATTGTGCGAACTTTGTAAGTTGCCTCCCTTGCCCTAAAGGGAGGGGGACCACGAAGTGGTGGAGGGATATTATAAAGATTATTTTATGTTTACATTGAAGGTCTGCGACGCAGAATATCCTCCCGTCACAGCTACGCCGTGCCACCCTCCTTTAGGCAAGGAGGGCAAAGCACGATTTCGGTTGCTTTCGTAGGGACGGGCGTCCTCGACCGTCCGAAAAGCAGCAGAATACACGGATGGTCCGGGAGGCCCATCCCTACACACAAAGAAAATTTATAGGTAATAAATCAAACCCACAAATTAAAATTCATCCAAAATTCCACTTGAATATGAACACCGACTATACACTAAAAAACATATTGATATAAATCTTTTTCTGTGATATACTAATTGTGCTACACGAATCGAATAATCAGAGTTCTTCTAACATTTCCCAGGGATAATTGCGTCCTTTTTAGCACATATCAACCAAGAAGTTTGTGAAAAATGCAAACTCTATGAGGTTGATATGGTGTAAAACACTCTGATTCTACTTCGATTTGTGTAGCAACAATCGGAGTTTGCGTTTTCGGTGTGGGTAACTTCGGTTGCTCACACTTTTTTATTTTTGAGGTAAGAATATGGATATGAAAGAAATCGCCAATCTTCTGATTGCGGAAAAAGACGAAAAATTGCAAAAGGAAATAGAAGAAGCTCGCTTGATGCCGATATCCGTCAAAGAAAAAAGAAATGCGAACGCTTTGTTCCGTGAAGAAATCGGAATTGATAAACTGCCTCATCCCGAAGCAGATAACTCCTTTGAGCGTTTTCGTTCTGCGTTTTACCTTCGATATCCACGTTACCCGTGGATGTCACGGCTTCACAAATCACGAAAGTTAAGAGATATACTAAAATAACAATTAAGAAGCGGAGGAAATCTCCGCTTCTTTTGTTTGTCGGAGCGAAATTCATTGAAAATTAACATTTTTTAACAGAAATAGCATTAAATTATGTAGATTTTTACCTTTGGATATGGTATTATATATTTTAATAATTCTCATGGAGGGTTAAAAATGACGGTAAAAGAAATTATTGAAATTCTTGACGGCACCATCGTTTACGGTGAAGAGTTCCTTGACCGTGAAGTTTTCAAGGCTTGCGGCAGTGATATGATGAGTGACGTTCTTGCTTATGTTAAAGAGCAGGCTGTGCTTCTGACAGGTCTTGTAAATCCCCAGGTTGTCAGAACAGCCGAAATGATGGATATGAAATGTATCGTTTTTGTTAGAGGTAAATCACCCGATATGGGTATGATTGACCTTGCAGAGGAACGTGAAATTGTACTTATTAAAACTGACCTTGAAATGTTCACCTCTTGCGGCAGGCTTTATGCTCACGGTCTTCGAGGAGGTAGCGGAAAGTAATGGAAGAAGTAAAACTGCATTATGACGTCAATGCCTATGATTTCACCTGTGCGGGTGAAGCATCGGGCAAATTGAAGCGTTCACTTAAAGACCTTGGCTTTGACGCTTCGTTGGTACGTAAGGTTGCTATTGCCGTTTATGAGGCAGAAATAAATATGGTTATCCACGCAGATGGCGGTGTTATTGACGCAACCATTACCCCTGAGTGTATAACTGTTGTGCTTGCCGACAAGGGACCGGGTATCCCCGATGTTGAGCTTGCTATGAAGGAAGGCTATTCCACCGCACCCGAAAACGTGCGTTCGCTCGGCTTTGGTGCAGGTATGGGTCTGCCGAACATCAAAAAATACACAGACGAAATGAATATCGACACCGAAATCGGCGTCGGTACAACAATCACACTTAAAATCTATAATCAGTAATTACACTATAAATCCTAAAGGAGGAGCAAAATGAGTACCGTGTTTCATTCAGTTAGCCTTGACAAAGATAAGTGTCTCGGCTGTATGAACTGTATTAAACGCTGTCCGACTCAGGCAATTCGTGTTCGCCGAGGCAAAGCGACCATAATTTCCGAACGCTGTATCGACTGCGGTGAGTGCATACGTATCTGCCCTCACCACGCAAAGTCAGCAATGAGTGATCCTCTCTCCGCTATCGAGGGCTATAAATACAAAATCGCATTGCCTGCACCGTCTCTTTACGGTCAGTTCAATAACCTTGACGACGTAAATTTTGTGCTGACTGCACTTCTTGAAATCGGATTTGACAGCGTTTTTGAGGTTGCAAAGGGTGCAGAAATCGTCTCTGACGCAACAAGAAAAATGCTTAAAACTCAAAATCTTGTAAAGCCCGTTATTTCGACGGCTTGCCCTGCGGTTATACGACTTGTCAGGGTTCGTTATCCCGAGCTTATCGACAACCTTATCACATTAAAAACCCCGATGGATGAGTCTGCACGGCTTGCCCGTATAGAGGCAAGGGAGAAAACAGGTCTTGCCGATGAGGATATCGGTGTATTTTTCATCACACCCTGCCCCGCAAAAATTACGGCAATCAAGTCCCCTCTTGCGGCTGACCACACAGACGTTAACGGTGCAATTGCGATAAGCGAGGTTTACCCGTTGCTTGTGCACAAGATGGATAAGCTTGACCGTGAAAAACTGCAATCGCTTGAACAGTCGGGCAAAATCGGTGTCGGCTGGGCGGCAAGCGGCGGAGAGGCTTCGGCTTCGCTTACCGAAAAATACATAGCTGCTGACGGAATTGAGAATGTTATAAAAATCCTTGAAGAGGTTGAGGATGAGAAGCTTAATGATATCGAATTTATTGAGCTTAACGCCTGCACGGGCGGTTGCGTGGGCGGTTGCCTTACGGTTGCAAATAACTTTGTTGCAAAAACAAGGTTGAGCACACTGAAAAAATACCTCCCCGTTTCCTGCAACCACCTTGAAAACGAAATTCCGAAAGAACTCGGCTGGGATTATCCGCTTGAACCGCTTTCTGTTCTTAAGCTTGCAGATAATGTAACAGATTCGATGAAGCTGATGAACCAGGTTTCGGCTATGGTACAGAACTTCCCCGGGCTTGACTGCGGCACCTGCGGAGCGCCGACCTGCCGTGCTTTGGCAGAGGATATTGTGCGTGGTTATGCAAGTATGGACGACTGCATTTTCAGAATTAAAAACGAAATGGCATCTTCATCTGAGCTTTCGGATAACGAAATCGATAAACTTATACCTGTACCCTTCAGAGGTATTGACGAGGAGAAACTGAAATGGACGTAAAAGAACTTGCAGAAAAGCTCGAACTCAAAGTGCTTTGCGGCAAAAACCTTGAAAGAGAAATCAGCGGTTGCTACTGCGGTGACCTTTTGAGCTGGGTAATGTCCCGTGCGCAGGAGGGTGACGTGTGGCTGACTGTTATGGGCAACATCAACTCGGTCGGTGTTGCGGTGCTTGCCGACGTTGCGTGCATTGTGCTGACAGAAAATGCGGCACTTGACGAAGATGCACTTAAACGGGCAGAGCAGAATGATGTTATCATTTTGCAGACAGAAAAAAATTCCTATCAAATGGCTGCCGCCATTTCAAAGATGATTTAAAATGGAGCTTTTTTACGATTTTCATACACACTCGTGTCTGTCACCCTGCGGTGACAATGATATGACACCGTATAATCTCGTCAATATGTCGAAGCTTCTCGGGCTTGATATAATCGCTCTGACCGACCACAACTCCTGCAAAAACTGCGGTGCGGCGGTAAAAGTCGGCGAAGAAATCGGCTTGACGGTTATCCCCGGTATGGAGCTTTGCACCTCGGAGGAGGTTCACATTGTTTGCCTTTTTCCCGATGTTGGGAGTGCGATGAGGTTTTCAGATTACATCTTGTCAACAATGCCGCCCGTCAAAAACCGTCCCGACATATTCGGTGAACAGCTTGTTATGGATGAGCGTGACAATGTTGTGGGCAAGGAGGAAATTCTGCTGACCCTTGCAAGCTCGGTGAGCATAAGCAATGTGTGCGAGCTTGTTGCCGGCTACGGCGGTGTGTGCTACCCTGCACATATTGACAGAAGCTCTTACAGCGTGCTTTCAAACCTCGGTATGATTACCGAAGATATGGGCTTTTGTGCGGTTGAGATGACTGCTGATGCAGACAGAGATGCACTCAAAAAAAATCACCCCATACTTGACGGGGCGAAGATTTTTGTTGATTCGGATGCGCACTACCTTGAAAACCTTAAGGATGCCGAAAACAAAATTGACCTGCCCGAAAACAGTGCGAGAGCGGTTATTGATTATATTAAAAATCTACCCAAATTAAAGTAACGGATATAAACTTGAGTTTATATCCGTTATTATACATTCTTTTTATATTGCCTGAATCAATTTTATGTGTTAATATAGTTGTATAAAGCAGAAAGGACGGATAATTATGAAAAGGTTTCTCTCTTTACTTTTATGTTTTGTTTTTCTGTGTTCACCTCTTACAGTAAGTGCAGCTGCAAATGACGAAGAAAGTGGTGTTTGCAATATGTTTGACCGATGGAATATAAAGTCGAGCGACATTCATCCCGAAATAAGAACTGTCGGCAATATTATAAGAATTGTTATGCCTAATTTTACTGTAGGATTTTTTAAAATCGCAAATTTATTCCTTGATAATATCGGTCTGCCCAACCTTACAAAAGGCATAAATTATGAAGAAAAATACATAACCCGTGATGACGGCAGTGAGCTTCGCATCTGTGTTTATTCGCCGAAAGAGACTAAAGAAAATGTCCCCGGACTTCTGTGGATTCACGGCGGTGGCTACGGACTCGGATGTCCCGAGCAGGATTTCAGCTTTATTCAAAGCTTTGTTGATGCTTCGGGCTGTGTTATTGTAGCTCCCGACTACACCAACTCACCCACAGCACCTTACCCTGCCGCATTTAATGATTGTTACTCCGCTCTTTTGTGGCTTAAAGAAAACGGAAAAGATTACGGCATGAATGACAGTCAGATTTTTGTGGGCGGTAACAGTGCCGGCGGCGGTCTTTGTGCGGCTGTAACCCTTAAGGCACGGGACACGGGCGATGTTAACATCGCTTTTCAGATGCCGCTTTATCCCATGCTTGACGACAGAATGATTACCGAATCATCGCAAAACAACGATGCGCCGATATGGAATACAAAATCAAATGAAATTGCATGGAAGCTTTACCTCGGTGAAGCATATCAGACCGAAAACGTGTCAAAATATGCCGCACCTGCACGTGAAACAGACTATAGCGGTCTTCCGCCTACGCTTACTTATGTCGGCACAATTGAGCCTTTCACGGACGAAACGATTGAATATGTTGAAAGCTTAAAAGCCGCAGGCGTTGAAGTACATTTTAAAACCTTTGATGGTTGCTTCCACGGATTTGACCTGCTTTCATACTCCACTCCCGCAAAGGAGGCAAGGCAATTCCTCATTGACGGCTTTATGTATGCAGTTCAAAACTACAGAGCAGAGCAAGAAAAAACATCGGTTCAAAGCTGAACCGATGTTTTTGTTTTAGAATGATATTTTCATTATATTTTTTCCGAGTGCGGTGGACTTTGACTCTTTTTCAAATACAGCATAGTATTTTTTAATATCATCAACCTCAACTGTTGAAAGAAGAAGCTTAAGAACACGCTCACGGAAGTCTTTAATCTCAAGAAGCTCGAGTGCGTTTTCAAAGTCGCAACGTGTGCTTCGTGTTGTTCCTCTGATTGAAAGTCCGTGTTCAAGCACCATTCTTGTATTTAGCGGAATGTTGTCGTTTGCAACACCGCAGAGAATGAGCTTACCGCCCGAATAAAGCTTGTCAATTGCCTGATTTGCCGCAATGCCTGATGCGTTTCCGCCGACAGCCTCAATGGCTACCGTCATTCGGGGTAAGTATTCAATATCGTTTGCGTAGTAGATGTTTGCAAAGTCAAACTCGGCAAGCTTTTCCTTGCTCAATCCGATAACGTCAACCTCGCAGTCAAGGCTGTATTTTGCAACAAGGGCAATAATGTATCCCATAATTCCGTCGCCCCAGACAGCAATGTTCTTGGGTGCGTTTGACTTTTCAAGTCCTGCACGGCGAAGAGCACAGCAGCCAACGGAAATAAGCTCCGAGAAAACTGCCTCTGCACCAACCTCGTCAGGAATGGGCACAAGATAATCTGCACCGATGTCCATAAGCTCCTTACTGAAGCCGTCAAAGTTGCTTGAACAGAACTTTGAATCGGGACAGTAGTTATCAAGCAAATGAGGATTATCTCTTACGCACTCAATGCACTTTGTGCCGTCGCACTCATCAGCTCTTCTGCACGGGAGCATAACAACACGCTGACCCGGCTCAAACTTGCCGTTTTTATCCTTAACAACAACGCCCGTTGCCTCGTGAATAAGGCTCATCGGGAACTTTCTTTTAAGCACGTTAAGGCTACGGTTACCGAGATAATAACGGATATCCGCTTTGCAGACAGCAAGATACTCGGGACGGACGAGAACATCGTTGTTCTGAATATCCTCAACAAATATTTCAAATCTTTTAGGCTCGGTTATTTTGTAACTTTTAGCGAACAAAACACTTCATCCTTCCTTATCTGCCTGTTCTTACAATAGACTTAACAAGGAGCAAATCCTCCATTGTTGTGATTTTCATATTGAGCTTATCGCCCATAGCCATTCCGATTTTTACACCGCTGTGAAGAACAAGACCGCAGTCGTCTGTCATTTCGGGACGCTCGTTTTCGGGCAAAGCAAAGTAATCGTCATACGCTTTTCTTACGATTGAATACTTAAATGACTGAGGAGTCTGACCCATATAAAGCTCCTTACGGGCAGGGATTGATTCAAGGCTTTCGCCGTCAACGCTTCTGATGATTGTATCGTGAGCAGGCACAACTGTGTCGCAGGCGCCGTATTCACGCACTTTCATAATATTTTCGTTAATAATCTTCTGCGAAATAAGGGGTCTTGCCGCATCGTGAATGATAACATAATCGTCGTCACCGCAAGCTTCCTTAATTGCATCAAGAGCGTTGAGCGAGGACTCCTGTCTTGAAGCGCCTGCGTTTGCAATCCAGCGCACCTTGCGGATATCGTACTCCTTGAGCCAGAGTGAGAGGTCATCCTGCCACTCCTTGACGCATACAACGCAGATTGCGTCAATCTTCTCGTTGATTTCAAAAGCCTCGAGAGTGTGAATGATAACGGGCTTGCCGTAAATGTCGATAAACTGCTTCGGTCTGTCAACCATACCCATACGGCTGCCTGAACCGCCTGCAAGAACTACAGCTATATTCATAAACATTACCTCATTTCTAATTTTTAACCTATAAAATTATACTATACCAACACCTCTTTGTCAACAAAACAACGCTTCTGTAATTTATTGATATGTTTGCAGTCTGCTTCTCTGGAGTACTGCTGAAATTAAAAGAATGAAAACCAAATAAATTTGCAAGTGTGGGGTAAATTAGATTTACCCCACATTATTTTTATAAATCGTCAGCGTCCTGAACAGGTATTTCACCTGTTTCGGGGTTACCCGTGTAACTGCCGAGAACATCACTTTCGGATGCTGTTTCCCAATCTGCAATTATCGACTCGACAAGCGGCGACAATTTTGCTTTTTTCTTTCCTTTTTATTCTTTTTCTCCATACTATCACCTCCGAAATTAATATTTGCAGAAAATCCTCTTTTATTGACACGGAAATGAAATTAATGTATCATTAGTAGAGAATAAATAATAAGAAAAACAGAGGTTTAATATGAAAAAAACTGTTTCTGCCATAATTTGCTGTATTCTGGTATTGCTTACCTTTTCCTCTTGCGATAAGGGCGAGGGCGTGCCTTTTTTGACAACCAAAAGCTCGACCACGACTGTTAAAAACACGGTTACGGTCACCTTCCCCGAGGGCTTTACAATCCTTGACATTGCAGAAAGACTTGCGGAATATAACGTCTGTTCAAAGACAGAATTTCTTGAAATCTGCAATCAGCCGTACGAGGGAATTGAAATTGACAATCCCGAGGACAGAATTTTCCTGCTGGAGGGTTACATTTTCCCCGACACTTATGAGTTTTATTTCAACTCCGACCCGAAAGCGGTACTTGACAAATTCATTGACAACTACAATAAAAAAGTAACTGATGAAATTAAGGCAAAGGCAGAAGCACTCGGCTACACAATGGACGAAATGCTCACACTTGCCTCCATCATTCAAAAGGAATGCGACAAGGACATTGCCGAATGTGCGGCAGTTTCCTCTGTTTTCCATAACAGACTTAAAAGCCCGTCCTTTCCGCTTTTGCAGAGTGACGTTACAACCTTTTACATCACGCAAAAGCTCGGTGAACACCTCGGCTACCAAAAGGACGTCAAGCTCGACAACCAGAATGACGACATCAAGCGTTATATGTCACTTTACAGCACATACTACTGTAAAGGACTTTCTGCAGGCCCGATATGCAACCCTGGAATAAAGGCAATCAATGCCGCTGTTAACCCTGCCGACACTGATTATTATTACTTCCTTACCGACCCGTCGGGCGAGGATTTCTACTATGCAAGTACACTGTCACAGCATCAGAAAAACGGCAGAGAAGCAGGATGGTTTTAAATATCAAAAGGAGAATAAAAATGAAACTACATTATATGGGTAAGTTTAACAAAGACCCTGAGACACTTCCTCACGGAGAGCATAAACCGAATGCGGTGAAATTCAAAGAAGCAACTGACCCCAAAAAGCTGTCGATAATAGCAAATCTTTTATCGATAGCCATTATGATTATTCTTGCCGTTCCCGCTTTTTTCAGATGTCAAGAGCTTCTTTTATCTAACATGTTTGAATTTTATATCGGTCTTATTCTTTCACTTCTTTCAATGTTCCCTCACGAGTTTTTGCACGCAATTTGTTTCAAAAAGGATGTGTATATGTATACAAATCTTTCACAGGGAATGATGTTTGTTGTGGGCCCTGAAACAATGAGCAAAAGCCGCTTTACTTTTATGTCTTTGTTGCCGAATATTGTTTTCGGTATTATTCCATATATTATCGGTATGTTTTTTCCACACCTTACAGTTTTAGTATCTCTCGGTATTTGTGCAACGGGAATGGGTGCAGGAGATTATTACAACGTTTTCAACGCTTTGACACAGATGCCGAAAGGTGCCCGTACATATTTATATCAATTCAATTCGTACTGGTACATACCACAAAATGAAGAATAATTTTTGATTTATTCGGTTTTGCTTTCAAAAAATTTTTTACACATATAATTCTTGAATATTTTTAAAATTTTCTGCGTTTAGTGATTGCTTTTTTTATAAATACACGTTATAATTAAATAATTTTAAAAAACAGATAAAAACAAACACAGTTTAGGAGGTTTTTGAATGACTTTTGATGAGAAATTTGGTAAAGAAGGTCTCACGTTTGACGACGTGCTTCTTATACCTGCTGAATCGGACATTTTGCCCAAGGATATTGATATTTCGACGAAGCTCACGTCGAAAATTACACTCAATACCCCTATTATGACAGCAGCTATGGATACCGTTACAGAGGCTCCGATGGCGATTGCAATTGCACGTGAAGGCGGTATCGGTGTTATTCATAAGAATATGCCCATGGAAGTTCAGGCACAGGAGGTTGACAAGGTTAAGCGTTCTGAAAACGGTGTTATTTCCTCACCCTTCAGCCTTACTCCCGACCACTATGCTTATGACGCTGAAAACCTCTGCAGAAAGTATAAAATTTCGGGCGTGCCAATCTGCGACGAGCAGGGCAAGCTTGTTGGTATTCTTACCAACCGTGATATGCGCTTTATGACTGATTTTAACATCAAAATCAGCGAAGTTATGACAAAGGACAACCTTGTTACTGCTCCCGTAGGCACAGACCTTGAGCAGGCAAAGGCAATCCTTATGAAGAACAGAATTGAAAAACTCCCCTTGATTGACGATGAGGGTTACCTTAAGGGTCTTATCACAATCAAGGATATTGAAAAGAGTGTTCAGTACCCCAACTCTGCAAGAGATTCAAGAGGCAGACTTCTTTGTGCGGCGGCTCTCGGTGCAACAGCAGACGTTCTTGACAGAGCAGCTTGTCTTGCAGAAGCAGGCGTTGATATGTTTGTTCTTGACTCTGCTCACGGCCACAGCCAGAACATTATCAAGGCTGTTGCAAAGGTTAAGGCTGCTTATCCCGAAATCTCACTTGTTGCCGGTAACGTTGCAACTGCAGAAGCAACAGAAGCTCTTATCGCTGCAGGCGCTGACGCTGTTAAGGTTGGTATCGGCCCCGGCTCAATCTGTACAACTCGTGTTGTTGCAGGTATCGGTGTTCCGCAGATTACAGCAATCTTTGATGCTGCAAATGTAGCTGCAAAGCACGGCATATCTGTTATCGCAGACGGCGGTATCAAGTATTCAGGTGAAATCGTTAAGGCTATCGCCGCAGGTGCAAGCGCAATTATGGTCGGCTCACTTGTTGCAGGTTGTAAGGAATCACCGGGCGAAATTGAAATCTACCAGGGCAGAAACTACAAGGTTTACCGTGGTATGGGTAGCCTTGGCGCTATGGCAAACGGCAGTAAGGACAGATATTTCCAGGAGGACAACAAGAAGCTTGTTCCCGAAGGAGTTGAGGGTCGTGTGCCTTACAAAGGACCTGTTGCCGATACCATCTATCAGATGCTCGGCGGTCTTCGTGCAGGTATGGGTTACTGCGGATGTCACAACATTGAAGAGCTCAAGACAAAGACAAAGTTTGTGCGCATCACAAACGCAGGTCTTATCGAAAGCCACCCCCACGATGTTTTCATCACAAAGGAAGCTCCGAACTATTCAGGTTCAAAATAAGAATAAGATATGCAAACAACCTTGCCGATTGGCAAGGTTGTTTTTTGTTTATTTACATAAAAAAGGGACTGTGAGTAGCCCCTTAATTTATTCTATGATTTATTTGTCGCCCTTTGACTTCTTTGCGTTGTCGTAAGACTCTGCCTCGAAAACATAGTCGTTACCCGGGAGGATAGCGTTGAGGAGGATACCTGCGATAGCTGCAACTGCAAGAGCTGTGAGTGTGATGCCAACCTTGCCGATTGTGAAGCTTACGCTACCGAGACCGAGGGCGCAAACGAGAATGATAGCGGCAACAATAAGGTTACGGCTCTTTGAGAAGTCAACCTTATTCTCAACAACGTTTCTTACACCGATACCAGAAATCATACCGTAGAGGATGAATGAGATACCGCCGATAATAGCTGTCGGAATAGAACTGATGAGTGCGGAAACAATCGGGAAGAACGAAATACCAACTGCAAAAACAGCCGCAATTCTGATAACCTTCGGGTCATAAACCTTTGAAAGAGCAAGAACACCTGTGTTCTCACCGTAGGTTGTGTTTGCGGGACCACCGACGAGAGCTGCAAGAGATGTTGCAACACCGTCACCGATGAGTGTCTTGTGGAGACCCGGATCTGCGATAAAGTTCTTGCCGCAGGTTGCGCTGATAGCAGAAATGTCACCGATGTGCTCCATCATTGTTGCAAGTGCAATGGGAGCGATAGCGATAATAGAGCTTACAACCTTTGATGTTTCGCCAAAATCTACGGCAAGAACAGTTGATTCCTTAACAATAGGAAGGAAGAACAAACCCTGCGGACCGTAAATGTTGCCTTCCGCAATGTTATTAAGAATTGCCTGAACCTTTGAAAAATCAACTGCCATAGGCTCATATCCGAAGCCGTTACCTACGATAATTGCTACAATATAGGAACCAACAACACCAAGGAGAATAGGGATAATCTTCGCCATACCCTTGCCCCAGATATTAAAAATGACAACTATAGCAAGAGAAATGAGTGCAAGAGGCCAGCATTCTTTGCAGTTGTTTACAGCAGAACCTGCAAGGCTCAATCCGATTGCAATAATAATCGGTCCTGTTACAACTGGCGGGAAGAATTTCATAACCTTTTTAACACCGACAAGCTTGATAAGTAAAGCGAAAACCAGATAAATAAGACCTGCAACCGCAACACCTAAACCGGCATAGGGTAACATTTCAGTATTAGCAAATTTAGCACCTGCACCCTCTACCCAAACATTACCGTTTTTATCAAGATAAGGTGCAACCGCCGCATAACCGCCGAGGAAAGCGAATGATGAACCGAGGAAAGCAGGAACCTTACCTTTTGTCACGAGGTGGAAGAATAATGTTCCGAGACCTGCCATAAGAAGTGTTGTTGCAACGTCAAGTCCTGTAAGAAGAGGAACAAGAACGGTTGCACCGAACATTGCGAATGTGTGCTGAACACCAAGCACCAACATTCTCGGTTTGCCGAGGACGGAAGCATCATGAATGCCCTGATCGCCTATAACGACCTTTTCTTTCTTTGCCATTAAAGATCATCCCTTCAATTATTTTCTATATCCGATGACCCGTGAGGTCATTCAGTTGCTCAGTTACCTAATAAAAAAGTCTTGCCAACTTGAGAGCTGACAAGACACATTTAGCCTGATTTTTTTCAAATCCTGTCGGCATCTCCGTACCGCAATAAAGATCTTCTTGTATAATTTTATACCACCGACCGACACTTGTCAACAATATATAGTGTAAAAACAGTATTTTCTATCTTTTAGACAAAAAAGCAGCCTTGGATTTGTATCCAAGGCTACAGGGTAACAGTAGTAATATGAACCGTGTTTTTACCGGATGATTTCCGCCACTTCTTCGTTAAAATACTCGCCAATCCGCAAGGATTGGCTGTGTTTTTGCCTTGAATTTCCAAAAATCCTCTCGATAAAAAATCTTCGACCCGAAAGCCAAGAATTTTTGGATGTTGAGGGTGCAGACTGGCCGACACCTCTCAAAGTCAAAACACCAAAAAACTTGCTTGCGGGCAGGTTCAGATTGCTACTGTTACCCTCCTGCTTAATCAGCACCCTTTTTAACTTTTTCGTTGCTGATTATGGAAACATTCTTCTTCGTTTCCAATCTGTCAAAGTACTTTTTAAATCTCACCGCAACACGGACATCGTAATCGCACACGGGGCAATGAAAGTTTGCTCTGAAAAACTGGTTAGAATATCGCCAATCTGTAAGCTGTTCACCCTTACTGCCGCATTTGTCACAGGTGAAAGAAAGCAGAGACTTATCCACCAACGGGTGATTGATGTTGCCGATTGCGTGGGGTTTGTATTGCAATTTCTGATAAAACGCATCGTCGCAAACAACAATGTGGTCAAAGAAATCGTTTTTATCAAACACTCTTCTCATACATTCGGCAGTCATTATGCTGTCGTCCAACGCTCTGTGATGTGCAAAAAATTCAGCATCAACACCTACCATCTCCGCCGCCGCAAACAAGCCGATCTGCTTCGATTTCGGAATTTCCTTTTTAAGCTGGAAATAGTGCTGAATATCCATATAATTTGTGAGAAACGGTAAAACCTGAATCCCGTTTAAATAACGGTAGTTTTCAATAAGCACTCTGATGTCTCCGTCACCCCAAGTGAGAATAACGTTTTCTCTGTCGCCAATCCACGCTTTAAACTCAGCCATAACCTTTGTGAAAGGCTCGCCGTGGCGGACTTCATCGTTTGTGATGTGAGTCAGACGTTTAACATTGCCACGCAGCTTTTTGCCGATTTGTGAGCGGACAATGCAGGAAAACTCGTCAACATAGTCGAGGTTTTCGTCCAGCATAACCGCACCGACTTCAATCACTTCATTTATAAAGCCCTTAATTCGTCTGGCATAGGTGTTATTCCATTCGAGGTCCATTATAATGTAGTGCATCGCTTCTCCTTTCTTAAGTTAATAACTTTAAGAACAAGATAAGTATACATTATTGCCAAACGGATTTCAACAAGATATTTTATTTTCACGAAACTTTTTCAATCTCTTTTCGCAGACGGTCTATTATTCTTTTCTCTAGTCTGGAAATATAGCTTTGAGATATGCCTAAAATATCCGCAACCTCCTTTTGCGTGTGCTCTTTTCCGCCACCCAAGCCGAAGCGCATAGACATAATTGTACGCTCACGCTCGCCCATTGAATTGATGGTTTTGATAAGCAGATTTTTTTCGTCCTCAAACTCAATATCACGGTTTACTGTATCAGACTCACTGCCGAGAATGTCCGACAAAAGAAGCTCGTTACCGTCCCAATCGACATTCAGCGGCTCGTCAATCGACACCTCGTTGCGAAGCTGGCTCGTCTTTCGCAGATACATCAGAATTTCATTTTCGATACATCTGGAAGCGTAGGTTGCAAGCTTGATGTTTTTGTCGGGGCGGAAGGTGTTGACCGCCTTGATAAGTCCGATTGTGCCGATTGAGACCAAATCCTCGATGCCGACACCCGAGTTTTCAAACTTTTTGGCTATATAAACCACAAGACGCAGGTTGTGAACAATCAGCTTTTCCCTGACGGCTTCATCTCCTGAGCCAAGCTTTTGCATAAGTTCAGCTTCCTCCTCTTTAGTCAGTGGCGGTGGGAGGGTTTCAGGCCCGTTGACGTAATAAACTGAATTTATTTCTGCGGCTTTGAATTTTAAAATAAGATTTTTGATTTTACTTAACAGCTTCAGCATAACTTTTCTCCTCGTTGAATAGTTCGGGGTTAAGTATCATGGAAAACTCGCCCCCTGCAAGATTATTTTTAGTTACCGCAATGTAAACTCTGTCCGTTCTGACGGTATGCGATGCAGACTTTATTTCTATGTAATCGGGCTTAAAAACGGGTAAAAGCCCCGTGCCCGAGACAGTTTTGTGCATAACCACCCTGAAATCCGCAGAAGGTGAAAGCTCCTTACCGTCAAGAAAATCCCGTACTGAAGACGGAATGATTTTTTCTAGCGTCGAATACTCTCCCAATGCCACAGGGTAACCGCTGAAGCCCTCACAAAGCGAATTGCCTGTGTCGACAAGAGCAGTAGCACTAACAACTTTGCCGCCATAAACAATTTTTACAAGCGCAATGCTGTCTTTAGGTGCACGCCGTGCGGTAAAATGTGAAATAAGGCTGACAACAGCAAAACATACAACGGTGGACACCGCCAGCACGGCAAGGTCGATATCAAAATATACCGCTCCGTTATTGTAAACCATACCGACAGGTGCAACCGTAACCCACAAAACGAGCATTATTCCGCCAAAAGCAAAGCTGACTGCAAAAAAAGTGAAAAAACATCGCAGGAAGTACCGCAGATTTTTAAATCCGAAGGTGCCGAAAACAATAAGACCCGTTGCGGCAAACCGCAAAAATAACTCAAGAAAGCTCGGCATATCCGGCAAAAAAATCACCAGACCGTAAAATGCACCGATAGCCGCACCCAGAAGCACTCTTGCACGTGATGCAGAGTTTTTCATAATCATAGACGAGCACAACAGCAAAGCGTAATTTACAAAAAGATTTATTACAAGCAGAACATCTGCATAAACCGTCACCCCAACCACCTCGGTTACATTATAAAAAAGGTGTCGGGAATATTTTGTCACAAACGGTTGAGAGAAAAATAAAACACCGAGGCTGACCTCGGTGTAAAAATTATTTATATAAAATGTGTTTGCAGATAAGGTGTGCAGGAAAATACAGCTTTTTCTTCACAAACCAGGTCATAAGCCAGTCGAGCGACTTTGATTTGAATTTATTTATATCATAATCAGCAAACGAACGGCGCATCATCTCGGACTTACCGAGACGTTTGAGTACCGCATAGCTTTCGTCAGGCTTGTTTTTGTAAACATTACGAAGAAGCACAGGAAAAATTGCCTTTACGGTATACTCGCCTATATCCTCGTAGAAAACGGGTGACGGGGTACAGTTTTCGGAATAATATTTGAGCTTGAGCCCCCACTGCTTATAAAGCCACTTGTCGTAATCGGGAACGTATTTCTGACGTTGGAGACTGTTATCACGAATTCGGTAGCAAAGCACGGGAATATCAACAGCAACAAAGCGTTCGGCTTTTGAAAACGCTTCCATGTTGAAGGGTCCGTCCTCAATCATCAATAAATCATCCTCAAACTTTATGGAATGTTTTTCAAGAAACTTACGTTTATAGAGATTACGCCAAACGAAAATTATTCTTCTTTTTGAGGAGGCATAACAAAGCTCTTGTTCCATATCGGTATGAGTAAAAAGCCTGTCGGTTTCAAATGAGGTTCGGGTTATTCCTGATTTTCCGCTCTCTTCATCAAAAGTAAAATACGAGGTCTGTAAAACATCTGCGTCATACTCAATTGCTTTTTGGTAAAGTTCATTCACTTTATCCTCGAGCAAATAATCGTCACTATCGACAAAATAAATATACTCACCTTTAGCCACACGCAGACCTGCATTTCTCGCCGAAGCAAGACCGCCGTTTTTCTTATGCACCACACGCACCTTGTCCGGATAACGAACCTCGTAGCCGACACACATTGCAGGGCAGTTGTCGGGTGAGCCGTCATTGACAAGGATAATCTCGTAATCATCCATAGTCTGCTTAAGAATTGACTGCACACACTCGTCAAGATATTTTTCAACATTATACACAGGAACAATAAAACTGATTTTCACAAAATCACCTCTGTTTTTCATTGATCATTATACTTCATATGGCAAAAAAAAGCAAATTTAAATTAGCCGTGCAATACTTGCAAAATTAATCAATGCTGATATAATATAATTAACGGTAAAATCTACATATAAGGAGTTACGGTTATGAAAAAGACAAAGGTAATTGCATTGGTGTGCGTTATTATTTTAATTATTTCTGCTCTTTGTGCGTGCGAAATCACTTTTGGCGAGGAGCCGACCACCACTACTACAACGACAACCACAACAACCACTACCGAAGCGCCCACCGTTCCCTCAACCACCACAACAACCGAAAAGAAAATTGAAACCGACAGTCTTGACACTATACTTAACCTTATCAAGGACTTCCCTCTCGGCACAGCAGGCTCAACCGTTAAAGCGGTACAGATTGCAAGCAGATTGCTCAACTTTACCGAGCACAGTAATTTTGAACTGGGTGAGGTTAAAAACGATTACGCTAATTTTCTTGCAACCATAAGCGACACTCAAAAGCTGACATATGAAGAAAATCTTGCCGAAATAGATTATATTGTCAGAAAAATTATTGCAGGCGAGGAACTCAAGGAGCTTGAGCTTTCAAGCTATCAGGCAATACCGAAAAGGGACGGAAAATTCTCACTTTCAAACTACGAGGCTCTTTATGATGTAATTTCAAAATAAAATTATTAAGCAGGCGGCTTTGACTGCCTGTTTTTTCTTGACTGTAATTGCTGATTATGATATATTTTATATAATATTTCCTATAATTTCGGAGGGATTTTATGACAACCGCAAAAATTGGTGCAAAAATGATTTTTGATTTTTGCAAAGAAATTATCGACAAGCACGGCCCCCGTCTTCCCGGCAGTGAGGAAGAAAAGGCCGCACAGCAGGACATTGCAAAGATAATGGAAGAAGCAACAGGCGTTAAGCCGACTGTTGAAAAATTCACTCTCGCTCCGAGAGCCAGCATCGGTGCAATTCCGTATCTCGGCTATGCAGGCTTCATAGCACTCGCACTTTATTACATTCATCCCATTCCTGCATTCATCGTTTCTTTCTGCACACTTATTTTTGCGATTGTTCAGGTCTTTATGTATAAGGGCTGGTTTGACAAGCTCTGCAAGCAGGAGGAAAGCTGTAACGTTTACTCCGTTATGGAGGGTAAGGGCGAAATTGACCACACAATCGTTTTCAGCGGTCACGCAGACAGCAGCTGGCTGTGGCAGATGGCGGCTAAAAACCCGAAAACAATGATTCTTCGCACGGTGTTAGGCGTTGTTGGTGTTGTTTCGATTATTATCGGCTCACTTCTTCGCTTTATTGTTGATATGCCGAGCGTGGTAAGACCTGAAGGAATGGCTTTGCCTCTTTATCTTTTCCTTCTCATCACTCCCCTCCTCTTCATCCCCGGTATTTATTCACTCTGTATCTACCTTACACACGACAAGAAAAAGGCATCTCCCGGTGCTATGGATAACCTTACAGGTGTAGGTGCTTCAATCTTTATGGGTAAGTATTTCAAAGAAAACCCCGACAAGCTCCCCGACAATTGCCGTGTTATCATTGCTTCTCTCGGTAGCGAGGAGGCAGGTCTTAAAGGCTCCGAAGCATTTATGAAGGCTCACGCAGGCGACAAGGACTTGCTCATAAATCCGTATTTCTTCAACATTGACAGTCTTCGTGACTACGACCACTTCAATGCCGTTAAGGGTGACGCCTGGCTTATGACAAAGTTTGACGACGATATGAAAAATATGCTCGTCAAGGCATTCGAGAACGCAGGCGTTAAGCCGAACATCATTTCTAACCCCGTCGGCGGTTGCGACAGCACACCGATTTGCCGTGCAGGCTACAAGACAATCACCTTTGCCGCACAGAAGCCCGACGTTACGGACTATTACCACACATACCGTGACACCTGCGACGGACTTGATATGAACACACTCGAAAAGAGCGTTGACATCATCATCGACGTTACCGAGCAGATTCACGAGCATCACAAGAAAAACGGCTATAAGCTTACAAAGTGTAAATAAAAATTGCCCTGCAGAGAAATCTGCAGGGTTTGTTGTTGTAAATTTTAATTTGTCGAGATAATTACAGTTTAGCAGAAACCCAGCCCTCCTTGCCTAAAGGAGGGTGGCACGGCGCAAGCCGTGACGGGAGGATATTCTGCGTCGCAGACCTATAATGTAAACTTAATCTATTCTTTATAATATCCCTCCACCACTTCGTGGTCCCCCTCCCTTTAGGGCAAGGGAGGCTATGCACAGAGCAAATTTTGTCTAATTTAAGATCTCGACAAGCCCCAATTTGTCACGCTAAAAAATCTATTGCATAAATACGGAATTCATATTATAATAAAGTCACCACACAAAACTAAATATAGCAACTGGTACGGGAATCGTTTTTATTATGGTAAAAACGCATTCTCTATTTTGGCGTTCTCGTATGAGTTGCTAATAGTTTTGTGTGGTAACAAACTGGAGCTATGCGTTTTTGGTGTGTGTAGCTTCGGTTACACACACTTTTTTATTGCAATAAATAGAGAGGAGGATTATTTTAAATGCAGAAAAAGTGTGAAAAAAATCAGGAGGTTTACTAATGAAACAAATTATAGCACTGATATTGGCACTATTTTTAATTTTTGCTTTTACAGCTTGTAATAATAGTAATGAGAATAGTCATAGTAATGGTATTACTACAAACAAATACATAGATACATCTACCGAAGTAATCACTGATAATGTTGATGACACTAAAAAAAGTGACACACCTATGACTCTAATGGACTTGTTCGATGGAGAAAAGCGTGTTTGGTATTTACTTCAAGACGAAAATGGGCTTGCATACAATAGCAGTATTTTAGCTGTGGTAATAACAGAAAATAAAAAAGTTGTCGAAGCATATTATACTGTTAACAGCGGTGGTTGGGAAAGTATAGTTGAAGCAACACTTCCACATCCTTTTGCTCCATTTTTAAATCTAGCTGACTTTGAGGGTTTGACAGATATACAGATACTCAATATGGTTAAAGAAAACTATGCAGATATATCAAAAACATACGATAATTGTAAATTTAATTTTGCCGAAGGTGTTTCAACTGAATTCTATGGATACCCGTTTAAAAAAATGAGTTTACCCTTCAACATTATATATAATGGTAAACTTGATGCAAGTGGAAATAAACTTGAATACGAAAAGTTTAAGTTGTTTGAAAACCCTTTTTGTTTTCAATGGCGCACAAGTTCTGGGCTTGGAGGTGTAAACAATAGTATTGATAATGAATTTTATTACAAAAACACGATTATGCCAACAATAATCAAAGATAAAGAATATGTTGGCATTAAATGCAATATGAACTATATGTTGATTACAATCAATGATTATGAGTCATTCAGTCATATAAAATTTGATAGCCCTGCAGGTGCAACAGAATGGTAAAACATAAATAAATACAATGTGCATAAAAACACACCGCCCAAGTGTCGATACTCGGGCGGTTAATTTTTTAATATTTAGCAAGGTATGTATCGATTTCCCACTGTGAGATTGATGTGCGGTAGCCTTCCCACTCTTTTCTCTTTGCTTCGATGAACTTTGTGTAAACGTGTTCGCCGAGTGACTCCTTGATAAAGTCGCTCTTTTCAAATTCGTCAACAGCCTCTTCAAGTGAGCCGGGAAGTGATGTGATGCCGTCTGCTTCTCTCTCTTCGGGAGTCATATCAAAGATATTTTTAACGGTTGATTTCGGCGGCATATAGCCCTTTTCGATACCGTCAAGACCTGCAAGCAGGCAAAGTGCCATTTCAAGATACGGGTTACAAGCAGGGTCTGCGCTGCGAAGCTCAACTCTTGTGCCCTTACCTCTTGCCTTCGGAACACGTACAAGTGCCGAACGGTTTGAGGCTGACCAAGCGATATAAACAGGTGCCTCATAGCCGGGAACAAGTCGCTTGTAGGAGTTAACAAGCGGATTGTTGATAGCGGTTGTAGCCTTGATGTGCTTCATAATACCCGCAATGAACTGAAGTGCAACCTTTGAAAGACCAAACTCTCCGTCGGGGTCGTAGAAAACATTGTTGCCTTCCTTGTCAAAAAGGGACATATTTGTGTGCATACCTGAACCTGCAATGCCGTAAATCGGCTTCGGGAGGAAGGTTGCATAAAGACCGTGCATCTGTGCATATTTCTTGACAACATACTTGAATGTCATAACCTTGTCGGCAACATCAAGAACATCGCCGTATTTGAAGTCAATTTCGTGCTGACCCTCTGCACACTCGTGGTGAGAAGCCTCAATTTCAAAGCCCATTTCCTCAAGTGCGATACACATATCTCTGCGGCAGGCACCGCCGAGGTCAACATTGTCAAGGTCGAAGTAGCCGCCCTTGTCGTGTGTCTTTGTTGTGGGTCTGCCCTCGTCGTCTGTATGGAAGAGGAAGAACTCAAGCTCGGGACCTACATTGAACTTGTAGCCCATTTTATCTGCCTTTTCGATAGCACGCTTAAGAACATTTCTCGGGTCGCCGATGAACGGTGTTCTGTCTGCGTTGTAAACGTCGCAGATAAGTCTTGCTGTTGTGCCGTATCTCTCGTGATCCCAAGGAAGCACAACAAAGGAATCGTAATCAGGATAAAGGTACATATCCGACTCTTCAACACGAACGAAACCCTCAATTGATGAACCGTCTGCCATACACTCATTGTCGAGTGCCTTTTCAAGTTGGTTAATGGTAATAGCAACGTTTTTCATGCAACCGAGAATGTCTGTGAACTGAAGTCTTACAAAACGGACGTTCTGTTCTTTTGCAAGTCGGAGAATATCTTCCTTTGTGTACTTACTCATGTTATTACCTCTCATTAGTCAATTTATAAATTAGATTATATAGCATTTTGCCCAAAAGTCAACCCGATTTTTAATTCATTTCATCAAGTGTAAGACTGTAGCTTGCGAGGAAATCGTCCATAAAAGCCTTAACCTCGGGCATCTCAATTTCTTCAAGGCTTTTAAGGTTTGTTTTTGCCGCCTTGTCAAAGTCGTGGTTACCCGCCTTTGCCTCTTCAAGGCATTTTGTGTAGGCGCAGATTTTGTCCGCCGCCTTTACAAACTTCCAGAGCTGACGGTCAGCATCCTGCTTTTTGAAATAAGGAGCGTATTCCTGACGCAAATCCTCGGGAAGCATCTCGAGCAGAGCATTGCAAGCATCATCCTCAACCTGGTCGTAGGCTTCTTTTATCTGCTTGCTGTAATACTTGACGGGTGTCGGCATATCTCCCGTTATGATTTCGGGTGCATCGTGAAAAACACCGAGCACAGCCGCTCTGTCCGCATTGACATTGCCGCCGAAGCGTGTGTTATGAATGACCGCCAAGGCGTGAGCAACCGTTGCAACCTCGAGCGAATGCTCGCTGATGTTTTCGGTATGAGTGTTACGCATAAGCGCCCAGCGGTTGATATATTTCATTCTTGAAAGCATCGCAAAAAAATGATTTTTCTTTTTTGCCATAGTTAAAACCTCTTTATACTGTTAATAGAAAAATTTTATCATACAGCAAAGTTATTTGCAAGAAAAATCTCTTTTATTTGCATTATATGTGTGATATAATATCTTATATTCTGGTAACTGTGAGGGATTTGTTTTGAATTTTACGGAAATTAACAAAAACGGTGCTGTCGAGGGATTTTGTCTTGTTAAGAGCCTTGAAATTAAAAAGACAGCTAAGGGTGTCCCCTTTCTTGACCTTGTGCTGACAGACAGCTCGGGCGAAATCGGTGCAAAGCTCTGGGATTACAAAGAGGAGCTTCACGGAGACATTAAAATCAACACTCTTATAAAGGTGCGTGGCACAATTTCCATGTTCAACGATGCGTTGCAGCTGCGTGTTGAACGTGTGCGTCCTGCAATGGAAGCAGACGGCGTGCGAATGGAGGACTTTGTTCCGAGTGCTGATTACAGCGGCGAGGCTATGTATGACTATATGTTTGACACCGTAAGCCGTTTTGAAAACGCACAGCTAAAAAAACTCACTCTTACAATACTTGAACAGAATAAAGAAAAGCTCCTTTACTGGCCTGCGGCTTTCAAGCTCCACCACGCTATAAGAGGCGGTTTGCTTTACCATACGCTTTCAATTCTTAAGCTTGCACAGGCTGTTTGCGAGATTTATCCGAGTCTTGAAAAAGAGCTTCTTTTCACAGGCGTTATCCTGCACGACGTTGCAAAAATTCAGGAATTTGACGTCAGCGAAACGGGTGTTGTCTCAAGCTATACGGTAGAGGGTACGCTTATCGGTCACCTTGTAAAGGGTGCAATGAACATTGAAAAAATCGGTGAAGAGCTTGGCATTGACAAGGAACTGCTGATGCTTGTTGAACATATGGTTCTCTCCCACCACGGCGAGCCTGAATTCGGTGCGGCGGTAAGACCGATGTTCCTTGAAGCTGAAATTCTTTCACAGCTTGACCTTATGGATGCAAGAATTTACGAAATCTCGCAGGCTGTGTCCGAAACCGAAGCAGGTGGCTTCACACCACGTCAATGGGCACTTGATAACCGAAAATTATATAACCACGGCTTGAAAGACGTTTCACCAAAAGCCGATTTGTTGTGAGGTAATTATGGATTGGACAGAAGTTAAAATTAACGTAAGCGCAAAGGATGTTGACAAGGCAGGCGACATTGCACAGATGGTCGTCCCCTACGGCATTTATATTGAGGATTACAGCGACCTTGAAGAGGCGGCATGGGAGATTGCACACATCGACCTTATTGACGAGGATTTGCTAAAAAAAGACAGAGACAAGGCTGTGGTTCATATTTACATTTCCCCCGAGGAAAATCCTGCCGAGGCAGTCGCTTTCCTCTCCGAGCGTTACAACGCAGAAAAAATCGAACACGAAATCGACCTTTCCGTTTGCAGAAACCAGGATTGGGAAAACAATTGGAAAGAATTTTTCAAGCCGATGCCTGTCGGTGAAAAGCTGCTTATCCGTCCCGTGTGGGAGGGCGAATACAACGCTGACGGCAGAACGGTTTTAAGCATTGAGCCGGGTCTTGCTTTCGGTAGCGGCGGTCACGACACGACACGTCTCTGCCTTGAAACACTTGAAAAGCACATCAGCCCCGACGTTGAGCTTCTTGACATCGGTTGCGGTAGCGGAATACTCGGAATTGCGGGACTTTTACTCGGTGCAAAGAGTGCAACCGGTGTTGACATTGACGCACTTGCAGTAAAAACCGCAAAAGAAAACGGCGACATCAACGGCTTCACAGAGCCGAAGTTCACCGTTCTTGAAGGTAACCTTACAGACAAGGTCACAGGCAAATATGACGTTGTTGTGGCAAACATTGTTGCCGACATCATTGTGATGTTTACCGAAAACGTCGGCAAATTCCTCAAGGAGGACGGAATTTACATCACCTCGGGAATCATCGACACAAGAGAGCAGGATGTTCTTGATGCTTTTGAAAAGTACGGCTTTGAAGTGGTCGGCAGACACGAGAGCTGTGGTTGGGTGTGTTTTGAGACAAAATTAAAGAAATAAAAAATACGGGTTTGCTTCAAAAAGTAAACCCGTATTTTTTATATGTTATACACTATAAGCAAACAACCCTTTTTGACGCTTATTGCTACCGTTGCCGGGTTCGGCTTGTTGCTTACACCTAAAGGGAAGAACGGTGTAAGCTCGGCATTTTCGACATCATAAAGTGAGCCTTTGATTGAAACGCCTTCTGCCTTACCGCCGTAAGCAAAAGCAGAAAAGCCTTTAACCTTTTCGTCAAGGGTTATTTGACTGTCTTTTATAACGGTAAAGAATTCATTATCACCAATCAGAGTTCCTTTACCTCCGTGCTCTGCAATGTAAGCGAGAGACTGCAAGTTTGCAACCGTGTGGTCGGTGCGTTTGCCGCCGAGACCGCCGAAAATGATAAACTCTGTATAGCCTTTTTCAAATCCGAGCTTAATCGCAAGCATTGTGTCGGTATCGTCTTTCATAACGGGATAAACCAACACTTCTTTATCTTCGGGTAATTTCATGGAATCAAAATCACCAAGCAGGATATCGGGCTCTGTTCCGATTTTTTCAAGGTGCAGATAGCCTGCATCTGCGGCAATAATCAAATCGTCTTTTTGATGTTGCGGAAAGCTTCCGTACATATTCCCTGCCGCTACAATATAACAAATTCCCATTGTAATTCTTCCTTTTAGTTATATCAGCCGCTCCGCTTTGAACGGAACGGCTGATTTTTACGCTTTGCTCTGACCTATTGTCTGCAAGAACAGACCGCTCATATCAGTATGTTCCGCATCGATTGAAGTGATTTCGCCGTCGAAGTTTACATCTGCCGCCTCTAGCATTGCGCCCTCGGTATTGTCGGCTGTAAGCATACCGTCTGCCATTGCCGAAATCAGAACAGAATCCTGACCGTCAATGCTATAGTCGCAGTTAACATCACCGTAAACGACAACCGTTACAGTATCAATTACTGTTCCGTTGCTGTCACGAAGCTGAATGTAACAGCAGGTCGTAAGCTCGTAGGTGTTTCTCAAAACCTTGCCGTTCATATCATAAAAGCGAAGATATGAAGAATCGTTTTCAAAGCTTGAAATATAATTACCGACAGTCATATCCTCAAGGTCAAATCCCGAGATAAAGTCATTTTCTCTGTCAATTGCAAGACCTGAATCAGCCTTTGGAACAAGCTTGTTGAGTCCGAGTGTACCGTCACTCTGGATAAAATAACCAAACCTTGCCGTTTCAAATGCCGTGTAATGAGTTGCAACAGTTGAGCCTGACAGCACTACCGAACCGAGAGTATACTCTGCAAAGTCGAGAGTCATCGTGCTCATTGACATAGTATTTTCTGTCGGGACATTGCTTGTGTTGGTGAGGTAAACATCCGTTGTGGATTCACCAAGATACATAAGGTTATTTGCAAGGTAAACCTCGTCGCCTTGCTTAATGAACACATCTGTGCTTACAGTTGAATAGTAAACAGGGTCTTTGATGTAGTCAACAACCTTATTGCCGTTATCGTCAAGTACGAAATCGCCGTTTTCGTCTGTCTGGTAGACGGTTTCGATATAGTAGTAATCGTATGAACGGATATTTCTTGTAACCTTGCCTTCGGAATAGATTGCATTGCCACCGTTTTCAGAGGTATTGCCGTAAATTACACCGCCCGAAAGGCTCGCATTACCCGCACTCTTAACATAAACTGCACCGCCGTAGGTTGAAATGTTATTGCAGATTGTACCGCCGTACATATACATTGTACCCGAAACGGTGATTACACTTGTTGTTGTGTTTTTGAAATTCTGAATTATTGCATCATCATAAAGATGAAGTTCGCCGCCCGACTGAACATTAACTGCCGCCGCACCGACAACACCTGTGTGTCCGTAACCGCCGTCAATAATCATCTGACCCTCGGTAACTGTGCCTGCCGCATAGTCAGCCTGTGCCTGCTGATTAACATTTTCAACCGTGTCGCCAAGTCTCAGCTTTGCACCCGACTGAACATCAAACAAAATGCCGTGGAATGCGCCGCCACGCATGGAAACATAGGACGTGTCGTCACAGGTGAGAGTAACGTCACCCTTGACCGTAATCGGTTTTGTTATTGTATTATCCGCAACAACTGTGATGATTGCTTCCTCGCCCTCTGCAACGGACTCAAAAGCATCGTAAAGTGAAATGAACTGAACAGAATAAGCATTTACTTTACTTACAATTGCAACGGTTGTTGATTCAAGGCTTGTCATTTTGCCGTTTGCAAGGATGTACCAGTTTGAGTTTGAGAGACCGAATTTTGAATAACTTGTACCGAGAGCCGTACCGTCGAGAACCTGCTGACCCTCACCGTAGGCTTCAGGGGTAATTGTTGCCGCATAACCTGAACAGCCAAGCTGCTCCGCAATGGTTATATAAACATTCTTTACAAGGTAAACATCGTTTGTTGAGTCAATCTGCGCCTCACCTTTCATTGTGAAAGTGCCTGCATTGTAGACAGCTCCGCCCTGTGATTGATTGGATACATTCTCTGCAATATAGCCACTAGTCATAACTGCGCTTGAGCCAGAGGCAACAAAAAGAGCTCCGCCCGAAGCATAAGCCACGTTTGCGGTAAATGTGCCACCGTTGATTTCAACAGCACCGTAATTGCTTGTGCTCAAAGCACCGCCGTTTGTAGCTTGGTTAGCGTCAAATGTCGCATTATCCGAAATAACTGTTTTGCCGTAAAGTCCGTAAGTTGCACATGCACCGCCGTTAAGGCTTGCGATGTTGCCCGTGAAAGTACCGCCCGTAACGGTTAAATCACCGTTATTGTTGTAAACAGCCGCACCCTGCGTTGCTTCGTTATTTTTGAAAGTACCGCCTGTGATGTTGACTGTACCCTCTTCGCTGTAGATTGCACCGCCGACAGTCTTTGAAATGTTGCCGTTAAAAATACCGCCCTTGACATTTACTGTACCACCGACAGATTTGATTACTGCACCTCTTACAGTAGCAGTTGACGCTGAAACCGTTTTGAAGTTACCGAATTCAATACCGCTTTCGACGTTGAGTGTCGCATCCTTCTGCACGGTAACACCCGATTCTGTTCCCTCGACCAAATTACCGTCAAAGTAGAAATCAGGCGAAGTATCGTCACCGTATACGGATGAACCAAGCGTAAGGTTGCCCGTTACGTTAATCATTGTTCCCGTAAAATCTGTAGCTCTTTTGAGAGCTGCACCGTTTTCACCGTAAATGCCAATTGTAGCCGAAATCTCGAGAGTTTCTGCAAGCTCGGCATCACGAACAAGGTAAACCGTCGGCAATACCGTCGACTCTGTTGTTGACGCATAAGTGAGTGCATCAGCAAGTGTTTCGTAATAAGTATCAATTCTGCCATCGATTTCAACTCTTGCAACATACTGCGGCTGAACTCGTCTTACGCTTTCAAGAGATGTCATTCGGATTGTTCTTGAAGCGGAGTATGCCATTGAGTTAATCTGCGGATAATAGTAGAAATATGTATCGTCATTGAGGAATCTCCACTCGCCTGTGGAAAGACCAAGACCGCTGATTGCACGTGTGCCGGACATTTCTTCGGTAGATTTTGCCGTTGCACCCGCAATTGTATTTGAAATGGTAACATAAGACGAATCGTAATAACATTCAGAAACATTTGAACCCGATGTCTGACCGAAAGCAATACCTGCAAGTGAAGAAGCTGTTACCTTACCTGCGGTATAGCACTTTGCGACAGTTCCGTTGTTATTGTAGCCGACAATACCACCGCAGTTTGAACTGCCGACGATTGTAGATGTGCTGTAACAGTTGTTAACCGTTCCGCCTACGTTATTACCGATAACACCGCCGACATATCTTGCATCGGCTGCCGTGATATCTGAATAAGAAAAGCTCTTGTTGACGGTTGAACGGTTGTTATAGCCAACAACACCGCCAACATTCTGGAGATAGGACTTGTCGCCCGTCTCGTTTGTTCCGTTGATTGAACCTATCATACCGCAAGCGGAAAGTGTTGTTGATGCCGCAATGTTACCTACAACGCCACCGACAGCCTTGTCGCCACGCACCTCGCTGTCGCAGACAGCATTTGTGATTTGTGCTCCCGTTGCATAACCCGCAATACCACCGACATTTTCAACACCGATAATAAGACCGTCCATAACGAGGAGATTGTCGATTGTTGCTCCTGAGCCTACATAACCAAAAAGACCTACGTTTTTGCCCGAGTCGCCCGCAGTTGCTGTAGTATAAATACCTGCAATGTTAAATCCACCGCCCTTAAATGAGCCTGTGAACGGATGGTCGGTGTTGCCGATAGGTGTCCATTCAGTAATGCCGAAGGATTCGTCATAAACATTAATATTGAAAAGGAGGTCAGCCTTAACTTCTGCACTTGCGGCAGGGTTAGCATCAATTCCCGGTACAGTACCGTTTACAAGTCCTGCAAACCACGCAAGCTCCGCAGGCTCATAGATAAGATAAACGCCCGAAGCATTCTGTGACGGAATTTCCATTTCACCCGTCCATACGTCAGTTTCAAGCATCCATACAAGAACGGGATATCCGTTATTTATGTTTGTGTAGTCAAAGCAG
Organism: Clostridia bacterium; assembly: GCA_017481575.1. Classification (GTDB taxonomy): domain Bacteria; phylum Bacillota; class Clostridia; order Oscillospirales; family Acutalibacteraceae; genus CAG-488. The sequence goes on along the minus strand of JAFUPA010000004.1, from coordinate 1,795 downwards.
AAGTAAACCATCGTTTTGTTAAGTTCTTTAACAAAATCCGAGATCTGCATCTCTTCAACTGTTCTGGCAATTCCCACAGGGCCGTCGCAAAGTGCTGTTTCGTAACAGTAGAAAAGGCTTGTATACTCGCCGCCGAAGATTTTACCAAGCGCACCGCCGAGCTGTGTACCCTCACTTGTGATTGTGGGGATAGCATAAGCGCCACGCATAAGGCTGAAAGTCGAGTAACCGACAATACCGCCTGCGATATCGTTAGCTGTAACCGAGCCGAGGAAGAAGCAACCGACAAGATTACTGCCCGAAAGTGTGCCGACAATACCGCCGACATTTTTTGTACCTGTAACTGAAATGTCGCTGTAACACTTTGAAACAACAGTATTACTGCTGCAATAGCCGACAATACCTCCCGTACGCTGCTTGCCCGTAACAGAGCCTGTTGACTGACACTGTGCAACCACAGTCTTTGAGCTTCCCCAGCCTAAGATTCCGCCGACGCTGTTGTATGTACCTGTAACAGAGCCCGAGAAATAGCAGTCCTTTATACCGCCGCCGATACTGTAACCGACAATACCGCCGACATTCTGGTCACCTGTGACATCTGCATCCGTCACTTTAAGGTTTTTAACACGGATAGTTTTTGACTGAACAATATATTCAGGAGTAACGCTTACTGTTTCTGAATTTGCTGTGTCATTAATTACGCCGAAAAGACCGATGTAATCTTCGGTAGAATTTATGTAAAGACCGCTGATTGTGTAGCCTGCACCGTCAAAAACACCCTCAAAGGGATTGTCAACCGTTCCGATAGGCGTCCACTGATTGTCCTTTGCGCCCGTTTCGTTAAGCTCAATATCTGCCGTGAGGACAGCATTGATTGCAGTTGTACCTGAGTTAACGGCATTAGCAAACCAAGCAAGGTTTTCTGCCGTGGCAATCTGGTAAACGTCGCCCGAAAGGGTCGGAATGGCAGTCGAGCCATCCCACACGGCGGCGTTTACGACCGTGAGGGCAGGATATACCATACCTACAACCAAAAGTAACGAAACTATAACAGAAAGCAATCTGCGTTTCATAAAATACTCCTCCTTTTACAGTAAATATATATGGATAAAGCATACAATTTCTCTAATTATAATTTGACTATTATATTATAATGTATTTCCAAAGAAAGTTCAAGTAAATACGGACAAACAAATGAACAAGAATAAACCCGTATTTTTGTAAAGAATGATAACTAATTAAAACTTTTTCAAAAAAAGACTTGATTTTATGAAAGATATAGTATATAATTATCCAGCAATCAACGGGGTGTAGCGCAGATGGTAGCGTGCTTGGTTCGGGACCAAGAGGCCGTGGGTTCAAATCCCGCCACTCCGACCATATTGAGTATTCATAAGGGATTTGACCTGTGAATACTCAATTTTTTTGCTTAAAATAGAGTTTTGTATATAATATAATTTAATTGATTTTATGTATCGTCGCATTCCTTTCGGAGTGCGACTTTTTGTTATGCTGACTTTTCTGTGGGTTTTGAAATATAACCTATTGCTACTCCCTGACGGGTGTCTGCTGTGAAGCAAGGTTCGTCATTTTCAGGTATTTCAAGATAGCCAACAAAGTTGTAGTGAATCACAACTCTCTGTGTCTTGTTTTTACCCTTGCCCTCTGCCTCATAAACCTCAATGTGGTCAATGAGCTCGTGAATGAGTGGTGCTGTGATTGTATCCATATCAAGGAACTTTCTTACTGCACCGATAAACATATCCTTGCTGTGCTGAACTGTCTGCATATTTGC
>JAFUPA010000025.1 GCA_017481575.1 Clostridia bacterium | reverse complement strand
ATTGATATGGTGTATTATATTTTCTTGTGATATTCTTTTTCATTGCAAGTAAATTATATCACAAAAAGGACTACATTCCTACCTTTCGGTAAGTTTGTAGTCCTTTTCTTTTTCAGGCTGTTTTTTTACAGCCCCTTTTTTCAGTTAAATCCGTCCATTTTGACGGAATAAATCCCACTTACGTGGGATGAAATCACTTCGTGATGAAATCCGACTTCGTCGGGAGAAGGGCGGATTTAATTTCATCTGCGTAGCAGATTTCATCCGTACGGAGTGAGGATTTAATCACGCACAGCGTGATTTCATTGAAAAATTTGTAAAACTGTAGTATACTAGCCAAAGAGGTGATTTCAATGTCGGAAAATAAACTTGCGGATTTATCTACAGCGTTTGCAATACGGATATTAAAACTAACTGATGGAATCAAGGGACATTATTCCCTATCCAATCAGCTCGAACGAAGCGGTACCAGTATCGGTGCAAATATTCGTGAGTCAAAATATGCACACAGCCGTCCCGATTTCATTGCGAAATTGCAGATCGCTCTGAAGGAATGCTATGAAACGGAGTATTGGATTGAAATTGCACAAAAATCAGATATTGTTTCTTCAGATTCAGTAAAGGATATTCTGCATGATTGCGGTTCCATACGCAGAATGCTCATCGCCTCCATTAACACTGCGAAGGGTATCAACAAATGAAATACATTCAAATAACATCAACAAGAGACGCTGATATTCCTTTTCTTCTTTCAATCCACCGATTGCCTAAAATATCATTATAAATAACACGAGGTGAAACTATGGTCTATCCTGAAAAAAATCAACTTGTTTCAAAAATTGATACATATTTAAACTGTGCGGAGGTTTTTGCTTACCGAAGCACCTGCCTTAAGAGAAAATACGGTGCGGTTATCGTCAAGGATGATGCCGTTATTTCAACCGGCTACAACGGCTCACCGAGAGGCTTTGAGAACTGCTGTGAAATCGGCTTTTGCCCGAGAATTGAAAAAGATATGCATCAAGGTGAGGGCTACGGAATCTGCCGTGCAGTTCACGCTGAAATGAACGCTCTTTTAAACTGCTCTCGTCAGCAGACTATCGGTGCTGACCTCTACCTTGCCGGCATCAACCCGTCGGATAATTCCGTTCACAAGGCAAAGCCCTGTCCCGTCTGTGCAAGGCAGATTATTCAGGCAGGTATCCGAAATGTTTACCTCCGTGTCGGTGACGGTGCGGATAATTACATTGTAATCCCTGCTAATGAGCTCAAATGGCTTCAGGAGTAAAAATAAACCGCCGTCAGTTTTCGCTGACAGCGGTTTTCGTTTATTTAACAGGTGTGATTTCATAAAACACAACTGCGTTCGGGTCAAGTGTTATTTCAAGGTTTACCTTGACGTTTTTAACCTCTGCCTCGGTGGTTACGGATTCAAGACGTGAACATTCCCTGTACTTCTCCTTAAGCTCGGTGAAGTAGATTTCTCTTGCCTCTGCATCCATAAGTGTCGTCGGGTTTTCGATTGCGGGGTCATCGGGAGACCAGTTGAAGCAATCATCGCCAATTCCGTACTTTTCTCTGTCCTCTACCCACTCGTCAAAATAGTTGCAGTCGTCGTCAATAACATAAGCTGTGACCTTGACCTTTTCGCAGTCAAACTGCGGCACCTTAACCTTGAAATCCAGGTTTGCGCAACGCTTGTATTCAACATCATTTTTGAAGTTGTATGCCATAATGTGTACCGTTTCGGTTTCCCGGTTATAGGCTGAAACTGCATCAACCTCAATGCACGGTAGAAGCGCACGCAGAGTTTTCTTTGTCGAAACAAGGTTTGCACCTGCAAACTTTGCCGCATTCTTTGCGACGTGATAACTGACCGTCGGGTTACCGTCAAGAAATCCGTTTGAAAGGTATGACCAAGCCGAGAAATAATTTATACCGTTATTGAACATCGTACGGAAAATTCTTGCATCATAAGCCGCCTGATATGTATAGCCGACGGTGCGTGTATGAAGCTGATTATCGTTTGCACCCGAACTCAGACCTACAAGCAATCTGCCCTCATCAACGCCGAAAATAAGATCTTTGAGCCCTGCCTCGTCTGCGGCTTTTTTAAGGTGCTTCATCGTCTTTTCAAAGTTCATTCCGCTTGTTTCTTCGCCTGCCGAATGGTCGTAGAACGAAGCGGCAAGGTAGCAGATTCGACTACCCTTTTCGCCTGTTTTGTAGTTTGTTCCGCTTGCACAGTGGTTTATAAAAATACGCTCGTCCCAATGCCCCTCGGTAACAACCATTGCGTGTGCGCCGACAAAGACCTCGTCTCCGATAACGTCCATAAGTGCCGCTACCGTGTAGTCGTAAAGCTTGCAGTATTCGACTGCAGCATCCTCGGGTTTGCCGCTGTTTGCCACAAACCAGTCATCGTTTTCAAACTCCGTCATAACACCAAATCGCCACGAAAGCACCTCTTCCCTGCCGAACTCGTCAACAAGTGCCTGTGCTATAGCGGCAATGTAGTTGTAATATACATCGTAATCGTCGGGCGGATAGAGGTTTGTGCCGAAAGTCGTATCCGCAGACGCTTTTTGTGAATATTTAAGAGGAACACTGCCGAGCTTAAGCATCGGTTTTGCACCGAGTTCAAGAACACCACGGCAATTTTCGATAAGCACGGTGAAATCGTAATCGTCAAGCACCGTCATATCGTAAGGGTCTTTGAAGAGGTCACGGTCAGCATTACCGCCCGTGCATTGCATAAACTGAACATACTCAACAAACTCAAAAATATTGTTTTCCTCATTCACCTTTGCACCGACAAAGGGATTACCCTGAATCGACCAGATATTCACGTTGCTTGCAGGATTCACAAGCACCTCGCCAACCTCGGAGGTGTCAACCGTGAACTTATAATTGTTAAAAATCTCAACGCCTGCATCCCACACTCCGCTGAAAAATGTTACCATCGCAGTAAAAACCGCTATTATTGACTTAAAAATACTCATTCGGATATTCCCCTTTCGGAAAATCTGTTTTTATTATATCAAACAGCCACTTTTCTTGCAACCGAAAAATTATTTTTCTTTTTTGCAAAATTCGAGTTGATTTTACATAGCTATATGCTATAATGAAATAAAATTCAAAGCAATTACTCTTGAAGAGGTGTGAAAAAATGACCCTTAGAGAAGCAATAGTTGAAAGACATTCCGTCCGCAAGTTTACGGACAAAGTAATTGACGAGGCAACTGCCGCCGAACTGCAGAATACAATTGACGAATGCAACCGCAAAAGCGGACTTAACATTCAGCTTGTTCTGAATGAGCCCGAGGCTTTCGGGTCAGGTATGGCTAAATACGGCAACTTTGAAAACTGTAAAAATTACATAGCAATAGTCGGCAAAAAGGGCGACGACGAAAAGTGCGGATATTACGGCGAAAAGATTGTTTTGCACGCACAGCAGTTGGGACTGAACACCTGTTGGGTTGCCCTCACCTTTAACAAGGCAAAGGCAACTTATGTTGCAAACGACGGTGAAAAGCTGATGATTGTAATTGCGCTCGGATATGGACAAACTCAGGGTAAAACCCGACCCAGCAAGCCGATGGACGAGCTGTGCAAGGTAACAAACGGCGAAATGCCCGACTGGTTCAAGTCTGCAATGGTTGCGGTTATGCTTGCACCTACTGCCGTCAACCAGCAGAAATTTCTTTTTACGCTGAACGGCAACGAAGTCGAGGCAAAAACGCTTTTCGGCTTTTATTCCAAGATAGATTTAGGCATTGCAAAATATCATTTTGAGGTAGGTGCAGGTGACGCTTACTTCAAATGGAAAGAAGATTGATAAAAAATAAACAATTTCATATTGACCTTTTAAATTTATTATAGTATAATACATATACAAAAGTTTGTACCTGACATAAAGTTATTCTGAGTGAAAGGTGACGGCTGAAATTTGTATTGGTATTGCCGCACCCTTTTTATCGGGTGCGGTAATTTTTTTGGAGGTAATTATGGAAACAAGAGTTGCTGTTATGAGCATTATCGTTGAAAAAAACGACACCGTTGAAAAACTCAACGCAATTTTGCACGACTACGGCGAATATATAATCGGCAGAATGGGCATCCCCTACCGTGCAAGAAACATCAATATAATAAGCATTGCAATCGATGCTCCGCAGGATATGATTTCTGCTCTTTCGGGCAAAATCGGAAGACTTGACGGAGTGAGCGTTAAAACTGCATTTTCGGGTGTGGTTTCAAATGACTAAACTTTTATCTCTGATTGATAAGCTCGAGCAAAACCATTCGCTGACTGTCGAAGAGTACGTGTATTTAATCGATAACCGCACTCCCGAAGCGGCAAAAATCCTTGCAGAAAAAGCAGATAAAGTCCGCCGTCAGATTTACGGCAACGCAGTTTTTATCCGTGGACTTATCGAAGTCAGCAACATCTGCAAAAACGATTGCTACTACTGCGGCATACGCAAATCCAACCGCAACTGCGAGCGTTACAGGCTGACCCCCGAGCAAATTCTTGATTGCTGTGACGAGGGTTATCGCCTCGGCTTCCGCACCTTTGTTATGCAGGGCGGCGAGGACGGATTTTTCACCGACGAGGTGCTTTGCTCAATTGTTGCAGACATCAAGCAAAGATACCCCGACTGTGCCGTTACTCTTTCGATGGGAGAGCGTAGCGAGGAAAGCTATCAAAAGCTTTTTGATACAGGTGCAGACCGCTATCTTTTACGGCACGAAACCGCTGACAGCGAGCACTACGCAATGCTTCACCCGAAGGAGCTGTCCTTTGAAGACAGAATAAACTGCCTTAAAACCCTCAAAAAAATAGGTTTCCAAACGGGTTGCGGTTTTATGGTCGGCTCACCCTTTCAGACAACGGCAATGCTCGCCAAGGACTTGAAATTCGTCGAGGAATTCAAGCCCGATATGTGTGGGATAGGCCCGTTTGTCCCCCATAAGGACACCCCATTTGCCGACAAAACAGGCGGCACGGCAGAGCTTACCTGCTACCTGCTGTCGATAATCCGCTTAATTCACCCCGAGGTGCTTTTGCCGTCAACAACGGCACTCGGTACAATTGACCCGAACGGACGTGAGAAAGGAATTCTTGCAGGAGCAAATGTTGTTATGCCGAACCTTTCGCCGAGTATCGTCCGCAAAAAATATGAACTTTACAACAACAAGCTCTCCGACGGTGACGAGTCTGCACAGCGCAAGGAAAACCTTGCAAAAAGAATGCAGTCAATCGGCTACGAAATCGTGACCGACCGTGGTGATGTTAAGAGTAAAAAGAAAGAAGGAATATAAATGGCTCAATACAATCCGAAATCATTAAAAGCCGAAGAATTCATCAATGACGGCGAAATCCTTGCAACTCTTGAATATGCCGAGGCAAACAAGAATAATATTGAACTGATTGATGAAATCCTCGAAAAAGCTCGTCCGAAAAAGACAGAAACAGGCTATGTATGCGCAGGTCTTACCCACCGTGAGGCTTCCGTGCTTCTTGCTTGCGACATTCCCGAAAAGATTGAAGAAATCTATAAAATTGCAGAGGAAATCAAGCTTGCATTTTACGGCAACCGTATCGTAATTTTTGCACCGCTTTACCTTTCCAACTACTGCATAAACGGCTGTGTTTACTGCCCGTATCACAGACAGAATAAGTGCATTGCACGTAAAAAGCTCACACAGGAAGAGGTTAAGGCAGAGGTTATCGCTTTGCAGGATATGGGACACAAGCGTCTTGCAATTGAAGCAGGCGAAGACCCGAAAAATAACCCGATTGAGTACATTCTTGAATGTATCAATACAATTTACAGCGTTAACCACAAGAACGGTGCAATCCGCCGTGTTAACGTAAACATTGCCGCAACAACAGTTGAAAACTACCGCAAGTTGAAGGATGCAGGCATCGGCACATATATCCTTTTCCAGGAGACTTATCATAAGGAAAGCTATCTTCAGCTTCACCCGACAGGTCCGAAGCACGACTACGCTTACCATACCGAGGCTATGGACAGAGCTATGGAGGGCGGAATTGATGACGTCGGTCTCGGCGTTCTGTTCGGACTTGAGCTTTACAAGTACGAGTTTGCCGGTCTTATTATGCACGCAGAACACCTTGAGGCTGTTCACGGTGTAGGCCCGCACACAATCAGCGTTCCGAGAATAAAGCACGCTGACGACATTGACCCGAATGCTTTTGACAATTCAATCTCTGACGAGATTTTTGCAAAAATTACCGCTTGTATCCGCCTTGCTGTTCCGTACACGGGAATTATTATTTCAACAAGAGAGAGCGAAGAGGTACGTTCAAAGCTTCTTCGTCTTGGTGTTTCACAGGTAAGCGGCGGTTCAAGAACATCTGTCGGCGGTTACACACAGGAGGAACGTCCGCACGACACAGAGCAGTTTGACGTTTCCGACCAGCGTACCCTTGACGAGGTTGTTCATTGGCTTATGCAAAACGGTCACATCCCCTCTTTCTGCACGGCTTGCTACCGTGAGGGCAGAACGGGCGACCGCTTTATGAGCCTTTGCAAGAGCGGACAGATTCTTAACTGCTGTCACCCGAACGCACTTATGACACTTACCGAATACCTTACGGACTATGCCTCCGACGAGACTAAGAAAACCGGATTTGAGGTTATTGAAAAAGAGCTTACACGAATCCCGAAAGAAAAGGTAAGAAAAATTGCGGAAGATAACATCAGAGATATCAAAAACTCTAACCGCAGAGATTTCAGATTTTAAGGAGAACTCAATATGGGACTTAACGACACCGTAACAGCAGAGCGAGTTCATATCGGCTTTTTCGGCAAACGAAACGCAGGCAAGTCAAGCGTTGTGAATGCCGTAACGGGTCAGGAGTTAGCCGTCGTTTCATCCGTCAAGGGCACAACGACCGACCCCGTTAAAAAGGCAATGGAGCTTTTGCCCATCGGTCCTGTTGTAATAATCGACACACCCGGCATTGACGACGAGGGAACGCTCGGTGAAATGCGTGTCAAAAAGACAAAGCAGGTGCTTGCAAAAACCGACATTGCCGTGCTTGTTGTTGACGGCACAAAGGGTCTTGACGAAACCGACAACGAGCTGATAAAGCTTTTTGAGGAAAGAAAAATCCCGTATATCGTTGCTTTCAACAAGTCCGATTTGCTCGACAAAATCCCCGACACGGACGAGAAATCAATTTATATAAGTGCAATCACAAATGCAAATATAAATGAACTCAAAGAAAAAATCGGTCAGCTTTCCAAAGGTGTGGAAAACAAAAAGCAAATCGTTGCCGACCTTATTGAAGACGGCGATCTGGTTGTGCTTGTTATCCCGATTGACGAGTCCGCACCCAAGGGCAGACTTATACTCCCCCAACAGCAGACTATCCGTGACATTCTTGATGCGAATTGTGCGGTCGTGTGCTGTCAGGACACGGAGCTTACCGCAACGCTAAAGGCACTTGCAGTCAAGCCAAAGCTCGTTATCACCGACTCGCAAGCATTCGGCAGAATTTCCAAAGACACACCCGACGACATAATGCTGACATCGTTTTCAATTCTTTTTGCACGCTACAAGGGTGACCTTGAAGCACTCGTCAGCGGTGCGGCACAGCTCGGCAAGCTCACGGACGGTGACAAGGTGCTGATAAGCGAGGGTTGCACCCACCACCGCCAATGTAACGACATCGGCACGGTGAAGATGCCCGGCTGGATAAAGAATTACTCAAAAGCCGAGCCCGAATTTCACTTCACCTCGGGCGGGGACTTCCCCGACGACCTTTCGGAGTTTAAGCTCATAGTCCATTGCGGCGGCTGTATGCTCAACGAAAAGGAAATGCAGAGAAGAATTGCAGCCGCACAGGCGGCAAGCGTGCCGATTGTAAATTACGGTATCGCAATCGCACAGATGCATTCAATCCTCCGCCGAAGCCTCGAACCCTTCCCCGAGATTTTGGAAATTCTTGATAAATAAAATTACCACCGATTTCACAGCGAAATCGGTGGTTTTGCTTATATAAGAATTATTCAGTTTCTCTTTGTTCTAATAATTTGTGGCAGTACCATTTGACAAAGAAGCGTGATGCTGCACCCAAGACAATGCCCAGAAAACCCAGCCCAAATCCAAAAACTATTTCTTCACTTATTTTATCTTGCATCAATCTTGAAAGACTTATTCCTAACATTGCTCCGGCGGATACAACAGCAGTAATTACGGGAGGTGCAGTTTTACCAACAAAACTACCGTTAATTATTTTTTTGCTCTCCGATTTTATCGTAGAAAATGCAATTATCGGCAACGCAATCAAATAAATCACTATAGGAATCAGACCACCGGCATTAGTCTTTCCAAAAAACAGACAAGAGTTATAGCATAAATTCACAGCCATAACCGACATAAAACAAGCATAAAAAAGGTTAATGTTTTTTGGCGTTTTATTAACCTTAAACTTAAAGCAAATCATAGAGACAATACAAGCTAAAATTAAAACAATTGCAATAAATCTGACTATAACAGAATTGATATAAACACCACCAATCAGAAAAACCGCTATGTTAAAAAACATCGAACTATACACTCTTGTGTCATCAAGATTTGAATTATCAAAATTCACATATGATTTTAGATTTTGACTGTCCATATTTTTTAGCTCTTTAAACATTTCATTTTCCTCCCTTGTTTATCATTCTATCACAAATCATTATATAATTCAATCAGTATAATCACGCCTGTTCCTCACCCATCCGTCACGGCTGTGCCGTGCCACCTTCCCTTTCAGGGAAGGTTTTTATAAATTTTCCAGATGCTTGCCGCAATTTGCAAGTTCGAGTTTAACACGGGGCTTGCCGTTATCGAGGATAAACCGCACAATTGTCACACCTGTGTTTTCCTGGCAGAAGTTGAAATCCTCGCCGCTTGTAATACCGCAGGCGGCTTTGATGAAATGATTGTTGAAAGTGCCGTGAGCGAAAGCAATTACATTCTCTTTGTCGCCATATTTCTCACGGATTTTTGCAACCGCATTTTTCGCCCTTTCCTGCACTTTTGAAAGAGTCTCATCACCGTAAGTGCCGACCTCGTAAATGTCGTCCATAACCGTTATCGGTGTGCTACGAAGCTCGGCAAGTGGTGTTGCCGTCTGCACCGCACGGGTCAGAGGGCTTGAAAGAATTGCATCAAACTTTATATTCCGCAAGCGAAGAGCGAGAAGCTCCGCCTGCTTTTGCCCCAATTCGGTCAGCTGTGGGTCGTCAACATTCTGCCCCACATTCCCCTGCGATTCACCGTGTCTTATTATGTATAAATCCATTTCAACAGCCACTCCTTTCAGCCTTCTTTTGAAAGAAGGTGGATTTTGCGAAGCAAAAGACGGATGATTGATGGGTAAAGGTTAATTTCTTTATGTCAATCCTCAGTCCTTCGGACAGCTCCTTTCCAAAGGAGCCTGTAATTTTCGGTTTCATCATCCAATAAAATCACACCAGCACAAGTGCCATAATTCCTGCAAACGAAAGTGCAAGTGCAATCCATTCCCTTGCCTTCGGCTTGTTTGACGAAAAATATCCGAGGAGCGTTGATACAATCATCACTCCGCCCGTTATCATCGGGTACTGCACGGATGCAGGCAGATACGCAAGTGAAAGAAGCAACAAAAAGTTTGCAACTCTGTTGAGTATTCCGTTACCCGCCATACTGGCAACAGCTTTTGCATTTAATTTAAGCGGTGATTTTTTCAAAGCAAAAAGCAAAATCACACCCGAGAACAACGCTGTCATAACGGCTGTCCATACGGAATATGCCGCCTCGCTTGTTTTTGGCAGTTCGCTCGCCTGAAAAAACTTTGAAATCACGCCTGAAAGACCATTGAATACAAACACACCTATGTAATAAATCGTTCCGCCCTTGCCCGTGCCACGTTCGACACTCAGGCTCAATGCAACAATAACTGCAACAAGGCAAATTGCCTTGCCGAGGGTGAACTGCTCGTCGAAAAATAACACGCCGAGACAAAACGGCAGTACCATACCGCCGAGCATTGAAAACAGCGAATACAGCGAAAGGTTGATTTTGCCCAACGCCTTAAGACTGCAGAGACTGAAAACCATACCGTCAACAGCCGCAAGTGACGCCATAAAAACGGTGAACGGTGTGAACTCCCACTTAAAGCCGTTGACCGCCAGCAGGACAACAAGTCCAGCCACCGCACCGCCGAAAATAAACATCATTGAGGACGAAAGTCCGCTTTTACATTCACGCTCGTACTGCTGGTTGCAGAAAAACTGCAACCCAAACATCACGACCGCCGCCATAACCATTCCGTAATACAAAAAAATCTACTCCTTGGGGAATTACTTTTTATAAAAATACGGACCTAAATGCTCTTCGTGAGTTTTAGCATAAGTCCACGAAAAATCTGTTGCCGTTATAACCACATCGTAAAAGCTGTCTGCAACATCCGCATTCAACTTATCTGCGTTGTTTAATCTGTATGCTACATCTTCATAACCACCCAAAATATAACAAGTATCTTTTATCTGCTCGTTATACAGTTCTCTCGCCTTCTCTTCTTCAGGTCTCACATAGCCGAAACTGAAAAGATGCCACAAATATGTACTGTATTTCCTACTTGTATAACAGTTCGCTTTAATTTCTTTCTTATTTGCATCCGCAGGTGAGAAAGCTTCAATCCAGCTTCTTTTGAATTTATCCGTTTCTTTTTTCGTCAGCCGCTCCGCTTTGATTGAATTTTCAGCAAAAGATTTTTCAAATTTCGTAGCTGTTTCCTCTGCCAATTTTTCAAGGTTCCGTTTTTCTTCCATTTTTTCTTTCAACTTTTTGTGAAGTTCCCAAAAGTGCGGCGGCTCCCATTCTTTTTTCTCGCACTTTTCTTTCAGTAGCCACGGCAGCTGCTCATATTCAAAACTAAACTTTATAAATCCTTCAGGAATTTTTACATAACTCTCGTCGGGGTCTTCTGCTTCCCAATCTTCCTCTTTGTCCTTAAAGCTGAACCAAAATCCTCCTACATATTCAGTCGGCACGGGTGTGTCAAATTCAAGACCGTTTGCGACAAAATCTTCAATAGTCATCTCTTCGTGCGGCGGATATTCAAGATACCTTCCGCATATTACATATTCACCGTCACAGCACAAGGTCTTTTTTCTTGAAATTCCAAAATGAACAACATTACAGCAAGCAGGGTCAATACCAAAGGTATCGAAAAAATCTCTTTCTTCTGCGCTCATAGTTTCACAGTATTTCTGATAGTTTCTGTTGCCCTGTGTATCCAATACCTTAAAATTGCGGTAGTATTCTTTTGTCTTTTCAATGTCAACCTCAATAACACAGTTTGCACATTTGATTATTTTCATTTCTACACCGCCTTTTAAACTACTCTGTAAAAATTATCTGATCCGACTCATCTTTCTGTAAAATCTTGTTCAGCACCCAACGCCCATTGTTCTTTCTGACAAATTGCCAATACTCGCCAAAAACTTCCGGCACGGTAGTTCCGCTGATTTTTAAGTTTGTTGTCGTGTCAATCATATAGTCAACCATACTGCCGCTTATGTAAAACCACACATAATCACGTGAATCATCGTTGTCATCATAGACAGAAACAGGTACAGCCTCGTACAATTTTATGCGTTTCAAAACATTCCTTTCTTCACGGTATTTCATCCAATCAAGTTTAGTGCAAAATTTTTCATACAACGCATCTGACATATAATCCTGAGCCGGTTTCATATCCAAAGCTGTCCATGATTTTTGAACGATAAAATATGTTTCACGCACCTGCTTTTGAATATCCTTATATTTCCACGCACTATCCTGCGTTTGCAAAAGATTCAGTAAGCGTTTTGTATTGATGGCATACTTTGAAAGCTTAAACCGAAAAATTATTGCCGTTCCAAAAAGTGAAAAAATAAAAAGTATTCCAAAAATTATGTCGTCCAAAACAGTGCGGTATCCCGTGCCGTAGCCACCGGAAGCGTGAGTTCCGGAACTACCGCCACCACCGCCACCGGAGCCGCCTCCGCCTCCGCCACCTCCGCCGCCTGCACGAAGAAACCCAGCTTCGCTTTCAGCCGCAAAGGTTGCAACAGATAAATCTTGTTGAGCAAAAACAGACATATTTAAAAAAGTTAATAACAGCGCTACTATCGCCAATACAGTTAAAATTCTTTTCATAATCTCCATCCTTTTATTTGCACACGGTAAATGAGTTTCTCACTCCAACACAGGCTCTGCACAGAACTCGATTTCGGGTTCGCCTTTGATGCCGTCGGATTCAAAAACTATGATTTCGTTTTCGCCTTTTTTCAGAAGTGAGGCAGGGATATAAAGCGTTTTCTGCGGGCCTATCTCCCAATATCTGCCGATATTGAAACCGTTGACCGTTACAAAGCCCTTTGTGAAATTGTCGGTTTTAAGGAAGGTATCCTTCGGGTCATCGACCTGCAAATATCCCTTGTAAAACACACTCTTTTCTGTCGGCTTTGCCTGCGAAAATCCGAGACATTCAAGGTTATCCATCGGCAAGGGATAAACGTTCCAGTTGAAATGAATTCTGCTGTCAAGCAAGCATCTGCCTGCAATTCCCTTTTTGCGCATCATCTTTGAGCCGAAATTTGCTCTGCCCATATTCTCGCAAAGAATCGTGAGCGTGTCCCCTTTCTTTGCAGAAAATTTAAGTTTAAGCTCGTCGTCATTCACATAAACGATGCCGACCAATTCCTTGTTAATATACACCTGTGCTCTGTCGCCAAGCTCGGCAAATTCAAGCTCGGTATCATTATAATTTCTGTTAAGCACCGTCTGATATGCTATGTAACCGTAGCCCGTGCCGTACATCTCCATACACTTCGGCACGTCCGAATGAATGGGTGCACAGAGCTTTTCAAGACTTTCAAAAAAGCCTGCTCGCTCGGTGAGTGTCACCTTGCCGTAAGCCTTTTTCTCTCGGTTTGCAGGCACCTCGGGCAACGGCTCGTCAACATACTTTTTGATAACCTCTCGCACGGCGTAATACTTCGGTGTCACATCTCCGCACTCGGAAAGCATTGCGTCGTAGTCGTAGCTTGTAACGTCGGGGGCGAATTTTTCATAATGGTTTGCACCTGAGGTAAAACCGAAGTTTGTACCGCCGATGAACATATACATATTAAGACTGCCACGTTTCAGCATATCGTCAACGACCTGTGCGTAGTCCTCGGCAGAGGTTGTGTGGTGCTTGCCGTCACCCCAAGCGTCAAACCAGCCGTTCCACATCTCCATACACATTTTCGGCATATCGGGAAAAAGCTTGTCGTGCGCTTTGAAGTTTTCCTCTACCCTGCTGCCGAAGTTGAGCGTAGCAAGGCAACCGTCCACCGTGCCGTCGAGCAGGTCATCTTCGCTTGTTCCGTCCGAAGTAAAGAGAGGAACATCAATCCCACGGCGGATAAAGCCGTCACGCAGATATTCAAGGTACTGCTTATCGTCACCGTAGTAGCCGTATTCATTTTCGCATTGCACCATAATCACATTGCCGCCATTTGTCACAAGAAGCGGTCGGATTTCGTCGCACATACGGTCAAGATAGCGGTCAAAATGGCGGATATAAGCCTTATTCATACAACGGATTTCTAGGCTTTCGTCTGTCTGCAACCACCATGGCAGACCGCCGAACTCCCACTCCGAGCAGATGTACGGGCCGGGACGGACAATTGCCATAAGTCCCTCGTCTGCCGCCGCTTTAAGAAAACTTGCAATGTCGAGATTACCCGTGAAGTCGTAAACCTCGGGCTGTTTCTCGTGCATATTCCACGCACAGTAGGTCTCCACACAGTTGCAACCCATTGCACGCATTTTCTTAAAAATATCCGTCCACGTGTCGGGCATATTGCGGAAATAATGCACCGCACCCGAGATAAGCTTTATCGGCTTGCCGTCCTTTATAAAGTCACCGTTTTTTATTTCAAAAGTCATTGTTATTCTCCTTTGTACCAATTTAATAAATCCGCAAAATCACCTGTAAAAAAGTAACTGTTGCCGTTTTTATTTTCACCGACGTTTTTCAAACCCAGCCTTTGAAGAATTGAAATTGATTTTTTGTTTTGCTTGCTCGCATAAGCCTTAACGTATTTAAGATTTCTCAGAATATTTTTAAACAAAAACCCGTAAAGATTTCTGAAAATATTTGCCTTGCCGTGCCATTCCGACACAAGCTGAATTTCTTCCATCATAAGTGTGTCTTCGGTTGTGTAATATTGAAAATATCCAATTATTTCCTTGCTGTTTTTTATCAGAATTATCTGCCGTGCATCACGGCAAAGTCCGTCACCGACAGCGGAAACCCAACACTCAAAATCTTCCTCACGGCTGTTATCCGTCGGTGCGATTACCGACATATTGTCGGCAAGAATATCAAAAATCTGACGTGAAAGAGAACCAAAATCGTTTTTGTTCATATATTCAAAAGTCATGTTCCGTTCCCCTTTCGATTGCGATTGTTGAAACAATTATAACACAGTATTATTTTTAACACAATAAAAATACAAGCCTTGATAAATAAAGAAAAATATAGTAGAATTTCCGTAGATAAATTTTCAACAGAAAGGATAATCAGTATGAAAATTATTGTTTTATCAGGCGGATATAGCACAGAACGTAATGTATCATTTTCTTCAGGTGTTTTAGTTGCCAATGCTTTAATTGAGAACGGTCACGAAGTAATGATGCTTGACTTATTTTTAGGTACACAAAACAAAGATTTCCCACCGCAATATCGTAGTGAACCCACATACAGTTACTCCTTTCCCGAAAAAGAACCTGATTTAGATGATTTAAAGAAAACAACAGGCATAGACAGTTTAATTGAAGATAGCGTATTATGTTTATGCAAAAAAGCTGATGTCGTTTTTCTTGCTTTGCACGGTTCTATTGGAGAAAACGGCAAACTTCAAGCAATACTAGACATAAACAATATACCGTATACCGGAAGCAGCTACATTGGTTGCCTTTTAGCTATGGAAAAAGATGTATCCAAAGAATTGTTTAAAGCAAACAATATTCTTACTCCAAGCGGATTTGCTCTTGAAAAAGGAAAATCCGAAATTCCAACTGACGTACATTTCCCCTGTGTTATTAAGCCATGCAGTAACGGGTCAAGTGTTGGTGTGTCGATAGTTAATTGCAGTGAAGAATTTAGTGCCGCACTTGAAAAGGCTTTTTCTTATGAGGATAAAGTTTTAATTGAACAATGTATTGTCGGACGAGAAATATCGGTTGGCATTCTTGGAGACAAAGCTCTGCCGATCATTGAAATAGTCCCCAAAAGTGGTTTTTATGACTATCAGAATAAATATCAAAAAGGTTTTGCTGACGAAATTTGTCCTGCGGCAATTGATAAAGAGCTTACAGAACACATTAAAAACGAAGCTTTAAAAATACACAAAATCTTAAGATTAGGATATTATTCACGTATTGATTTCATCATAGAAGCAAATACCAATAAGCCGTATTGTTTAGAGGCAAACGCCCTCCCCGGAATGACGCCAACAAGCCTGTTGCCACAAGAAGCAGCAGCCGTCGGTATTGATTACAATTCTTTATGTGAATACATTTGCAACAACCCGATAAAATAAGGTTTATTTGTTCGATTAGTTGGATATTTGCAGATTTGTTTATTTTCTTCCACCTCATCCGCCTCGTTCCTCGGCACCTTCCCCTCGAGGGGAAGGCTATCAAGATTGCGGTAAATCAAGGCTTCCCCTTGAGGGGAAGCTGTCACGAAGTGACTGATGAGGTGTAGGTTGCGAAGCAACCGTTAGCCCGACAAATTAAAATTTATAAAAAAACAGGGCAGGGATATTCCCTGCCCAAAATTATTCATAACCATCAATTTATCTTATAAGAAATGATAAACAAACAAGATGAAAACTACCAGAACAGCCATTATTACGCCGATTGTCAACAGTGTACTTTTTTGCTGATTGGCTGTGGCTGAATCAACAAATTTTCTTGACTTTTTCCAAGCATAAAACAAGGAAACGAAAAATATAACAGTTCCCAAAGCGAGCAATATGTTGATTATTGTTTCAAATACATCGCCCAAGGGATTTTCTGACATGTATCGTTTGAGTATCAGGATAGGAGAAAGAATTAAAAGTGCATACATAACATATTTGTTATGTGCTTTTGTTTCATCATTTTTTATTTTAATTATCTCGTATACAGATACAGCCATAATGCAAAGCATAGCCAATACAAACATTCCGAAGGGCATAGTGTTAAAAAAAGATGACATTTAAATTACCTCTTTGATATAAAGTTTAATATCCAACCACAAGTCCGAAGAGGAGTACCGCACTTGTAAGCACAAGGTTAAGTATCTGGAACTTCCAACTGAATTTGAACCACTTGCTGTAGCTTACATCTGCCAGACCGAGGCTTATGAGCAAGGCGGGGTTTGTGGGGTAAAACACATTTGAGAAGCCGTCGCCGAAGGCAAAAGCCACAACGCAAAGCTGGGCAGAAAGTCCGAAAATCTGCGCCATCGGTACAATCAGCGGAATGAGCATAAATGCCTTTGCCGAGCCTGACGGGATAAAGAAATTCATTACAAGAACAATGAGATAAATAAACAGAATTACTGACCAGGTCGGCATATGCTCTGCAAGTCCGACTGCCTCGTGAAGAATTGTGTCAAGCACCTTTGCCTCTTCAAGAGTGTACTTGATTGACGATGCCATCAAAATCATAATAACCGCAGGGAAGATGCTTGTAACACCGTTCCACGAGGTTTTTGCAAGCTCCTTGCCTTTCATTCCCGAAACAAGAGTTGACACAATGCCTGCCGCAAGGAACATCACGGCAACAATAATCATTGTGTAGTCCTGCAAAGCAGGGATAAATCCCGAGCAAAGAATTGTGAGAATGCCTGCGCCGAGGATTGAAACAAAGCAGATAAGACCCTTGTCCATCTTCTTGTCGGTTGCAAATAAAGTCATCTCGCCGCTTGCGGAAATCGGCTTTTCAATTTTCTTTGCATATAAATACAAAAAAGCCATAAGCAAAGCGTAAATGAGAACAAATGCAAGAACTCGAAGCCACGCACCCGAAAACATCGGAAGTCCTGCAAGCTGCTGTGCGACGCCGACCGTGAACGGATTGCAAACACCCGAAGCAAAACCGCAACCCACGGCAAGAAGGCTCATTCCTACACCTGTCAGCGAGTCCCAACCGAGGTTGATTGCAAGTGCAACAACAATCGGCACAAGAGGAACAACCTCTTCAAACGAGCCTATCATTGCACCCATTGCCATGAAGAAAAGGGTTACAACCGCCATAAGACGGTAACGCACGGCACCGAAGCGTTTAACCATTCGGTCGAGCATATATTTCATAAGTCCCGACTTGTCAAGGGCATTGAAAACACCGCCGATAACAAGCAGGAAAACGATAACGGCAAACAGCGTGCCGCTCCCCGATGCGCCGAGAACGAGAATGGGAGAAAGTGCCCATTTCCACAGCGGAATTCCGCCCTCAACATTGTAATAGTCACCGTTTACATCAATCAGCATATTTCCGTTGGAATCCAAAAAGCGGACATATTCACCGCTCGGAATGAAGAGTGTTAAAAGATACGATGCGACCATAAGAACAAAAATAACAACAATAGCGGTTATAAAGGACTTGACGCTTATGTTAAGTCCGTTTTTCTCTTTTTTGCTCATATTTACGCCTCCTTGATTATGTATTTATAAAAATCAACCGCAGGTGCAAGTGACGAAACGTCAACATTTTCATTAAGTCCGTGTATGCTTTCCACCTGCTCGTCCGACATTGGGAAAGGAGCAAAACGAATACAGTTATCGCTCACACGGCACATATATCTGCAATCGCTTGCGCCCGTCATTATCCACGGTGCAGTTCTGACATCTTCAAAAACATTCGCAACCGCTTTTTCAATGAGCCTGAACTGCTCGCCACGGTAATCCGTTACGGACGAGTCCATTCCCGGGTCAAGAATAACGGTTTCTATATCAAACTTTTCAGCAAGCCTTGTAATCTCTTCAATGCTGGACTTTCCGCCCTGGTGCGGTGAAAAGCGCATATTTCCGACAACCCAGGCCTCCTGGGGCAAAACGTTAGTGCCCTCTGAGCCCGAAGCCATTGTGAAAGCAACGGTAGTTTTAAGCATTGCGTTACCTGCCGCCGAAACAAAGGGCATCGCCTTTTTGAGAACGGGTGCAAAAAGCTTTGAGTTCGCAAGCACAACCTTTAACGCACCGTCCATACTCTCGGCAACCGATGAAAAGGTTTTGGCAACCGTATCTGAAATTTCTGCTTTAAAAAGCTTTCCCTTTTCGACCTCTGCCATAAACCTGCCGAGGCGCACAAGCGGAGTGTTTTTGCCCGGAGTTGAAGCGTGACCGCCCGAAGAACGTGCGATAAATTTTAGGTCAGCACAGCCTTTTTCGCCAACACCAATCATTGCATAAGTACCCTTTGCGCCGCCGATAGGCTCGTGCAAAATCATACCGCCCTCGTCAAGCACCATATAAAACCGGATGCCACGTTCAAGGAGAATTTTTGAAATGTTATCAGCACCCGAGCCGTCACATTCCTCTGTGCAGGCAGATTCAAAATAAACATCACGCTCGGGAACAAAGCCCTCTGACGCCAGCTCGTCAGCCGCCTGAAGCATAGCCCACAGACCGCCTTTTGTGTCAAGCGTGCCTCTGCCCCAGACCTTACCCTCTGCAATCTCGCCCGAAAAAGGCGGATATTTCCACTCGCCCGATGCTTCAACAACATCGTGGTGATTCATAAGCATTATCGGCTCGCCTTTTCCTCTGCCCTGCCAGCGCATCAGGAAGCTACCGTCGAAATCCTCAAAGGTGCAGACAGCAAAAAGAGAGGGAAACATCTGACGAAGCAAGTCGTGAAAAGCATAAAATTTAGTTTTGTCCGTTTGGTTAAATGTTGAAATGGTTTCAGCCTGAATCAGTTTTGAAAGCCTTTCGGCATAAACATCGTTTCTTGACACCAAAACCCCACCTTCTACAAATAATATCAAAGTATTATATCACAGCTCACATACAATGTGAAGCCTTATTCAAAAAAGAAAATCCCGAAGTTAATCGAGATTTATAACCTTATTCAGTTGTTCCGTCTTCAGTTTTTTATAAATAAAAGCCGTCGCAAACACATCTACACAGAAAATATACTGCAATGGGATGACCCAGATATACTTGTTAAACACCCTCGGTTTTTCGTTCATCGCACGAAGCACGGCAGACGTTACAACAAGACCGCTCATCACAAGCGCAATACAATCCGTGATAAAATAAATAAGAGCTGCAGGAATTGTGAACAGCATCATAAAACACATTGCAGCAAAAACAAAATTCATAATGTACGCCGGAATATGTATCAATTTCACTATCATTACCGCTCTCATCAGGCTATAAGCATCCCATTTGTTTTTCTGACTTTTATAAACGCAGATAAGAGTTAATGCAAACGTTAAAATTTCAAGCAAGATAAGCAAAACCAATATCAATATTTTTTCCTCTGATAAAAAATACATTGCCGCCACGCCGAGATATGGTGCAATCGCAAGAAGTGCAAAATAAAAAATCTTTTTGAACCCCATTTTATCACCCTTTCGACAATTATAATACAACACTTTATCTCTAAATTCAATCAACCGAAGTTTACATAACAAAAAAGTTACGTAAACCTCGGTTGTCACTTTATTTCTGCATATTTTTTCTGAGTTCAGGCTCAATAACATCGGGACGTCTTGCGCTGACTGCACCGTCAGGCTTGATTTCGCCTGCCTTTGTAAGAGCAACTTTTGTGAAGAACGGGCCGATAAGCTCGTAAATGAGAACGGAGAAAAGAATGATGTTTGTTACAATCGTACCCTCTGCGCCGAGAGTTTCTGCCTTGATTGCCATACCGAGAGCAACACCTGCCTGCGGCAAAAGGGTGATGCCGAGATATTTGACAATGTGGTCGTCACACTTAACTGCCTTTGCGCTGAAGCGTGCACCGAAATATTTACCGAGCGAACGGAAAACTATGTACGCAACACCGATGCCAACAACTATGATATCCTTGAACGTCGCAAGCTCAAGCTCTGCACCGCTGATAACAAAGAAAAGAATGAAAAGCGGAGCGGTCCAACGGTCAACTCTGTCCATAAGCTCCTCGGAAAAGTCGCACATATTGCAGAACACCGTGCCGAGCATCATACAAACGAGAAGTGATGAAAATGCAACGTGTACACTGCCGATGTCAAACTCAATCATTGAGAGTGCAACCGTAAGGAAAACGAATGTAACCGACATTGCAAGACGCTTTGAACGGGAGTGGAAAAACTTTTCAAAAAATGTGAAAAGAGCACCCATAACAGCGCCCAGAACAAGCGAAAGCACAACCTCTAAAATCGGCTCAAGCACAACGGAGATAACGTCCACCTCACCGTGAATGAGTGCCTTTGCAACGCCGAAAGAAACTGCAAAGAGAACAAGACCGACCGCATCGTCAAGAGCAACTATCGGAAGAAGAATATCCGTCAAGGGACCCTTTGACTTGTACTGCTTGACAACCATAAGCGTTGCCGCAGGTGCAGTAGCCGAAGCAACAGCACCGAGTACGATAGCCGACGGAAGCGGAAGCTTGTCGGGAATGAGGAAGTGAAGACCGATGAGTGCGGCATCAACAACAAGTGTTGCAAAGCACGCCTGCACAATGCCGATAACCGTAGCCTGCTTGCCCGTTTTTTTGAGCTGGGCAAGACGGAACTCGTTACCGATTGAAAAAGCGATGAAGCCCAGAGCAACATCAGGAATTATCTCATAAGTTTTAATGTCTGCCATACTTGTGAAGCCAAGCCCCGGAACATTCAATGCACCGAGCACATAAGGACCGACAAGAATACCTGCAACAAGGTAAGCCGTAACGGCAGGCAATTTAACCAGCTTTGCCAGACGTGAAAGCATAAGTCCGACAAAAAGACAAACAGACAAACTCATCAAAGCTTGCATAAAAATACATCTCCTTTGCGGCTGTTAGTATAGCACAAAGAAATTGATTTGTCATTGGCTATTTTCAATAAGAGTGAGAATTATTTTAAAAATTTTTCGGTTAAGTTTAAAGTTATTTTTTCTCAAAATTAAGAATATTTGCTTGATTGCAATTTTTCTGCTATAATGACAAAAACAATCGGGAGGCAGATACGATGCAAGGCTTTATAAAATTCTTTTCAACCATATTTACTGTTATTTCCGTTTTTCTTTCTTCCCTCTCTCCCGTTACAATAAACCCGGAAACGGCAGGACTGGATATTTCTTTTCTTGAATATCCGAAAGAAGCGATTATAACATTGGAAGAAGCGGGACTCACAGAAGCAGAGTTCACGGGCAGAGCAAGTGCAGAGCTTGCCGAATATGTGCAGTCGGGCGGATATGACGATATAAACGGCATTACTGTTTCGCCGTATTATACTGCAAAAATCGGTGACAGAGATATCCCCGTTTATGCCTCTATGGTTTTTATTCGCTCGGACGACACCGGCACACTTCACTCGTTTTCCGAGGTATATGTTGACCCCGACAGCGATTTTTCTTTCAATATTGAACTGACGAGCGGTTCGGTAAAGCTCAAAAACGCTGTCGTTCTGCCGGAGAAGCTCGGTGTTGAGGCTGAATGTAAAAAGGGCGTTGTCACCGCTTCAATCAACAAAACGGGAATTTACACCTTCCTTTTTAACGGTGCAGACCAGCATTACGGCTACACCCTTTTTGTGCGTGAAAAGGTTGACGAAGATGCCGAGATTGCAGCATACATAGAGGAATACGGAGAGGATAACGTCTGGGTTCTTGATAAAGGGGTGTATCAATACGACTACGTCAATCTTGTCGGTATGAATAATCTTGTAATTTACCTGCGCCAAGGTGCCTACGTTATGGCAAACCATCTTTACGACATTGACTGTGCCGAGGATGAAAATAAATATTTTGAGCCTAGCGCACCCGGTGACAATGCCATAGGTCTTACAAGATATCCGTTTTTGAATTTCTATAACTGCAACAACATAATCCTTACGGGTCGAGGAGTAATAGATATGACCCGACTTGACAGAAGAGAACGTCGTGGTGTTGTTTTCACAAGCTGTAACAACATAGATATCAGCGATATTAAAATTATCAATTCTCCCGAATGGTCGTTTATTTCTTACGGTTGCACAGACGTGAACATTGAAGATGTTGACATCCTCGGACACAGGGGCAACTGCGATGCTTTTGCAATATGCAACACCAAAAATGCAACAATTAACAACTGCTTTGCAAGAACGGCGGACGATGAGTTTGAGGTCAAGGCACTCGGCGGCACAATGGATACCGAAAACATTACCTTTACAAACTGTGTTGCGTGGGGTGGCTATGCCCGATGCTTCGGTGTTACAGGTGAGGTTTGCAAAAAGATTTCAGACATCACTTTCCGTGACTGTGCCGTTATTTACCGTGACGGTGTGTGGGACAACGACCGCATAGGCTCACTGGTAGTTGTTGCCGAACAATGTCTGGGCAGTATTGACGGGGTTCGGTTTGAAAACATTGAGATTTTCCGTGACGAAGGCAGAGCAATTCTCGTCAAGGTCTATGACGAAGAAGCAGAAGGCTTTGAGATAAAGAACATCGAATTTAAAAACATCACCTATTCATCATATATGCGCTCCAAAATTGCGGGTACCGACAGCGACACAAACACCGTGCAGGTAAAGCTTGAAAACATTGAAGCAAACGGCTTTTCCGTTGCACGAAAAGGCTTGCGCTTTATCGTCGGCGATTTCTGCGACGTGAGCTTTAAGAGATAACAGAAACAGCACCACCCCGAGGACAGCACAAACTGTTCTCGGGGTGGATTTTTGTATTAAATCAATTATATATAAAGAAATCAAAGTAAACGATATTCACCGTCGCTGTCTCGTTCAACGGTATGACCGTAATTATCTCGATATCTACCGTCCAAGCCTTGTGTGAAACCGCCGCTTTCTACATTGATGAAATTACCGTCGTCATCGTATACACCGATATAAGACATACCATGAACCATATTACAACCACTGCCCTCGGTGTTTGTATAGACAGTTTTTTTCCTCTTTTTTTCTTTATTTTTATGCACTCCCCAAGCTATAAAACCAATACCCAATGGAATATAAAGCCAAACCGCAGTGGTCAAAAAGAAATACAAACACGAAACACCTAAAACAATCAAAAAAGTACCCAATCTAAACACCTCTTTTATATCTTTATATAAGTATATATCCAATTAAGTAAATTGTCAAGAGAATATATATTTATTAAAATATTGTCAAGAGGTGAAAGAATATGATTCGCATCTGTCTTGACGAAGCATTACAACGATTTAATATAAGCCGATATGAGCTTGCAAAGCGCACGGGAATACAGTATCAGATTATTGATAATTATTATAAAAACAGAGTAAAGCGATACGACAGTTATGTGCTTGAAAGAATTTGTATTGCACTTGATTGTGACATAAGTGACATAATTAAATTAGATAAAAACAGCACCTAAAACCGTTAAAGGTAACAGGTGCTGATTGTTTTATTTGGTTAATTCAAATTCGTTTTCACCCTCTGAGAGTTCAAACTCCTTGCCTGCATAGTTGAATACTGCTTTTGTGTTCTGCGGAATTGTAACCTTGAAGCTTACAGTTCCGTTTTTGTTTTCATAGCTAACAGCAACAATTCCGTTCGGTGTTGTAATGCTTCCGCTCATTCTGCCAAAGCAATCCACCGCCTGCGGTGCAATCACAAGCGAGGTGTAACCCGCCGTGTTCTGTGCTTGCTTAATACCCAAAAGATACTCAAACAGGTAAGCCACGGGTGCACCGAACATCGGGTGAGAGTGTGAGCGGCTGCGGTTGCTGTCCCAATACTCGTGGAAAGTGGTTGCGCCGTTTCTGCGCCAATGCTCAAAGCCCTGGTCACCGTTGTTTGTAAGAAGTCTGACCGCCAGCTCACCGTCTCCCTTTTCAAACAGCAAGCGTGTAACAATATCCGTGGCAAAAATTCCAGTATCGTAGTGCCCGAGCTTTTCGTAATAGCTGACCATATTCTGATATGTCTTTTCATTACCGAGACCGATATCAACCGCAAACGAGTTTGCACCCTGAACATTCATAACAAAATTGTCGTCAAAGGTGTTGAAATAAGCGGCAGTTATAGCGCCCTTGCGGTAATTGATTTTCTCCTCGTATTCGGCAATGTCATCTTCCCTGCCGATGATAGCGGCAATTTCGCACATCTGCTTTAAGGATTTAACCATAAAATATGTATTCACCATAGGCGCAGGAAGAACTACCTGCTGGTTGTGGGATGTTATGTCCCTATCGGGGTAAAGAATATTCGGACCGCACCAGTCACCAAGACACCACTCGCCTTTTTTATCGCTTGTAACCACACCGTACTCCGAGTGTGCCTCGAGGTAATCAATGTAACGGCGCATATTTCCGTAATATTTTTCAAGCACAGCCTTGTCGCCGTAATGCTTGTAAAGCTGATACGGCACCTCGACAATGGCACAACCCCAACCGCCGGGACCGCCACCGCTACGGATATAAGGTGCGGTGTACTGAATATGACCGCTCAAAACGTCCTGACTGTCGGCGATGTCCTGCATCCATTTTTCATAAAAGGCTTTTGCATGGAGAGTTGTCAGCACCGCATTGCAGGTAAGCTGACCGTCACCCGTGTAGCCTCTTCTTTCAAGATGCGGGCAGTCGGACGGATGTCCCGTGTGCATATTGCAGAGCATTGTGTGCATAAAAGTTTTGTAAATCCAGTTAAGTGTTTCGTTGTCGCACTCAAAGGTTGAAGAAACAGGCACGTCGGCATAAATAACCTTGACACACTCGGGCTCGGCTTTGCCGATAACCTCAAAATATCTGAAACCAAACCAGGTAAATTCTGGCTGAACAAGGCGGATTTCACCGTCCGACACAACGGTAAACTGCTGTGAATGAATGTGTGTCGGGTCTAAACTTCCGTCGGGCAAAGCCTCTTCGGCAAAGTTGACACAGACGGTTTCGCCCTTTTCTGCGCTGATTTTAAGAACAGGATAGCCTGTTGTGTTTTCGCCGCAATCATATACAACCAAGTCTGTGTTTTGCTTGATAATCTTCACGGGAAGCTGTGTGATAAGAGTGTCCCACGGGCAGTCCGTAGTACAGTATTCGGTCCGGAGTGACTCTGTCAGAACTGCATTTTCCCACGCAGAGTCATCAAAATCAGCATCAAAGCAATCACAGCCGTCAGCAAAATTATGATGCTCGTTTCTTGTGAAATCGTAGTCGCAGACGTAGCTTGCGCCCACACGGCAATTTTCGTCAGACACAAAGTGCTGGATAACGTCCTCGGCTTCAACAGTTACGCAATAAATCGCCTTCGGCAAGCCAAACGTGCGGTTTCTGTGGGTGTACCAACCACCGCCGTAATGGATTGCAATGCTGTTCTTGCCCGTTTTGACAAAATCAGTTATGTCAAACTGCGGAACATACACTCTGTGGGTTGAAATGACCTCGTCAATAGGGTCGCAAGTGTCCTCAAAATCCGAAGAAAGCGGCAAAAATGTGTCGGGATTGATGCATACCCCGTTAATATAGCACTTGAAAAATCCAAGTCCAAGAACATTAAGCGTGGCTTTCGTAGCTGTATCAATAGTAAAATAACCTCTTAAAACAGAAAAACCTTTGGCGGTACGGCTTTCAGCACCCACCCATTTTGCATTTTCAAAAAACTGCTCCTGTGTCATGGCACACACTCCTTGCTTTGATAAAAATAGCATATACTTTTTTTATCAAAGTTTCAAGTATTATTCAAATAAATAAT
This sequence comes from Clostridia bacterium, assembly GCA_017481575.1. Classification (GTDB taxonomy): domain Bacteria; phylum Bacillota; class Clostridia; order Oscillospirales; family Acutalibacteraceae; genus CAG-488. The sequence goes on along the minus strand of JAFUPA010000025.1, from coordinate 16,551 downwards.
CCCCGTTCAATGCGACCGGGGATTTTGCAAGTCTTTTACACATTCTGGTCGTTTGGGTCAGAAAGTCCTGCCACTTCTGTTACAGGCAGACAGAAAAAGATGCCCTGTGCCTTCTGCTGCATACCCATCTGCTTGTACAGCGCATGAAGCACATTATCACGTATATCCTTTTCCACCACAAGCATCAATATCTCTTTTTCTGCGTGAATTGCAATGCCGAAAAATGCAGATTCTTTTTCGCTTGATATACCACGGCCGCTGATGATAGTTCCGCCCGGTGCGCCGTGCTGACGAGCCACATCCATAGCATCTTCAGCATAACCTGCATTGACGACGGCAAAAATCACTTCATGATTATTTGTAGTCATAATTACTCCTCCATGCCTTGTTTGTTATTGCTCAGGAACTGATACATATTCACTCCGATAACGCTCGACAACGGTACCGCAAACGCAATACCTTTGCCGTTTCGGATTTTCTCAAATTTTTCTTCCAAGCACTTGATAATCGGGCTCACCATATCCTCACGGACTACGCTCATAATTACCGCCTTGTGTATATTAAGTCCGAGCATCTCCAGAATTTCGGATTGTGCCGTACCCTTTCCGCCCGTGACCATCTGAAAATTCACTTCAAACTGGCTGAGAATATCCAGATAAAATTCCGCTTTTGAATGGTCCACTACGGTAATCAGCAGCTTTAATTTCTTTATAGCTGATTCATTTATTGTGTTAGCCATAATCTGTCTCCTTACATAAAATTGATGATATGCTCATCATCAGCCTTCAGAATTCGCTTCATCGCACGCTTTTCTTTGATGTTGTTTGTTACAATCGCTTTGAAGCCCAACAGCTGAATAGTAATAAGCGGTGCCATAGCAACCATCGCCACCACGCCGAATCCGTCACGAAGTACCGCATTTTCTCCCTGCAGAGAAACGCACACACCAATGGTGAACGGCAGAATAAAGCCTGATGTCATCGGTCCGCTTGCCACGCCACCCGAGTCAAACGCAATGGCAGTATACACAGGCGGAACAAAAAGTGACAGCGCCAACGAAATAAAGTATCCGGGAATTATATAGTATACCAACGAGAAATCGAATATAATTCGTATCATGCTCAATGCAATTGCAACGCCGACACCGGTACACAGACCGAAAATCATTGATTTTTTACTGATATATCCGCCGGTAACATCTTCAACCTGGGCATTCAGCACGTGAACTGCGGGCTCTGCCATAACAACCATAATACCTATCAGAAGTCCGATACCTACCAACAGTGCAGGATGCACGGAAGACAGCTGCATACCCATTTTATATCCGATTGGCATATAGCCTACATTAACACCCGTCAAAAAGATAACCAGACCGATATAAGTAAAGACAACGCCGACACCTATTCTCAACAATTGTCTGGCTTTAAGCTTTAACAAGAAAATCTGGCAAATCAGGAAGAATACAACAATCAACCCGAGGGCGGCACCTACTTCCTTGGCGGTATGAATTGCATTTTCAAGATATGCTCCAAGTATATCCTGTTCCGTAGCACCGTAATTCACGGTGTATTTCAGGTCGTTGCGTGCAAATATTCCAAGCACAAGCACCGCAAGAATCGGACCGATTGAACAAAGAGCTACAAGACCGAAGCTGTTTTCCTGACTGCGGCGGTTACCGAGAACATTGGATATACCTACACCGAGTGCCATAATAAACGGAACTGTAATAGGACCTGTGGTAACACCGCCTGAGTCAAACGCCATGGGCAACAGGTCGATATTATCGTTAATCGACAGTATTAATGCCAACGCAAACAAAAGCATATAAAAAAGCATTAGTATTTTTGAAAGTCGGCGCTTGAAAATAATTCGCAAAATAGCAATAACCAGAAAGGCTCCGACGCCAAATCCTACGGTATATATCAGCAGCTTTCCGTTCATAACCGAGCTTACCTGATTTGCAAGCACCTGCAAGTCAGGCTCCGCAACAGTAATCAGCAAGCCTAACACAAAGCTCACCGCCAACAGCAAGCCGATTGATTTCTGTCTTGAAAGACCTGCACCAACCTGTGTTCCCATAGGTGTCATAGCAATGTCCGCACCCAGATTAAAAAAGCCGATACCTAAAACCAACAGTATCGCTCCCACGGTAAAAGTTATCAGCTCTGTACGATTAAGATAAAAACCGGGCAGAAGCGCAACAAGATAAACGAGCAGGGTAATCGGCAATGCCGAAATCAGCGCTTCACGAATTTTCTCCCATAATTCTTTCAAGTTTTCTCACCAACCTTTAAACACTTTTATGTTTCAATACATCATATTATAATTATATTATTATATCACAAAACGACCTCTAAAACAAGATTTTGCTTGCTTTCTTGGCTTTGAAATCAAAAACCAAAGTAAATATAAAAGTAAAACTCCCCGTTTTATGAACGAGGAGTTAAGGTTATTTCTGTTAAGCTGCAATAAAAAAATAATACACAGCAAACCCTGCTGTGAGCAGAGCCAAAATCAGCAAAATAGCGTTAGCACACCCGTGTGAAGTGGTTTCATCTCTTTTATTCATGTCATTTTCCATGCTCGTTGTTTCGCTAATCAAATTTATTTCTTTTACATCCGGGATACGTTTTTTAGACTTCGTATATTCACGATACAAAGAAAGTGGGTCGGTCCGACTCATAATGCTTGCCCTGAAATCAACTAAAAAATCAATATCTTCTTCGTCCACAAATGACTCCTGAAACAAAACTTCACCGTGAGAAAGTTTATTGCGTTTGTGTCTAACTCTTTTCAGACTCTTTAAATAATATTTCCAATCAGTAACTAACTCTACACCCTTTGAATACAAAGAATCCATTTCATCAATATAAAGAGTAACACCATGATGTTCACCATAAATCTGGTTGCAAAGTTTTTCAAGGTCGCCAAAGTGTTCCATAAGCATAGTATTTAATTCTGAATATTTCAAGCCTATTCCCCCTCTGACGATTTTTTGTAAGCCACAACCCGGCTTGTAAGAAATAGTATATAATTATCCTAACAATTTTTGAGGATTTTGGAGCTGTTACGAACAATTCAGATGCCACTTGAAGCGGAATGTTTTACTCAAAAAGAGTGCATTCTTTACATACTTGCCATTTATCATTTTCTTTGTGACACACAACTTCAAAAGATTTGAAATTCACCATAAATCCTATTTCAACAGTTTGAATAGCTGAATGCTCTTTTTCTGTTGTATATGTATGCCAAGAATATTGATTAAAACGAATTTTTGCTTCTTCAACATTCAGTTCTTCAAAAGCATGACTTTCGATAAAATAACTATAAGCAATTTTGTATTCATCTGTATTCTTTCGAGTATTTAAAGCAATCTGAATTAGTCCCATAAAAATAATTAAACACCCGACAATTAATGTAAATACTTCTATTGCCCTTTTTATTTTTCTCTTATTTGAAACAGGCGGATTATACATTGTTGAATCGGCTTGTATATCTTTATTGTACGATTCCATGCCTTGTTTGGATGTTACCAACGTACCGGCTGCTCGGTCTCCTATTGTTTGTCCTGTAGCAAGCAATATTATGCCATCAATAATGTATAAAAAGAAAAATATATTTCGAAAAAAACATTGTTTTACACTTGCTTGTTTTAAGGAACTTTTTTCATAAATATACAAACCGAAAATTCGTTTTCCTAAACTACGACCTTTAAAAATAACATCTCTTAATATAAATGCAACAAAGGCAAAGATAACTATTAAAAAAAGTAAAAGTGCGATTAAAGTATTTATTTCGGACTGTTGTCGCAAAAAAGCTGTTAGAAAAGAAAATATAACTATGAATGGAAACAAGGTAATAGTCCAGTCTATCGCAAAAGCCATTAATCTTTTAAAACGAATACTCATGTAAACACCTTCTTCTTTTTCATTTTAACACATTATATAACGCAACACAATCTTTATTGAATATCAATTTTCTCTTTCAATATATAACCCATTTACTATTTTTTCGATCGTTCGAGTCTATCTTGATGGTAATTTTAGTGAAATCGTTCGCTTACGCTCACCGCCGCAGCGATTTCACCCGAACGTAGCGAGAATTTCACATTACATAGCAATATTTCACCCACCCGCAAGGGTGGATTTAGTTGCAAAAAGAGCCTTGTCAAAAGACAAGGCTCTTTTTGCTGGTACGAGTGTTGATAACGGATTCAATTTTTAATATCAATTAACCGACAGTCAGACGCATATTCTTGCTTGTATCAGAGGATTTTGTAGTTTCTTCAACAAATCAAATACAGATTGCGAGGAAACGATATGTCAAATTTTATTGAAGAATTATACTACGGCAACATTGAGCCACAAGAGGTCAATTCTGAATTAACACCTAAACTCAAAAATAAATTGAGTCGCCTTGCGGAAAAAGAAGAACAACTTACTGCAAAACTAACCGATGAAGAAAAAGAATTGTTTCTCAGTTATGTAAGTGCTTATACCGAGTTTTCAACTATGGGTAATGCAGATAGTTTTATATCAGGCTTCAGACTCGGGGCAAAATTTATATACGACACTTTTATCAGAAATACGAAAGGATGAATATGACTATGAAAAATAATACAAATATTCAATATAGACAGGTTGGAGATTTTAACATACCTAACCTTACAATACCGACCGAAGAAGCAAGGGTAACTCTTGGCAAGTGGGGTATGCTTTACAAGGATTATCTTCTCAAACACAAGAAAGTGCTTTTTACAACTCTGCTCGCCGAAGGTAAACTTTATCAGCACTGTGCTAAGGTGGAAAATCAGGCAAGGGATATGTTTGATACTCTCATTGATCAGATGAAAGAAAACGAAAGTATAACTGAAAAGTTAAAAGAAGAAAATCAGCTTGAGTGGGTATGCCGTATGCAGAATATTGAAGCAAGGGCAAGAGAAATTGTTGAAAAAGAAATAGTATTTAATTAAAAGTCGAGGCTGTTGCGAAAGCAACAGCCCATTTTTATTGTATATCTTCAACTTCAATTTTGATTGCTTTTCTAGGAATACGACTTTGAAAAATAACCCTAACTCTAAAATATTCTGTACAATAAATAATATACTCAGGAAATCTTTCAGTATCTGTCAAACGGGTGATTTTGCCATTGATTAAGTTGCGGTAGACTATTTCATTTTTAACAAGCTCGTCACTTTCTGATTGAGTTTTACCTATTAATAATTTCTCAAAAACATTGTGTACGTATTCAGCATTTTTACTGTCTGATAGCAATTTTTCTTTAGCACTTATAATAGGTGTAATCAATAAACTTGCTGCATCAATATAACTAAGAACACTGTCGTTTTCTGTGTTGGTCTCAATACAGCGTACTCTATATGGGCGTTGTTTATTGATTGATTTTATCGCCTTAAAATTATATCCTTTATATTCAAAAATTTCTTCCATTTCAACACCTCAAAACATTTTGTAATTATAATATGAAAACTTGATTTATTATGGCATCAAGCTGACCTCTGATAACATTAAAATCACAATTCAAATCAAGCGTTTTTACGCTGATTTTATTGCCACCGATAACATAATCATTATCAGGTTGTATAGCTTCATTGGTGCGAGCATAAAGAAGCATACCTGAAACATTGCCAGTCTGTTCCTTATCAAAATTCTTGACATAGGTAAAAATCTGATACATATTTGCCGAGTGAAAAGTATTTGAATCAAAGTGATGCTGCATAGTGTGACTATAATACTTGGCATCAATTATCAAAGTCTTTTCACCTTTCTGCAAGGTTATGTCAGTTTTCATTTTAGGCAACAGTTCTATACCCTCGGAGCCTTCAGGTACATCCCAATCAACAAACGAGGCAGAAACACTAACCTCATTACCGTAATGATAGCGATAATATTCCCTAATAAAACTTTCATAAAGACTGTGCATATGCTGGTCATCGATGAAAGTTGCCATGTTGTATTCTCCATTTTGAGTAGAGAACAATAAACCGTCTATGACGAGATAGCAGATATTCATCAGCATTTTGTAGCTTTGATTGTTACGCTGAAATCTTAATGTTGACCATTTTATTGCCGAAACTGAAATATCGCTGACATTACCAAGATACAATAATGACTTTTTGAGTTCAGATTTATATTCAGGCTCCACATTATGATTTTTAATAAGTATAGTTGCAGTAAGTTTAAGAATCTGATTGAAGATATTGTCTTCCGACAATTCATCAAACTCACAAGAAAGTCTTTGTTTATTCTGAACACGGTTTTTAATTGTACCTTGAATATTCAGTTTTCCACGAAGAACAGTAAGGTCATCGTATTTATCAACATACTCCCTGTACAAGCCTTGCTTTAACTGTTGCGAAACACCCTTTGACAGTATAGCAGCCAACAGATTATGTATATTTTCAAAATCTTCTGTTGCAACCTGACTGTAATTAGATTGCTTCAAGACTCTGAAAGCATAAGCGAGCATATGATAAATATTCCTGATTAAAACGTTTGAATTAGCCATTGAATACATCACTCAAATCTTTACTCCAATTTTTGGCATTAGCTTCATCATCGAACCAATATTCTTCTAACATAGGAACAATATCATATTCAACAATTTCTTTTAAAACTGTATCAGAACAATCTGCATCAAGGTTACAGAAATAACTGTGACCTATACAGAAACCTTTGCCTAAAGAAGCATCGTTTTCAATATCAGCATTGAGTGCTTTTATTCTGCCAATCAGTTTGCCAAAGTTATGATTGTTAATGGTGCTTTGGTATGTTTCAAATCCTTCGGAATCAAATCCCGGTGTCATTTCAACAAAGCTGAAACGTCTTCTCAATGCATAGTCAATCATTGCAAGACTTCTGTCGGCAGTATTCATCATACCGATAATATAAAGGTTTTTAGGAACACTGAACGGCTTTTTGTCATAAGCGAGTGTGATTTCCATACCTCTATAATCGTTTTCAATAAGCATAAGAAGCTCACCGAAGATTTTGCTCATATTACCACGGTTGATTTCATCGATGATAAAGAAATAATCATTGTCAGGGTCTTCCTTAGCTTTAATACAGAAATCGTAGAAAATTCCTTTTTCCAAACTAAAGCCGTTGCCGTCAGGCTTATAACCCATTATAAAATCTTCATAAGAATAGCTCTGATGGAACTGAACAAATTTAATTCTATTATCATCCTTAACACCCATTACAGACCAAGCGAGTCTACGTGCAGCAAAGGTTTTACCAACACCGGGAGCACCTTGGAGAATGAGATTTTTCTTATGTTTCAAACGAGATACACATGTTTCATATTTTTCTTCAGATATATATACATCATTAAGGAAATTAGCCTTTGTGTAAGATTCAAAAGCAGTGTTTGAAACATCAATTTTTTCATCTCCGCTATCATAATAAGACGAAATCTCTGATAAATCAATTTCATTAAGGGCTTCTAAAAGTTCCGGGCGTATTTTGTAAAGATACTGATGTCCTTCTTTGTCATCCGAAGCTTTACCTAAAAACGGAAATGGGAAATATCTTTCTTGTTCACCATCCATACAAGGAGGCAAATCGAAATACTTCTTAACCCGTCTGCCTAAATTCATTGTGCAGCCTACATAATAAGCGGTTGTACCGCCAAATTTCCGAGAGAGTTGCTTGCAGCTTGCTGTACCACCAAGTTCCAGCATAGCCTTTAACATCTGCATAGGACAAGGATGCTCGGGGAGTTCTATTTCAAAAATATACTTTTTCCAATCTTCTTTTGTAAGATTAGGATTATATTCTTCAAGCGAAGGCCACCAGCCATCATTTGTTTCAGAAGCTGTTACAATATCGTCTTCGCCATCTGCAAATTCAAAAGCTTTTTGTGAAAGTTCGTAAAAACTTGTTGCCATTGTATTTTCGTGAGTAAAGGTTCTTTTTAATTCTTCTATATCCCAAAGATATTTTTTCCCTTCAGGAAGGTCACGAACAGATACAACACCGCCAACGGGTGGATTGAATTCAGGTAAATAGGCTCTACTTACAGAATCCAAACTTAAAAACGACTTAGGTCGTACCCAATAAAGACCGATAGTGATGTTCCACTTAACTTGTCGTTGAGTTATAACTTGATTGTAAGTATCAATAAACTCTTGTTTCTTAGAAATGTCACCATCAGCCAATGCAAGGGCAATTTCAAAGAGGTGCCATAAATTATCAATATCGTTTTCTTCTCGGTTGGCTTTGTAGGCGAAAAACCAAGCTGACATATTCATAAGTATAGGAATACCTGCAAAGTCTTTTGGAACATCTGCGTTTACAGAAAAAGCCTCTTTATATTGTCTGATAATTGCTATTCTGTTTTCGTCTTTCATACCTTTATTGAAAGAGCCGAATACCGTAAACGGGTCAATATCATCATAATCATCTCGGCCCTGTTCTTTAAAAGGATATTCAAAAGGCAAATCCTCAAAACAAAGCTTTATGATTTCGAGCAATTCTTCACGTTTGTTTTTATAAGCCAAAAGCTTGGTTGCAAATTCTTCATAAAAGGGTATCCATGTAAAAGTAGCATTGCCAACAAATTGCCCTTGACGAAACTCTATATATTTTTTTAATCTTGAAGCATATGTTCTGACATCATGCTCGCTTTTACCTATTTGTTCGGGATTCTTACGGATTTGCTGAATCTTATTGTAAAGGGATTCACATTGGTCTTTTTCAAATTCTGCATCGATATCTGCAAAAAAATGCTTTTCAACATTATCAAGAGCATTACAATATACTCCGGGGTTTGCATAATTATTGTTATGCAAATGATTCATAAATTTTTGTTTTTGATAAGACATAAAATCCCTCCACAATTATTTTTCAATAAAAACATATTTAATTAAACAATATTATACTCTTTTCTTGTGCAAAAATCAATTTACTCAATTAAACAACAAAATACTCCATAAACTTCTCTCCGTCGCCATTCTCCAAACTCTGCAATTCACCGTTTCTATCAATCCTGCAAGCAAAACAACGGGTGTGTATTTCAAAGTCAATTTCTGGAATTTTGCAGGAAACAGATTTTGTACAGCCTTCGGCAATATATTCTTTTTCCTGTTTTTGGTCATATACAATTACAATGTTATCTGCACCGGGAACTTTTACAATCTTTCTGTCAACAGTTTCACCTGCAAGCGACAAATCTACTGAAGCAGTGTAGCCTAACAAGAAAAAATCTACATCATTTCTTTTGATTTCAAGTCCTGTTCTGTTGCCGTAAAAGCACTGTGCAACAATAAAGATTTTATTATCTTGCTCAGACTGCTCTGAAGCTCTCATTTCGGCAAGTTTCTTCTGTCTTTCTTCCTCGATTGCTTTTTCGTGAGCTTCTCTTTCCTCTTTTGAGGGACGGTGCCACAAATAATCCCTCTGAAAAATCGGACAGTCTTCATTGTTATCAACATCAAAAAAACTACTATCTCTGTAAACCTGCATAATGTCTCCGTCTCTGTAATCTTCATCATCAAATGTGAGGTCATCATTGAATTCGGAAAGTGAATCAGAACCAATGAGCTGATAAAGAACGGTATCTTCATCTTTTAGTACTACACCAAGATAACCGCTTCTGTTTACAATAATGTCACCTGTCAATAAATCTTTTTTAGTCATAATAAATACAACTCCTTATATAATTTGTTTTCAGCTTCCGCTGTTGTGACTTAATTATATAAGGAGTTTGCTCTTTAATGTGCTACTGTCAGTAGCGATTTTACTTATCCTTCTTTTCTATTAGTTTTGAGAGAGATGGATAGCCATTATTATCAAGATAAATATTCAGGTCATCCAAACTCTGATGCTTTCTCAAAGCGAACCACACAATGACATCACGCTTTCTGCGGGCATACAAAGGTGATTTGCCTGCATATCTGAGAAGTATCTGAGTTTCTTCTACTGTAGCCCCTATGTAAACACAAATAGCTAAAAGTACATCTCTTGAAGGATTGGTCTCATCACCATTTACTATCTTTCTGACATAACTGTGTGATTTTCCTATCATTAATGCCGCTTTATTCGGGCTGACATTATATCGATCGAGTAAGTGATATAAATAATCCGCTAATAAAAGATTTTCATCCATTAAATCGTCTGTAAAAAACTTTTCAAACTCCTCAAATGTGTTAAATCTTTCAACTGCGTGTTCAATTGATATAGTGGGATATTTGTGTTTAAAAAATAAATTTCCGTCGTGCATTTCCATAATAACTGACCCCTTTAAATAATTTCTGTATATCAAAACCAATATTTTCTCATTTCTTCAAGGAATCCCTCCGTAATCGGATACCCCGAATTCTTACCTATTACAGAGTCAATTCCGCAATAGGGACAAACCGCTGTTTTTTTGCCGTCAGGCGCCGTAAGCCACTCTTCTATTTCTACCGGATTGAATATTTTTGTGCAGTAAAAACAACCGCAGGTAGTGTCGTTATTTAGTGTATCATAATTATCAGAAGAAAATTTATGAGCGTTAATAATATCATCCATAGCTTGTGCTCCTTTTATATATGCTTCACTGACTAATCTCAAAAACACAGTCGGTATTTTATAATACTTTTCTCTCAAAGCAGCCGATATTGCGTCTGTATTTATTTTGTTATCTTCGCTTAAAGTTTCGATTGCAGCGAAGAATTCTTCTTTTGTTACAGTATAACTTACACAGTAAGAACCTTTAAGCCTGCCATCAACAATTTCAGCATCGCAGCAGAAAAGCAGCGGCTCGCTTTTACCGCACACTTCATAAATTATCTCTGCACCTTCACAACCTGAAAGCACCTGATATTCAGCTCCGCTGTTATCAGTAAATCTGCATCCTGTCAAATTTTTCCTTTCCATTTTAAAACCTCTTTATAAAAATATTCCACAAAGAGACAAATGAAAAACTCCCATCGTCATGACGGGAGTAAAATTCTTATCACCCATCACTCAAGCTTTAGCACCTTACATATCGCAGGTTGCTGTGCGGTCAACGGGCTTGTCCCTCACGCACTCTTTATGGTGAAATAATTGTAGCATATAAGATTTTATTGTGTCAATAGAAGTCAACGACATTATATAGCAGAATTCACACAAAGTCCGTTTTTAAGGCTCTATTCTAATTTTGTGTGGATTTGGTGTTTTTTGAAGGTGAAAACTTAAAAAACGTGGATATACTTGAATATTTATGCAGTGGTATTTTCAACATTGTGTCTTTTGCGATACAATATAACGCTAAAAACGTGAAAAATTGATAATTATTTTGTGGCAATTTAAAACAGTATTTCAAGTGGCTGTAATAGTAAATTGATATAAAAGTGCCGTAGCAAGAATTCTCCTGCTACGGCGTTTTTATTATTCAGTTGTATTATCAGTGTTTTGTGCGGCAGATTTACGGTTGAAGTAGTCTTCGGCTTGCGCACGCTTTGCTTCATTTAGATCTGACCTATGGCGCTGTTTATGCTCCTGGGTGTATTTCTTATAGGTAGCATCCATGCTTTGCTTTTTAGCAGAGGTCATACACACCATAAAGTATTCAGCCTTTTTATAGCCGTTGTCATTGATATGTTTGATTAGCATATCATATTCATCTGGGTACAAGAGTACGGAGAATCGTTTTTTAGACGGCATAAATTTAGACAGTGCCAACGGTCGGATGTTGCCATACTTCTCACCAGGTTTATCTGCATCCTGAGTAAATCCAGGCTTAGGAATAATATTGGAATTATCTGTTGAGGGCGATGTGGGGATGGTTTCTTTGTCGATTTCCATTATATCTTCTTCCAAAATTTCCGTATCCGGGTTGATAAAAATATCAACGGATTCGGATTTGACAAAAAACATACGCTTTGGATCATTGATTGGGTGAAAGAAAACACCGTTGGGTCTGACTTCTGCGGAGGATAACTCCATTTCTTTTCCCTCGCCTTTATAGGTGAAGAATGCTCTGATTTTGTTAACAATACTCATTTAAAAAATCCTTTCAATATATTTGTTACAGATATATTTGCAACAGTAACGGCAAATGTGACCTTCTTCCAATGCCGTTATAGACGAAAAGAAAGCACCCAAGATGGGTGCTTTCGCTTGAAACGATATTATTTTGCAAAAAATTAAACGGAAATTGATAATAATGAACGAAAGTACTTGAGTACCAGTTCGAATAACCTAATAATAAATTCAACCAAGCTTATTTCTGTGTTTTGCTGAATCTCATCATTATTGTTCTCTAATTCATCTGTTGGTTCATTGTTATCTTCAACATCGGAAACCTCTGTGTAGATTTCTGTATCTGTTTCATCTTCAACTTCGATTTCAGGAGTCTGGTCTATGAGGTCGAGATATTCCACATAAGCAGATGATGTTTCAAGAAGAACTTCTGCAGATTTTGTCTGGTCAACATTAGCAAGAAGTGTACCTGCCTGATTGAGCAACTCAACATCAAGCTGGTCGATAACACCATCGTGGTTACAGTCAGCCGCCATATAAACAGCTTCTCTTACATCATCTTTGGTAAGCATTCCGTTTGCAAGGCAGGAAACAAGAACCGCATCAGTACCGTCATACCAACCGTCACCGTTGACATCTCCAAAAATAAGAACAGTGTATTGTGCTAAAGGTATATCTTCATTCATAAAAGAAACAATAGTTCCGGTACCAACCACCTCTGTGTTTGTTTTTACATAAACATCATCACAAACAGATAAATAGTTTTCCCTAAACTCGTATCGATCTAAACCAGAAGGAATGCCATAAATTATTTTGTTTTCTTTATCAATAACTGTCGCCGTATCTTCCGCAGGATTCACATCGAGTAAATGATTGTTTTCGTGGCAACCACAATTATCACATAAACCATCGACATAATTATGTCCTGTAGGATCAACATAATTATCCCAATATTCTTGTTCGCAAACACTACATTTATAGCGTTTGTATCCTTCACTGTGACAAGTCGCTTGTATTGTTTCAATCAGTTCATAACAATGATTTGATGTAAATTCATCAGAAACTTTAATTTTAAAACTACCAATACAATTCGATGAATAATAACTTGCGGCTATGTAATACTTTTGACCTGCTATCAACTCATGTTCAATAACAAAATTATTATCTTCATAATCATCACACGAAGAAAGTAAGTTCATGTCGGAATCATACAGATAGCCATATGTGTCAGTTGAGGAATCAGAATAGAAGTAATATACACCATCTGTCTCAGGTGTAAAAGAAAAATACACCAGCTCACCTTCAAAAGTAATATTAACATCCATCAACTCATTAAATTGAATTTCGGTTAATATAAACTCGCAACGCGAACACTGACCATCCTTAAAATAATGACCAAGTGCGTCAGAACACCATTCCTTGTACTCTTCGCCACAATCAATACACTCGTATATATTATATGATGGCTGTACACAAGTCGCTTCTGTCGTTTCAATAAATTCGCCAGTATGGTCTTTCCAAATATAATCTTCGTTAAAGATAGTGCCACAAGTACATCTATACTTAGTAAAACCTTCTGATGTTCCGCAAATCGGGTCTACAACCTTCATAACTTGGTTTTTATTATGTTCTAACCATACCCAATCAGAATAAAATTTTTCACCACAGTAAGAACAGTTGTATACCGTATATCCCTCTACTTTACCACAAACCGGTTCAACAACCTCAATCTTATCACCTGCAATATGATCAATCCAGACCCAATCATCATAATACTCTTCATTACACTCAGTGCAATAATAAACTGTATAACCCTCACTTTCACCACATACAGGTTCAACAACTTTCAGGATTGACGATAAAGCATGATGTGTTTCAGTATAATCATCCATATATGTGTCACCACAATATGAACAAGTATATATCGTATAACCTTCTTCATTACAAGTCGGCTCTACAACTTCAGTAGCTACATAATTGTGCGATGAAACATATGAATCGGAAAGTACAACATAGAATTCACCAGTATCACTTGAAGACCAGAATTCAGCCCCCAGATAATACTTCACCCCTGCTACAAAATCGTAAGATAAAAGAAATGTATTACCATCTCCTGAATCGTCATCTGAAGCCAGTTGGTTGAAACTCTCATCGTAAATATAACCATATGTATCTTGTTGTGCATCTGAGAAGAAACAATAATTTCCGCTGGTATCAGGCACAAATTCAAAATAAACCAACATTCCGGGTTCTGCTATCGTGACCTTTGAGCTATCACAAACAGTCAGCGTTTTTATAAACATATTGCAGTTAATACACGTATTTTCCATGAAGTTGTGCCCTAGTCTGTTTGTGTAATTCTCCCGAATTACTTCTTCACAGTTTTCACAAGTATACTCCGTATATCCATCCTGTGTACAAGTCGGCGCCACTACCGTAATATCATCTGAAGCAATATGCCCGGTTGCTTCAGCGTATTCAGTATAAGATTCGCCGCAGACAGCGCAGCAATATTCTGTATAGCCTTGCTGTGTACATGTTGGCATTATAGTATTAACTGTTTCGAATGTATGTTCGATTATATCAACATAATCAGCAAGATAAATTTTTTGACACACAGAACAACGATACTCAGTATAGCCTCGTTCCGTGCAAGTAGGATCAATAGTATTTATTCTTACATATTGATGAATGTTATTAACAACTCCAAAAGATAAATTATCCCCATCTAAATTCCCTACTACTGAAACGCTCAAAGAGAAATCATCATTCGTTACAACTGTATTTGAAGTTTTGTAAAATGTAAACAACGCAAATGTCCCCGAACTGAAACCATCAAGATTAACAGCAGAAATCATTTTATTATCAACATTTGAATAAAACGAATAATAATTTAAATTTCCCTGAGTAATACTTATGCATTTTCCAATCGTCTCGGAAGCAATCATTTGCAACTCAACTACTGACACCAACTCGTTCGGGTCCTCTAAGTTGATTGAAACAACTACTTCTGTGTCAGACTCACTAATTAAATTTAAGATAAATTTAATCGAATCATCTGGCTCTTTTAATAAACAGCGAGCACATTGACCATCAACAAAATTATGTCCTAATGCAGAGGTGTAATTATCCTTATAGGTATCTTTGCATCCGGTACATTCGTAATATGTATATCCTCCCTCGGTACATGTAGGTTCATTTATATCCAATGAAACATATTCATGAATATGTAAATTAGAAACAATTATATAGGATAAATCTTCAAAGTCTTTGGAAGTCAAATTTTCTACACTCAGAGTAAAGTCTTCAGAAGTAATAAGTTTGCTTGATAATTTATTGAACTTAAATACAGCGATACATCCTGCACTAAATCCATCCATGCAAATTTCTGAGAAGCTTTTTGTCTCTATACTAGAGTATCCACCTATTATTTCCAAACAATTTCCTATTGTATCAGATGTATTCATTTGAAGATCAATAGCAGCGACTAAACCTCCTGGATAGTCAATGTTAACAGAAATTGATACAGTTGAATCAGTTTCTTCTACCAAATTAAGCGACAACTGTACATCAGCTAAAGCACCACCCAAAACAGGAATTACCTCTTCGTATTTTGTACCGCAGCGCAAGCAACTTTGTTCCTTCTTTCCTTGAGTTGCTTCCGTGGGTTCAAGAGTTATTACCCAATCCGTCAAATTGTGTCCAAGGGCATCAATATAGTCATCACGATAGGTGTTTTCACAAACAGAACAGTAACTTTCCGTATACCCTTGCTGTGTGCAAGTTGGGGCTATAGTGTTTACTGTTTCAAATGTATGTCCAATTGCATCAACATAATCATCGTAATAGGTGTTTTCACAAACAGAACAGTAACTTTCTGTATACCCTTGCTGTGTGCAAGTTGGGGCTATAGTGTTTACTGTTTCAAATGTATGTCCAATTGCATCAACATAATTGTCGTAATGGGAGTTTCCACAAAGCGAGCATTCATACTCGGTATAACCTTGATCGATACATGTAGGTGCCACATTGTTTACAGCAACATATTGATGTGATGATGTATATGTATCTGATAGTACAACATAGAATTCGCCCGTATTACTTGAAGAATAGTATCTTGCCCCAAGATAATACTGTTCACCTGCAACAAAATCATACGACACAAGGAAAGTGTTTCCCTCTCCTGAGTCGTCGTCTGATGCCAATTGGCTAAAAGTCTCGTCATAAACATAACCGTATGTATCACTCTGTGCATCTGAGAAGAAATAATATTTTCCGCTGTTCTCAGGAACAAATGAGTAACATACTATTTCACCCAACTCAGTTATTGTTACCTTAGCACTGTCATTTAGAGTGAGCGAATTAATTTCTTTTGAACAATTAACACATATATTATTTATAAAATTGTGTCCTAATTCAGAAGTGTAATCAGAATTCTTTTCTAAATTACAAACCGTACATAAGTATTTTGTGTAACCAGATTGAGTACATGTTGGCTGAATGGTTTCGATAACCTCATATGTATGACCAAGCGAATTGACATAATCATCTTTATAAGTCATTTCGCAAACTGAACAATTATATT
>JAFUPA010000024.1 GCA_017481575.1 Clostridia bacterium | reverse complement strand
GGAGGTCGAATGGAATCTCATCCTCAATGCATTTTACCGTTCCATCAGCGAACTTCTCATAATGTAAAATACAGGAACTCAAATCCACGTAATTTTTACTGATTTTATGATGTAAAAGAAGCTCCTAACTGTCAATTTGAGCAGTTAGGAGCTTCTTGATTTTGGTTTAAATTTTTCCTCGGAAACAGCTTGTCCTATCGTGAATTTTGTAAAAATTAGTGTAATTTGCGGTCAAGTTGTTCTTATGTGATTGCAGGTATGCCATTTTTTAGAAAACCTTCAAAGTGCCGAAAAGCCAGTAATATCAAGGGTTTTCAGCCCCTTGGAAATGCTGGTTGTTCTTTGGTGGTCGTGGCATCTGCTGCCATATTTTCCATAAGGTCGGTGATAAGGTCGCCCTTTGACTGCATACTTGCCGCCGTCCACGGGAAGCCGCTTGCCGCCGTCGGGTAAACGCCCGTTGTATGGTCAACAAAGTAGGTGTCAAAGCCGCTTCGCTTGATTTCGTCTATGCTGAGATTTCTGGTCAACTGATGCACGATAGCACCGATCATTTCAAGGTGACCAAGCTCTTCTGTACCGATATCCGTCAGAAGTCCTTTGAGCTCGGCAAACGGCATTGCATAACGCTGGCTCAGGTAACGCAGCGAAGCTCCGAGCTCTCCGTCAGGACCGCCGTATTGCGAAATTATTATCTGTGCATACTTCGGGTTGGGGTTTGTAATCTTAACGGGATATTGCAATTTCTTTTCATAAATAAACATCAGCAGCTACCTCCTATATCCCACGGCCACGGATTTTTAAGCCACATTGCACCGGGGTCTGTGTTAGAAAAGAGAGGACCGAACTGCTCCTCATATTCGCAAACAAGTCTTTCGTTTTTTTCTTCATATTTTTTATAAAGTGAAAGTGCCTCCAGATCCTCGGGATGGGTGTCCATATAAAGATGAAGCTCCCACATTGCAAACTGAACAGCATCAATTTTGTTGAGTAGCATTGCTCTTGTCATCTGTTACCACTTCCGAGGAAGGGCTTGCTGAGTACAGGGAACAATGTGCCGCATTTGAGAGCTGTCATTTCGTCAAAAGTAGTAAAGTCCGTCTGAAAAGGCACATAAGCCATTGCAACCTGCGGATTTTCGGGCAAAGCTGAAATTCTGCACGAACAAGGCTCTGTAAAACGAGGTTTATTATAACCCATCGGTTTGACGTGATGATGGGTAAATTGAGAATTATTCAACCTGACTAACTCCTTTTTATTTACTCGGCATACGCCTGTTATATCTTATGCATCAGTTGTGTTTCAGGTGTCGATTTTTAGTAACAAACATCTTGATTTTTCAGTAAAATGATAGTATAATGTATTAACTTAAATGCGATTATCGGGAGAAGTAGCTCTTCTTCGTCATATCAGAGAATGAGGCATTACGGTGAAAGCTTCTTATGACGTGATTTGTGAAATGCACCCGCCAGCACGCAGGGGGAAAGGCTCCGGCCGAGTATCTCTGTGCGGAAGCCGCCGTTACAGGGCTAAAAAGTAATAAGTCGGAGTGGAACCGCGGAATACCGCCTCCGTCGCCTATGGGCGATGGGGCTTTTTTGTTGTCTTCGGCTGCTTTTGAAAGTGAGTGATTATATGTTTGACAGAATGAGAGAGGATATTAAATGCGTGCTTGACCGTGACCCTGCCGCACATTCGGCAATTGAGGTTATGCTCCTCTACCCCGGATTCAAGGCTGTGAGAAGTCACAGAAAGGCTCACTGGTTTTACAATAAAAAAATGTTTTTCATCGCACGTATGATTTCACAGATAAACGTTAAACGGACGGGAATTGAAATTCACCCCGGTGCACAGATTGGCAGACGTTTTTTTATCGACCACGGCACGGGAATTGTTATCGGTGAAACAACAATTATCGGTGACGACGTTACAATTTATCAGGGTGTTACCCTTGGCGGTACGGGTAAGGATACAGGCAAACGACATCCGACAATCGGCAACAATGTACTTATCGGTGCAGGCTCAAAGGTGCTCGGCCCCGTAACTGTCGGTGACAATACCAACATTGCCGCAGGTGCGGTTGTGCTTGACCGAATTCCTGAAAATTCAACAGCCGTAGGTGTGCCTGCAAGAGTTGTACGCCGCAACGGCAAGCGTGTCCAGGACCTTGACCAGGTTCACATACCTGACCCGATTTCACAGGAACTTTGCAAATTAAGAGCAGAAATAGATAAACTAAAGAAAAAGATGGAGGAACAAGAACAATGAAAGTATTTAACACTCTTACCCGTCAGAAGGAAGAATTAAAAACAGTTGAAGAGGGCAAGGTTAAAATTTACGCCTGCGGCCCGACAGTTTACAACTTTATTCATATCGGTAACGCAAGACCCTTGTGTGTTTTTGACGTGCTTCGCCGTTTCCTTGAATACACAGGATATGACGTTCGTTTTGTTCAGAACTTTACCGACATTGACGACAAAATCATCAAGCGTGCAAACGAAGAAGGCATCACCTACAAAGAAGTGAGTGAAAAGTACATCGAGGAGTTCTGGAAAGACGTTAAGGGAATGAACATCCGTGAGGCTACCGTTCACCCAAAGGCAACAGAAAACATTGACGAGATTATCAACATCGTTTCTTCTCTTATCGAAAAGGGCTATGCTTACGCTGTTGACGGTGACGTTTATTTCAGCCCCAAGAAGTTTGACGAATACGGCAAGCTTTCACACCAGCCGCTTGAAGACCTTGAAGCAGGCGCAAGAATTATGGTTGGTGAGGTTAAGAAAGAGCCGATGGACTTCGCACTCTGGAAGAGCGCAAAGCCGGGCGAGCCTTACTGGGAATCGCCGTGGGGTCACGGCAGACCGGGCTGGCACATTGAGTGCTCCGCTATGGTAAGACGCTACCTCGGCGAGACAATCGACATTCATTGCGGCGGTCAGGACCTTATCTTCCCCCACCACGAAAACGAGATTGCACAGAGCGAATGCTGCAACGGCTCACCCTTTGTAAACTATTGGATGCACAACGGTTACATCAACGTTGATAATGTTAAAATGTCGAAGTCACTCGGCAATTTCTTTACCGTTCGTGATGTTGCTGAAAAGTACGGTTACGAGCCTATCAGATACCTTATGATATCTTCACACTACAGAAGTCCCATCAACTACAGCACAGACATTATTGAACAATGCAAGGCTTCACTCACACGTCTTTACACCTGCCGTGATAACCTTGATTTCGCACTTAAAAATGCAGTTGACGGTGAGGTAAACGAAGAAATCACAGCAATGCTTGACAAGCGCCGTCAGCAGTTCATTGACGCCATGAACGACGACCTTAACACAGCAGACGGTATTTCTGCCGTATTTGAGCTTGTGCGTGACATCAACTCAAAGGTTATTACAGATGCTCCCGTCAAGGGCAACTGTGAAGCGGCGGCAAAGCTCTTTGACGAGCTTTGCGGTGTGCTTGGTCTTGTTTATGAAAGAAAAGAAGAAAACCTTGACAGCGAGATTGAGGCTCTTATCGCACAGCGTACAGAAGCCAGAAAGAGCAAAAACTGGGCAGAGGCTGACAGAATCCGTGACGAGCTTAAGGCAATGGGCATTGTACTTGAAGACACCGCACAGGGTGTAAAATGGCACAGAGAATAAAAACGTAACAAACGCCCCCGAAGCAGAAATTCTGTTTCGGGGGTTACTTCTATACGTAAACACTACATCTTGTTCTTTTTTGTCAAAAAATCGCATTTTATACCACAATTTTGCGTTTTGTATATTGAAAATGAAATCCATATATGTTAAAATCAATTAAATATTATTAGGAGAGGTGTGCCAAAATGAATAAAGGCAAAGGTTTCTTTAATGAATTTAAGAAGTTTATCTTAAGAGGCAACGTTGTAGACCTTGCAGTCGGTGTTATCATCGGCGGTGCTTTTCAGGCTATTGTTAAGTCTTTGGTTGACGATATCGTAATGCCCCTTGTAGGTATGATTACAGGTAATATCGATTTTTCACAGCGTGTATGGAAAATCGGCGAGGGTGAGTTTGCAGCAACAGTTACTTGGGGTAACTTTGTAACAGCAGTTCTCAACTTCCTCATTATGTCTTTTGTAATTTTCTGTTTTGTTAAGCTTATCAACACGATCACAGAAAAGGCTGTAAAGAAGGAAGAAGCTCCGGCAGCAGAGCCAACAACAAAGAAGTGCCCGTACTGCTGTTCTGAAATCGACATCAAGGCTGTTAAGTGCCCGAACTGTACTTCTGACGTAGAATAATTTTAAACATATTTTCTTGGGAGATGTTTTCTTGGAAAAAGAAATTGTTCTCAAAAAAGCAATAATCGGTGGCTTTGACCGCAACGAGGTTATAAATTGCATTGCCAAGTTGCAAGCGGAGGCTCACAGCGCCCAAGGCGAAATTGAGGAATTGAAGGCTCTTCAGCTTAAGGTTTCTGAGCTTGAGGCACTCATTGCCGAAAAGGATGCCGAAATTGAAAGACTTTCCGCCGAAATTAAAGAAGCGGAGAGTAGCTTGCGTGTATCCAAAACCTCCGCACAGCTTATGCGTGAGTCGGTTGAATATGCTGACCGCTATGTTGAAAGTGCAAGGGTTATTGCAGACAATATTTCCGAAAAAACAAACTCGAGCGTTGACGATGCCAAAGGCAAAATCAATTCCATTCTTCTCGACATTACAGGGATATCTGACGATGTCCTTGCATTGTATACAAGCCTTGCAGATCTTAAGTCCGAATACGATTCGTTCGGGGAAATCCCCACGTCGGAGTCGTCCGAAAATTACCTAGCTGAGGATGACAAAGAGACGAGCGTTGAGGACGACGAGCCGCAGGCAGGTCCACTTGATGAGGAACAGAGCGAACCTGCTGTTCCTCATCAGGAGGTGGAAGATGCGAAAGAGTTAATCCGCAAAGCCAAGGAAAAGTATCAGAAAATGATTTAATAAGAAATTAAACGCTACTCGATGTGAGTAGCGTTTTTGTTTTAGTTATGATAATAAATCCTATTTGTAACAAATGTCGTTATCCCCTCTTCGACCCACTTCTGCATTGTTTCTGCGGTGTCGACCGTCCAGCACGCAAGGGGTATACCTGCAGCTTGCAACTGCTTAACCTTTTCGGGGGTGTTTGACTTTTCGTTACCGTTGAAGCTGACACCCATATCGGGGTTTGCAAGACAAAGCTCCATTTCATCCTTGTTGAGCTTTGAGACAAGCTTATAAAGCTTAATTTCGGGGTTCAGCTCACGCACAATTTCAACCGCCTCACGGTGGAAAGAAATTACCGAGCAGGTCTTTGTAAAGCCGTATTTCTCAACCAGCTTCAAAAGGCTTTCAAGTCCCTCACGGCTGTAGTCCTTAATTTCAATCATCGGTATAACGTTGAATTCCAGGCAGGTTTTGAGTGCCTGCTCAAATGTCGGAATTTTAAGGTCGGTATACTCCTCTGCGTTGGCTCCCTTTACAATGTTGCAGGGAACAAGGTCGTAATATGTAAAAGACGAAACCTTGCCTTTTTTGTCACAGACAGTTTTTATATCCGAGTCGTGCATAAGCACCCACACACCGTCCTTGGTCTGACGGACATCAATTTCGACATAGTCAAAGCCGAACTCCGCTGCCTTTTGAATTGCAGGTAAAGTGTTTTCGGGTGCCTGTGCCGAATAGCCTCGGTGAGCAACAAGTGTGATTTTTTCACGCTCGGTCTGCTTAATTAAAATATCCGTCAACGGTATCGGCGTTTTCGCCTCCAGTCGGTCACTACTGCTTTTAACAGACGAAATAACCGGCACGGCAACAATTGCAACAATTAACAGCGCAATCAATGCAAAAGGCCATTTCTTACGCTTCATAATACGAAGCTTTCGTTTGAACTGTTCCTTATTCATAATACACCTCTAAATTAAAAGCGGCGATTTCTCGCCGCTGTTTTTATTCACCGAGATATGCTTTCTTGACAGATTCATCGTTGATAAGGTCTTTTGCATCACCCGAAAGTGAGATGTTACCAGTTTCAAGAACATAAGCTCTGTCTGCAATTGAAAGAGCCTTCTTTGCGTTCTGCTCAACAAGAAGAACTGTTGTGCCGCTCTCGTTAATCACCTTGATGATGTCAAAAATCTCTGAAACCAGCAAAGGAGAAAGACCCATTGACGGCTCATCCATAAGGATTATGCGGGGCTTACTCATAAGCGCACGACCCATTGCGAGCATCTGCTGTTCGCCGCCCGAGAGAGTACCTGCAACCTGATTTTTTCTTTCTTCAAGTCGTGGAAAACGCTCGTAAACCATCTTGAGAGTGGAGTCAAATTCCGCCTTATCCTTTCTTGTATAAGCGCCAAGCTTAAGATTTTCAAGAACTGAAAGCTGCTGGAAAATTCGACGTCCCTCGGGAACGTGAGCCATGCCCATTGAAACAATTTTGTGCGGCGGAGTTTTTGTGAGCTCCTTGCCGTCGAACATAATTGAACCTGCTTTTGCAGGGATAAGTCCCGTAATTGTGTGAAGAATTGTTGTTTTACCTGCGCCGTTCGCACCGATAAGTGCGATAATTTCGCCCTCGTTTACCTCAAAGGAAACGCCTTTGATTGCCTTGATTACGCCATAATTAACTTCAAGGTCTTTGATTTCAAGTAATGCCATGCCGTTCCCTCCTTATTCACCGAGATATGCAGTGATAACCTGCGGATTGTTGAGCACCTGCGAGGTTTCGCCCTGGCAAAGCACCTGACCGAAGTTAAGAACGGTAAGCTCTTCGCAGATACCTGCAACAAGTCGCATATCGTGCTCAATGAGCAAAATCGTCATATCAAACTCGTCACGGACGAAACGGATTGTGTCCATAAGCTCTGCTGTTTCATGCGGGTTCATACCTGCGGCAGGCTCGTCAAGAAGAAGAAGCTTCGGGTTTGTTGCAAGAGCTCTTGCAATTTCAAGCTTTCTCTGCTTACCGTAAGGGAGGTTAGATGAAAGATAATCAGCCTCGCCGTCAAGGTCAAAAACCTTAAGCAGGCTCATTGCCTTTTCGTCCATTTCTTTTTCCTTTTTGAAATATGACGGAAGCTTTAAAATGCCCTCGATTGTGCTGTATTTGTAATGGTTGTGAAGTCCGACCTTTACGTTGTCAAGAACAGACATCTGCTTGAACAGTCTGATATTCTGGAAGGTTCTTGCTACACCTGCCTTGTTGATGTCGATTGTCTTTTTTCCCGTAATTACTGTTCCGTCAAGCGTTGCCTGACCCTCCGTCGGCTTGTAAACACCTGTGAGGAGGTTAAAAATGGTGGTTTTGCCTGCACCGTTCGGGCCGATAAGTCCGTAAAGCTGACCCTTTTCAATTTTAATATTGAAATTGTCAACAGCCTTAAGTCCGCCGAAGGAGATGCTTAAATTTGTAGCTTCAAGTAATGCCATAATTACTGTACCTCCTTAGCCGGTTTGTTTTCTTTCTTTGCAGAAATGAACTTTTTGAGTGAATGTGCTTCCCAGAAAGCATTTGCTTTCGGACTTGCAGTTGCAATCATCATTATGATAAGTGCGATTGCGTAGATAAGCATACGGTAGTCATTAAGCTCACGCAGAAGCTCGGGCAATGCTGTAAGAATGCAAGCCGCAATTACAGAGCCACGCATTTTGCCGATACCGCCGAGAACTACGAAAACAAGAATCATAATTGACTGGTTGTAGCCGAAGTTTGAAGACTTTGCGGCAAGGTAACCGAGGTTGTGGGAGTAAAGCACACCTGCAATACCTGCGAAGAAAGCTGAAAGAGTGAAAGCGATAAGCTTGTATTTTGTAATATTGATACCTACTGACTCGGCGGCAATTCTGTTGTCACGGATTGACATTACCGCACGGCCTGAACGGGAATTCATAAAGTTAAGAACAACAAAAAGAGTTAAGAGCAACAGAACAGTTGCAATGATGAAGTTTGCATCAAGCGGAACGTCCGAAAGACCGAGAGGTCCGTTGATAAGCAATGTTCCGTCTGCACCCATAGCGAGTGAGGATTCACTTTCAAGCGAAACATAGACGCCGTTTGCATCGTAGCCGACATAAACCGAGCCAAGAATATTTTTGATAATCTCGCCAAAAGCAAGGGTAACAATTGCAAGGTAGTCACCCTTAAGACGGAGAACGGGAATACCGATGAGGAAGCCGAAGATTGCGGCGAAGATACCGCCGACGAGGATTGCAAGGGGAAATCTTATCCATACTTCGGTAATTGTCTCACGTGTGCAAACTGAAAAAATTGAACTTGCATAAGCACCGATACACATAAAGCCTGCGTGTCCGAGTGAAAGCTCACCGAGGACACCAACGGTAAGGTTGAGCGAAACTGCAAGAATTGAATACATACAAAGAGGAACAAGCAAACCACGAAGGAGGCTCGACATACTGCCTGTTGCCTGCATAACCTCTGCAACAACGAAGGCGGCAATAACAATGCCGTAGGTTATTAAATCGTTCTTGGTATTTTTGCCAAGACGTCTTGACTTTGTCTTCATTACTGTCCCCCTCCTTTTAAACCTTTTCTACATACTTCTTGCCGAGGATACCTGTGGGCTTGACAAGAAGAACGACAATAAGAACTGCAAAAACAATTGCATCTGCCATCTGCGAAGAAATGTATGAACGACCGAGGATTTCGATAACACCGATTACAAGACCGCCTATCATTGCACCGGGGATTGAACCGATACCGCCGAGAACAGCCGCAACGAAAGCCTTGATACCGGGCATTGCACCTGTTGTTGAAGAAAGAAGCGGGTAAGTGGAGCAGAGAAGAACACCTGCAACAGCCGCAAGTGCTGAACCGATTGCAAAGGTGAGTGCAATTGTTCCGTTAACATTGATACCCATAAGCTGTGCCGCACCACGGTCTTCCGAAACAGCAAGCATTGCACGACCCGGCTTTGTCTTGTTTACAAACAATGTAAGTGCAATCATAATAACAACAGAAACTGCGATTGTAACCACCGTTTCGTCAGAAATGACAATCTGTCCGCCTGCAAGTGAAATGGGCTCAAAGTTAATGATTGATGTAAAATTCTTTGCCTGTGTGCCGAACAAGTGCATTGCCGCATTCTGAAGAAAATAGCTGACACCGATTGCCGTAATAAGAACAGCCAAGGGTGAAGCACCACGCAAAGGCTTGTATGCGAAACGTTCGATAGTCATACCGAGCAAGGTACAAGCCACCATTGAAATCACCAACGCAAGGTACGGATTTACACCTGCCTTTGTGGTAAGCATAAACACAACATAAGAGCCTACCATAATAACATCGCCGTGTGCGAAGTTGAGCATTTTGGCAATACCGTAAACCATGGTATAGCCCAAAGCTATAACGGCATAAATTCCGCCAAGGCTGATGCCGCTGATTAAATTAGATATAAACGTCAATTTTCTGCACCCCAAACATAATGATAACATTATATAATAATAAAATATTATATCACGATGTTTACAAAAACACAACGACTTTTTTGTATAAAATACGATTTTATTTACGCAAAAATAAGCGACGGATTTCTCCGCCGCTTACGTTTATTTTAAACTTATTCCATTGCGCTGTAAGCACCGTTTACAATCTTAACAGCCTTAGGTCCTTTGTTAACCTCGCCTGTTGCCTTCCAGGACATTGCTGAACCTGTAACACCGTCAACAGAAATCTGAGTCATAGCACCCTTGAGTGCATCACAAATTTCTGATGCTGACATTTCCTTTGTTACGCCTGCCTTTTCAGCAGCGGCCTTGATGATGTAGATTGCATCGTATGCGTCAGCAGCGAACTGGTTGAGCTCGTCGTCTGCATAGCCTGCTGCTTCATAAGCTGCAACAAACTTCTTTGTTGTGTCGTCAGAAGCGTTCTTTGCGAACGGAGTAAGGAGCATTGTGCCCTCTGCAAGCTTGCCGTCAAAACCGTCTATGTCAAGCATACCGTCAAGACCGTCACAGCCGAAGAACTGTGTCTTGAAGCCCATATCGTTAGCCTGCTTGAGGATTGAAGCAGCCTCTGCAGCGTAGATGGGAAGGAATACAAGCTCTGCACCTGCGTTCTTTGCCTTTGAAAGCTGTGATGTGAAGTCTGTCTTGCTGTCTGCTGTGAAAGCTTCTGCAGCAACAATTTCAAGACCCTTTACAGCTGCCTCTGCCTTGAATGAGTTGTAGATACCTGCTGAATAGTCGCTTGAGCTGTCGTAGATAACTGCAACCTTCTTTGCAAGAGCGTTGTCAGCGATATAGTCAGCAGAAGCTGAACCCTGGTTAGAGTTTGTAAAGCAAACCTGGAAGCAGTTGTCGCTTGAAACAACGTCGTCACCTGAAGCTGACGGAGTGAGCTGGAAGATGTTGTCTGCAGCAGTCTTCTTTGCTACTGCAAGGCAAGCACCTGTTGTAACTGTACCAACAAGGATGTCCATGCCCCAGTCGATAAGATTGTTGTATGCGTTAACTGACTTTTCAGCATCGCAAACGTCGTCTTCCATCTTGAACTCAATCTGCATACCGTTGATGCCGCCTGCTGCGTTAATTTCCTTAACTGCAAGCTCTGCACCGTTGCGAACAGCGGTACCGTATACAGCATTGTCACCTGTAAGAGGACCGATGCTACCGATCTTAATTACGTTATCTGTCTCGCCGCCGTCATTCTTGCCGCAAGCTGCGAAGCAAGCAAGAACTACAGTCAATGCAAGAACAACTGCAAGGATTTTTTTCATTGACTTTTTCATAAAATGACCCCCTTAATCAAATTTTGCAAGCAGTAAAGCTTACAATTACGTCATTTATGATAAAAATAATATACTCTCATTGTTTTGATTTGTCAACAGTTTAAAGCGATAAATTAGTGGAAAATCAACACTTTTTTACACTTGTTTTCGTGACTTTGAACAAATAAAATCAACCCATTATCGGAATTTCGAGCAAGGCAAAGTTGAAGCAATTTAAAATAAACATAATCAACGCAACAATAATCATCGTATTGTAAACCACTACGGTTTTCTTATCTTTGCATGAGGAAATCAACACAGCACTTGCAAAAAGCGTGAGCATATCGGTAAAGAAAAAAACTCTTTGTCCCGAAGCGTAAATTGACGAGCTGAAGCCCATAACAACCCCACTGCAAACTGCCGCCGCAAATAAAAGCGAAACCGTAAAGCCGAGCTTACTGTTTTTCTTTATAATCAAAACAAGCATCACTGCGAAAAGAAGAAACAACGCAAAGCAAAGTGCAAGAGTTATGATATTTATTAAATCATAATCCCCGCTTTTGAAAAGCTTTTCAAACCCCTTGTCAGGAATTGTGCGGTTAAGTGCAATATAAACGACGTTTACTCCGCCGCAAACTGCAACCAATAATGTAACAAAAATTTTTGCAAAAACCTTTTCTTTTTTGCCGTTGTATAACGAAGAAACCGTCATAAAAATCAGCACCGCAAAAACGCCTGTAACAATCAGCGACATAAAAAAAGAATAGCCAAAATAATTTGAAAACCCACAAAGGATTTTTTCAAAAAGATTCATCTCGTTAAAGCGTGCAAACGAGCCGCTTTCCATTTCAATTCTTCCCGTCATTCCCGGCGAAGTGAAAAGCCACACCGCACTTGCCGCACCAAAAATAAAAGGAGGTGCGTGATAAATTTTCAAATTTCTTTTAATTGCGTTTGCAACAAACAAGACCAATAAAAAGACAATTGTCAATGCCGCTGTCTGCTCCTGCGAGCAAGCAAGAAGCGAGGCAAAAGCTGAAAGTATATTTAAAATAACTTTATTGTATTTAATTTCAAAATATTCGAAAGTGAGCGGTGCAACCGACAACAAAAATGCGGTGAACGGAAAAAGGAAAGTAAAACTGCCCGCAAACCAGAACGCACCCGAGTTCAGTGCGCCGATGAAAACAAGAAACGGCACACAACAGCAAAAAATATTCTTTTGCTTTTGCGTAAGATTTCCCGAAAAAACTCCGCTTAACTTTTGCAAAAACCAAGCGATAAAAATAAATGAAACTGACGCAAAAATCTTCCAGAAAATCGGATTGATTTTAAGAAAAATCATCATCAGAAATTCGCTGACGGTTCGTCCCGAAACTGTTTGATATCTTTGCGAAAGCCATTCGGTAAGTTTAAAATTTTCTTCGTTTAAAATTCCGAGAAAATGTCCGTCATCGGTTTTGATAATGAGGTGCGTAAAGAAAATATAAAATGCAAAAGTTACAAAAGAAAAAACAATCAACGGATAATTTTCTTTTTTCTTCATCGGGACTCACCTCCTGATAGGCAAATTAAAATTCAATTACCTCTTTTTCTTTGGTGCCGGAAGTTCCTCATACATAACGCTGAACAGTCTTGTCAAGAATTCCTTACTGTCAACATCATCGACCAGCAACATTTCTTTCGCTCCTTCATAGGGCAATTCATAAATTGCGTTTGGCATGAGTGAAATTGCCGATTTGACAGGCTTTACAAGTAGTCTGTCATCATATATGCCGCCGACAATTTTGCCACGGTAATAGATAATATACTCACCCATCATTGCTCTGTATGTTATCTCTTCCAATTCGGATAACTGTTCTAAAATAAAATCCAGATATTCTTTACTTGATGCCATTGTGCTCCTCACCAAATTCAACTGTGTCAATTACATACGGCTTTTCTTTTGAGCCGTCACCGCCGCAGGTGTAAACTACATTTTCATTCAGATAAAACGCAGGGCAAACACCCACAAGCGTGTCCGAAGAAAGGGTTTTGTAAAATCCGCCCGTCTGTGTTACCGCAGTTACGCTTGACGAATTGGTTTCAATCGGACTGCTCGTCCAGTACCAGCAGTTACGACGGATAACCAATTTGTTTGACCCGTCGTTTGCGATTGCGGAAACTGTAGGCGCTTTTGTCCTTTTACTTTCAAGAAATTTTTGAAGCTGATTTTTAGAAAGTAAAAATATTTTTTCACCGTCAGTTTTCAGAATTAAATCTCTTTGAGTTTCGCAGAAATTTTTGTCACATAAAAAACCGTTTTCGGTTTCATCATTGAGCCATATTTTCAAATCACTAGTTGCCCAATCTGACGAGCTTTCGTCAAAGGCTCGGAAACAGATTGCATTGAGCGACCACGCAAGAGGGTTCACCTCGTCGTCAATAACCTCCCAAACAATATCCTCGCCGTAAAAAGCTCCGAGCACAAAAAAGTTACCCTTTTTGAGTTCAATTTTCTTGACAGTTTCACTTTTTTCTACGCTTACATTCTGCGGATAAAGCAACGAATACAAGTCCGCCTTGTGCCGTGGTAAAACCACAGACACAAGGCAGAATAAAACAGCGAAAACAGATATAATTGTCACAATCGTTTTTTTCAAAACAGTCACCTTTAGTCGTCAAGACGTCTTTTCGGGTATGTTGCAGGGTCATCCCATTTATCTCCACCCCATGTGTCACCGAGTAAATTTTCATGCAAGCTTGCATACCCCTCGTGAGTGGTAGTAAAAAACAGGCACCTTTTTCTTATGTCATAAAAAGTAATATCATTAACACCGAATTCAGTTCTCTCAACAACAAATTCTTCGTTTTTACCTATGTGTGAAAAGAAGAAAGAAGAAAAACTTTCAAGATAATCAAAAAATTCATCATTTGCCGCATAAACTTTTTGCAGGTTTTTTCCTCCGTAAGTTTTTGTTCCCGGCCATTCATCTACCAACTTCTCTTCAAGCAACCTCATTGTTGTGTCAGCATGGTTTATGAGCTTGTCTTCCTTATCACGGAATGCTTGCACAATAACGATATATGCTGTTCGGTCTTTAAGCTTTTTCAGCAAAGTAAGATACTGCTCATGGTTCTCAATAAAGATATCTTCCATACTTTCAGTTTTTAACCGTTCAAAAGCTTGAAGCTTTCTTTGTTATTCTTATAAAGTGTTTTAAATACTTCAAAAGTCTTGTCGTAAACAGCTCTGTTAGCTGTGTTCGGCTTAAAGGTCTTAACTGCAGGAATATAGTCTTTGACCTTGCTGACACTCTCGATAACACCAAGTCCGATACCTACCATTGCCGCCGCACCGACAGCACCGATATCCTGCGGACGGTTAACTGTTTCAACAGTCTTGCCTGTGATGTCGGCAAGAATCTGACAGGTTACATCCGAAAGTGCACCGCCGCCGACAAATCGGATAACGTCGGAGGTCTTAATCTTCTTATTCTGTGCCTCAAGCATCCAGTTAAGGTGGAAGCAAACGCCCTCGATTACCGCACGAAGCATTTCTGACTTACCTGTATCAATGCTGATGTTAAAGAACATACCTGCGGCATTCGGGTCCTCAAACGGACAACGGTTGCCGTGAAGCCACGGTGTAAAAATAACTCCGTTTGCTCCTGCAGGCACTTCGCTGATAACCTTTGTCATATAGTCATAAAGGCTTGTATATTCTGTTTCGGGGTCTTCGGCAACGTCCATCTTCTGCTTAAAAATACCGATTTCGTCAAGGCAAAGGTGGTCACGTACCCATTCAAGGCACTTACCTGCTGTTTCAAGCTCTGCAAAGTATACATATGAATCGGGGTCTGCACCGACGATAGCCGCAATCATTGCCGAGGTGTCAACAAGCTGCTTTTCAACAACTGTTCCTACCCAGCCTGATGTACCCTGATAGATGTGAGTATCACCGACAGCGCCGCTGCCTGCACCGACACCGATAAGTGACGAGTCACTTCCGCCGCCGAATACGGGTGTGCCTTCAGCAAGACCGAGCTGTTCAGCCGCTTTTGCCGTAACCGTGCCGACTACATCAGTTGACTTAAGTATTTTCGGCAGATGATCCATATTGACATCAAAAATGCCTGTAACGCTCTTGCTCCAGCCCTCTTTGCCTTTTCTGGTGTCATAAAGCAAAGTCGCAAAAGCAGAATCCTTGGTCATTGCAAATTCATCTGTACAACGGCTAATGAGGAAATCCTTAACATCAAGCCATTTGTATGTTTTCTTGAAGTTTTCAGGCTCGTGAGCCTCAACCCACTTGTACTTGTAAACGGGGTCCTTAACACTGCAAGCAACAGCACCCGTTGCAATAAGAGATTTGAGAAGCGGAACGATGTTTGCACCCGCAATCTGCAAGCCGTATGCCATATATTTCTTAAGCTCTTCTTTAGCACGCTGATCCATATAGCTCATAGCTCTGCGGACAGGGTTACCCTCCTTATCAACGAGAACAAGTCCCTGTGCCTGCGAGCAGAAAGAAATACCTGCAATCTGCGACGGCTTGATATCAGTCTTGCTGAAAAGCTCCTTTGTTGTTGAACACATTGCACCCCACCATTCGTTGGGATCCTGCTCCGCTCCGCCGTCACCAACCATATAAAGGTTGTAAGCACCGTATGCGTTTGTGATGGGTCTGATTGTTTTATCAATCTCAAAAAGACAAGTCTTCATGCCGGTTGTGCCGACATCGTAAGCGATAACATAAATAGCCATTTTTAAAACCCCCAAAGTTTATTAAGGCTATTGTAACATAAAAATACATATTTTGTAAAAAATTTTTTAAAAAATGCAAAAAATTATTTAATTTTTTATTTATATATGGTATACTGCATATTGGGTATAAAGCGAAACGCATTATATTATTAAAAAACATTACATATATCGGAGGAATTTAACATGGGCAACAACAATTTTGCTATCACAAAGTATCTTGATGCAGATGCTGTTACCAAACAGCTCGACCAGCTTATCAAAAAGCCGATTTACAGCGTCAAGCCGGATGCTTTGAAGAAGTATGAAGAAGAGTACTTCGCAAAAAAGTGTGTAAAATCCAAGGAAATGATTGAAATTGCAAAGGGTCGTATCCCCGGCGGTGTTCAGCACAACCTCGCTTTTAACTATCCGTTCCCCCTTGTTTTCACAAAGGCTTCGGGTAACAAGCTTTACGACATCGACGGTAACGAGTATTACGACTTCCTTCAGGCAGGCGGCCCGACAATCGTCGGCTCCAACCCCGAAAAAGTACGTAACAAGGTTATCGAGCTTCTTAACGACTGCGGCCCGTCAACAGGTCTTTTCCACGAGTACGAGTACAAGCTTGCAAACAAAATTGCAGAGTGTGTTCCGTCAGTTGAAATGTTCCGTATGCTCGGTTCAGGTACAGAGGCTTGTATGTGTGCTGTTCGTGTTGCACGTCTTGCAACAGGTAAGAAGAACATTCTTAAAATGGGTGGCGCATACCACGGCTGGTCAGACCAGATGGCTTACGGTATGAGAGTTCCCGGCACAAAGAACCTTCAGTCTCCCGGTGTTCCGATGTTCGTTTTCAAGCACACAGACGAATTCTTCCCGAACGACCTTGAAGATCTTGAGAAGAAGCTTAAGAAGAACCAGCTCACAGGCGGTACTGCTGCTGTATTCCTTGAGCCCGTTGGCCCCGAAAGCGGCACACGTCCCCTCAGCAAGGCATTTGTTAAAGGCGTTGAAAAGCTTTGCCGTCAGTATGGCTCACTCCTCGTATTTGATGAGGTTGTTACAGGCTTCCGTATCGGCGTTTCAGGTGCACAGGGCTACTTCGGCGTAGACCCCGACATCACAATCTTCGGTAAGATTATCGCAGGCGGTTACCCGGGTGCAGGCGGTATCGGCGGTCACAAGGACGTTATGGCTCACCTCGGCGCAGGTCTTGACGGTTCAGGCAAGAAGGTTAAGAAGGCAATGTGCGGCGGTACAATGGCTGCTACCCCGATTTCTTGTGTTGCAGGTTACTATACACTTTGCGAAATTGAAGAAACAAACGCTTGCCAGAAGGCAGGTGAAATGGGTGACAGACTCATAAAGGGTCTCCAGAAGTCCATTGAGAAGCACAACCTTCCGTTCGTAGCATTCAACCAGGGCTCAATTTGTCACCTTGACACAGTTGGTACAATGCACTACTCAATCGACTGGTCAAAGCCGTGGCAGATTCCCGATGTTCTTAAGCAGACAAGCGCTCGTAAGAAGGAAATGGAGCACATGGGTGCTGCTTACATGGCAGAGGGTATGGTTACTCTTGCTGGTAGCCGTCTTTACACAAGTGCCGCTTACACAGAGGAAGACATCGACGATGCAATCGCACGTTTCGACAGAGTATTCGACAACTGCGGCAGAATTGGTTAATAACTGATTTAGGAGAATAGAATAATGGCTTATAACATTCAAGAAGCAAAAGAGCTGGTTGTTGAAGCCGGTAAAAAGCTTTTGGAAACGGGACTCATCGCCCGCACATGGGGTAACGTAAGTGCAAGGATTTCTGACACACAGTTCGTTATCACTCCGAGCGGCAGAGCTTACGAAACGCTCACTCCCGACGATATTGTTGTTGTAAACATCGCTGACTGCTCTTACGACGGCGACATCAAGCCGTCAAGCGAAAAGGGTGTTCACGCTGACGCTTACAGACTTCGTCCCGACGAGAATTTTGTTATACATACACATCAGATAAAGGCATCCGTCGTTGGTGCGGCAGGTAAGAACATTGACGTACCCGAAAAGTATTCAAAGCTTTTCGGCGACTGTGTTCCCGTTGCAGATTACGGTATGCCCTCAACATCAAAGCTCCGCAAGGCTGTTGAGACAGCTTATGCAGATTACCCGAACAGCAAGGCAATTCTTATGAAACAGCACGGTGCTGTTGTTACGGGTAACAGCTTTGAAGAGGCTTTCGAGGTTGTTTCCGAGCTTGAAAATCTTTGCGAAGAGAAAATTCAGAAAGCATATATGCTCTACGAGGGAACTCCCGAGTATTCTTACAAGGGTATGCTCAACAGCTACATCAAGTCTGTCGGCACAGGCAAGATGCCCAAGCAGATTGCTGACTTCGGCGAGAGCGTAAGAATTGGCTCAAAGTTTGAAATTCATTTCAAAAACGGCAAGTCCTTCACAGTTGATGTAAAGACAGCTAAAACAACATCGGAAGAGAAGCTTCCCGCAGTTGCAATGATACACAGCGAGATTTACAAAAGCTCCGATGTAAGCTACATCAAGCACCTGACAGCAAGCGAAATGGTTGCAGTCAGCGTTGCACAGAACACAATTCTCCCCCGTCTTGATGACTTTGCACAGATTGCAGGCACAAAAATCAAGAGCTTCAAGTGGGACGGTTCACGTGCGGCGGCAAAAATGGCGGCAAAAGCGGCAAAGGGCAACAACGCTGTGCTTATTTCGGGTGCAGGCGCACTTTGCACAGGCACAAAGGAAAGCGACCTTGATGCAGTTGAGCTTATTATGTCAAGAGAATGTCAGACTCATATCGGTTCTGTATTCTTTGGCGGCGGTGATTCACTCAGCCCGCTTGATGCAAACATTATGAGAATCATCTACCAGACAAAATACTCCAAGAAAGCTGAATAAAACGCAAACAAATTACCTCGTCGAAACTCTCGGCGAGGTTTTTGCTTTTATCTCTTTATTTCTCAAAGAATTTATGTTATACTGTCAAGGAAATAAAAAAGAGGAGAAAATAAAAATGGCGGACACAATTTACAAGGGAACACGAAAAAAGCACGGCTTGACAAGGGACGAGGTCTGTGATGAGGCATCGTTATTGAATGCCCCTCTGCAGCCCGAAAGGCTTGAAAGAATTGAGAACGGCAAATTCAGCATTACACCCGATGAAGTCTTGCTTCTTTCAAAAATCTACGGCGAGCCTACACTTTGCAACCATTACTGTTCAAAGGAATGTCCTATCGGCAAGAAATATGTTCCCGAGATTGAGGTCAAAGACCTTTCGCAGATTATTCTTGAAATGCTTTTTTCACTCAACTCGATGAAAAACAGTCAGGAAAGGCTTATTGAAATTACATCAAACGGTCAAATCAATGACGATGAAATCAGAGACTTTGTTTCAATTCAAAGAAAACTTGAAAAACTTTCAATGACCATTGAGAGCTTACAGCTCTGGGTTGAGCAGATGCTCGCCGACGAGAAAATCAACCTTGAAAAATACAATGAAATTATAAAAGAATAACTCAAACGGTGGCAGGATAAATATCCCTGTCACCGTTTTTTGCATAAATTGTAAAAATCAGGGTCACTTTTTTTGCACAGAGTGTTATTCCGATTTGCCAAAAGATACTGTATTATATAATCACACAAACACAAGGGTGTTTGTGTCAAAGCTTATCGCACGTCGGCATATTTTACCGCTTCGGTGCAGGATAAAAAGATGCGAGACCCATCTTGGGAAGCAAGGGAAAGATAATTTGAATATGCCGATGATATCCTGTGCCGAAGTTTCAGGTGAAGTCGGAATTTATGGTGGTGTTTTTATGTTTCTAGGATTTATTTTTTCAATACTGTTAGGATTTTTTTGTATATGGCTCGGTTATAAAGTATGGTTCAAAGAACAAATCACATTGCTTCACAGCTCCCGTTATACAAAAGTTGAAGAAAAGAATAAAAAGTTTTTTTGCAGAACATCAGGATTCGGAATTATTCTTATCGGAATTGCTTTTTTAGCATGTGATATAGTTTTTCTGATTACATTTTCTTTATGGAGTCTTCTTATTATGATAGCAGGACTTGCCGCAGGGATTGCGATTCTGGTTTATTCAGATAGAAAATATAATCGATGAAGCAGGCAGATAAAATGAAAGTTTGTAAGTTTCTTTTTACACCTCATCCGCCTCGTTCCTCGGCACCTTCCCCTCAAGGGGAAGGCTATCAATATTGCGACAAATTAAGGCTTCCCCTTTGAGGGGGAAGCTGTCACGGAGTGACTGATGAGGTGTAGGTTGCAACGCAACCGTGTATCGAAAACATCCCGACAAATTAAATTTTGACACTTTGGCAAACAAACTATAAAATATAATGAGGTGATTTGAATGATTGAAATTTTATTGACTGTAATTTTTATCGCACTTTTCGTTTGGACTGCAAAGCTGCTGTTCAAAATCAGCTGGGGCATTGCAAAAATTCTGGCAACAGTTTTGCTCGTGCTCGCTGTGCCCGTGCTTGCGCTGTGCCTGATATTCGCAGGCGGTGTTACATTGCTGATACCGATTTTAATTGTCGCAGGCGTGGTTGGAATTATTAAGCTGTTTACCTAACAATTAAGGCAGGGATTTCTCCCTGCCTTTAAACTTTTTCTTTTCTTAACTTCCTGAAAAACTCCGTCAGCTTTGCGGAACACTCTTCCTGCATAAAGCCTGCGGTGACTTCGGGTTTGTGGTTGTAGGGCAAATCAAACAGATTTACCACACTGCCGCAGGAGCCTGCTTTGTAGTCCGATGCTCCGTAAACGAGACGTTTTATTCTGCTGTTGATTATCGCACCGGTACACATCGGGCAAGGCTCGAGAGTTACATACATATCACATTGCCACAGCCGCCAGCCGCCAAGAGTTCTGCAAGCCTCGTCAATCGCCTCAAGCTCTGCGTGAGCAAGTGCGTTTTTGTCTTTTTCACGGCGGTTACGTCCCCTGCCGACTATTCTTTTTCCGAGCACGACCACCGCACCCACTGGAACTTCTCCCTCAAGTGCCGCTTCGTCCGCAAGGCGGAGAGCTTCTTTCATAAAATCTGTTTCGTTCATAGCTTTAACCTGCGACACCGAATACCATAATAATCGTCAACGCTGATAAAATCCACGTTAAAACAAGGGCAGCGGTGTTTATTTTGCGGGGTTTAATTCTGGTGTCCTTCCGTATCATAAGAATCCACTTGACAAGCAAATACAAAATCACTATACAAGCGGCAAGAAGTACGAGTGTGCCGACTGCACCGGTCAGTCTTGTGAGGGAAAGCGAGTTATTTATCGCATTGTAAAGTGCAAGAATGAGTGCCGGTGAAGTGATGTATGCCGCACGCTTGAGCGTTTTGTTCTTCGCCATAACCGTTGCATCTTTCTTGAGCTTAACACTACAGTTGAGCTTGAAGATAACCATTGCAATTGCACCGACAAAAATGATTGCAGATGTAAGCACATAATAAGGGAAGGCACTTGCATCAGGATTTTTGGTGAAATAAGAGTTAAAAATAACAGAAATTAAATTGTTGAGAAAATGTATTGCCACGCTCGTCCAGATGCTTTTTGTCTTTATGCAGAAATAACCGAGCGCAACGCCGACGATGAACGCAAAAGGAATCTGCACCATATTGCCGTGAAGAATTGCAAAGCAGAACGAGGTTGCAACAATCGCAAACCAGTCACCGTATTTTCTAAGTGGCTGTAAAATCACACAGCGGAACGCAAACTCCTCAAAAAGCGCAGGAACAACTGCAAAATTGATAACATAAATCAGAGTTTCAAGCATACCCGACGGTGCCGCAAGGTCCTCCATTCCCGAGCCGAACTCAACACCTAAAATCGTAATGAGCACAGAGAAAAATGACGTTGCTGTGTTGCCGAGCATACAGAACATAAGACCTGCACAAACTGCCAGCAGGAAAAGCTCCTTTGATTTTGGCAGTTCAAAAATATTCATCTGTTTTTTCTCGGAGGGTTTTGAGATAATATAAATAAGCAGGAACGGCAAAAATGTATAAAACACCTGTGCCACCGCACCGATTGCGTGAAAATAAAATGTGTCGGCCTGGTACAGGGACATAAGCGGAGTAAATCTTATAACAAGCATTACAACCGTCTGCATTATAACGCAGATGAGCATAACCGAGCCTGCAATAAAGCCAAGGCGGCGAAGTTCCGCAAAGTGCTTGTCAAGAAGCGGATTGTGACCGCCAAACATATTGTAAAGGTTCTGGTAATAATTATGACTGCCCGTCTGGTCTGCATAATTCATTGTGTACTCGTTGCCGTCCATTTTTTCACCTCGCTTATTCGACTGTTTTCTTAATACAGATTTATTATATCTCAATACTTTGTATTTATCAAGGCTATCAAATGTTAACTTTTTAAGAACAGAATAATTATACTTGTTTTTTGTTCATATTTAATGTATACTTTAAAGGTATATAAATATTAAGGAGATGAGTCCATGGACCCAATCAAAGTTGACTTCACCGGCAGCTCGGGTAACGGCCCCGACAAGAAGACGAGTGTTGTTATTCCTCCCGAGAAAAAGGGACTTAAAATTGCTGTAAACATCATCGCCACAATCATTTTCGGCGCTGTGCTTTATTACTTTATGCTCCCCGTTTTCAACTTCAAATCAATTATGATGTACGCTTTCTTCGGTGCAATGGCTGTGTTCTACTGCGTTGTTAACTATGTAACCAGCGGTGCTTTGCGTACACCCGACTATGCACCCTATGCAAACAAATCGTCACTTGTGCCGAAAATTATTATCGGTGTTCTTGTTGCGGTTGTTGCAATCGGTATGCTTGTTTCTTCGGTATTCTTCCGTGCATCAAGCTATGCTGAAATCATTGACGTGCAGACAGGCGATTTTTCACAAGAGGTTGCCGAGGCTGATTTTGCAAATGTTCCCGTAATTGACGAAACAACAACAGCTGTTATGGCTGACCGTGCACTTTCTGACCTTTCAGAGCTCGGTCTTGTTTCACAGTTCACAGTTCAGCCGAACTATTACCAGATTAACTACAAGGATACTCCCGTTCGTGTTGCATCACTTCAGTATTCAAACATCATCAAGTGGCTCACCAATGCAAAGAACGGTCTCCCGGCATATGTTATCGTTGATGCTATAACTCAAAAGGCTACTCTTGTTGAGGTTGAGGGCGGTATCAAGTATTCAACAGCCGACCACTTTGGCGACAACGTTAACCGTCATGTCCGTTTCAAGTACCCGACATATCTCCTCGACACTCCGACATTTGAGATTGACGAAGAGGGTCATCCCTACTGGATTTTTGCAAAGCTCGATATGACAATCGGTCTTTTCGGCGGTAAGGACGTTACAGGCGCAATTATTGTTGATGCCGTTACAGGCGAATGTGTTGAGTATTCAATCGACGACATCCGTACAAAGGAAGACCTCCAATGGATTGACCGTGTTTATTCTGCACAGCTTCTTAACGAGCAGTACAATTTCTACGGTAAGTACCAGGACGGCTTCTGGAACTCAATCCTCAGCCAGAAGAACACATACTCAACAACCGAGGACTACTCTTACCTTGCAATGAACGACGACGTTTATATGTACACGGGTGTTACTTCCCTTACAAACGACGAGTCAATCACAGGCTTCATCCTTATCAATCAGCGTACAAAGGATGCAAGATATTATGTAATTTCAGGTGCTAAAGAATCTTCTGCACAGTCTTCAGCAGAGGGTCTTGTTCAGCAGTATGACTACAAGGCATCTTTCCCGCTCCTTCTTAACATCGACGGCGAGCCGACATACTTTATGTCACTTAAGGATGCAAGCAGCCTTGTTAAGGGCTACGCTATGATTAACGTTGGTCAGTATTCAATCGGTGCAACAGGCACAACACTCACCGCTTGTATCGACAATTACGTTAAAGAGCTTGCAAAGAATAACATCAAGGTTAATGTTGACACCGACGAAATTGTAGACAGCACAACAAGTGATGACGCAGGTGAAAAGATTACTGCAACAGGCACAGTTACAGAAATCCGTACAGCAGTTATCGACGGCAACAGCGTTTACTACATCAAGCTTGATTCTTCAGACAGCTACTATTCAGTTAAGGCTGCTGACGCAGAGAACGTTGTTCTTGTAAACAAGGGCGACAGCATCACAGTAACAATCACAACAGATAAGGGCAATATCATCCCTGCTTCTGCGATTGAGGTTAAATAACTAATGAGCAAAAAAACAGTTGAAATTTTCTGGACGGGCGGTTACGACTCGACCTTTCGGGTCGTACAGCTTTCCAGACTTCCGATAACCGTTCAGCCGTACTACCTTTCCGACAACCGACTTAACGAAAAATATGAGTTAGGTGCGATTGAAAAAATCACCGAGCTTATCAAAAAGCATCCGGACACAAAGGCGGAGCTTTTGCCGACTGTTTATGTTTCGGTTGAGGACAGAGCCGAGAGCCGTCCCGAAATTGAAGAGGCGTATAAGCGCATCTTTGAAAAGAATTGGCTCGGCAACCAGTACGTCTGGCTTGCAAACTTTGCCTTTGAGCATAAGGGTGTTGAGCTTTCGATTGAAAAAGGAACAAACCCCGTAAGGCTCATTCAGAAAAACGGCGGATTTAAAAAGATAACAGACGCTGAAACGGGCGACAATTATGTGGTTGACTTAAGCATAACCGACCCCGACTACAACGCACTTTTCGGTAATTTCCATATACCGTTGCTTGAAGTCAGTAAGCTCGATATGAAGGAGTTTTTCTTAAAGCACGGCTATGACGAGGTTATGAAATCCACGTGGTTCTGCCACACACCGATAGACGGCAAGCCCTGCGGAAAATGCAACCCCTGCAAGGGTGTTGTTGAGGAAGGTATGGCAGAAAGACTTGACGAAGAAGCATTGCAACGATACCGCAAGGCAAAAGCGGTTGCTAAATTTAAGTCAACTCCCCTTTTCAAGCTCGCAAAGAAAATACTTCGAAGATGAAAAATGGGCTGTAAAAAACTTTCGTTTTTTACAGCCCATTTTAAGGGGATGTTATTTTGTTTCTTTAAGTTTAACTTTAGGTAAATCGAGTTTAAATATGGTAGCAAGAACTCTTATAACAAACGTTACGAGCACGGCAATAACAATCGCCCTTGTTCTTTCAATACCCACAAGGTAAAGGTTATAATAAACCGTACCGCCTGCAATCGAAGCGAGAGCATAAATACGCTTTTTGAGAACAAACGGAATTTCACGCAACATAACGTCACGCAGAACACCGCCGCCAATGCCTGTTATTACACCGAGGCACACTGCAAGAATACCGTTCATCTTAAACCCCGACTCAATCGCAACCTGAACACCGGTTACGGTAAAAAGTCCGAGTCCGATTGCGTCAAAGATGTTGTTAACGCTGTCCACAGCCTTTGCCTTTTGCTGGTAACGCTCACGGAATATGTATGCGATTATAAAAACAAACGTTGAAACAATTACCGCAACCATAACATATCGGTAATCCGAGAACATTCGTGGCGGCAAGGCACCGATCAAAAGATCTCTTATCGCTCCCCCGCCGAGTGCGGTTATGGAGCTTAAAACAAGTACTCCGAAAATATCAACTCTTTTGTTGATAGCAACCATTGCGCCCGAGGTTGCAAACGCAACCGTACCGATAATTTCAACTATAAAATAAATTAGCTCCTCAAGTTCCATTCAAGACCCCGATTTCTGTTTTTAAATTCCTACCACATATTTCAAAATCATCAAAGCGTCAGTCGAGTTTATTTTTCCGTCACCCGACACATCTGCGCTGAGCCTGCGTGCAGGGCCCAAATCTCTTGAGCCGACCGCATACTGCAGAACAACCAGTGCATCGGTTGAATTCACCTTGGAATTCATATCTGTGTCGCCCTTAACCGATATTGTAAATTCTCCCAGGGTTTTACCTGAGCCCGTAATTTTAACCTTTGTTCCCGTTGCTACAAGACCGCTGACCGTACTCGAATAGCTTACGGTAGCTCCACCCGAAAGAGTAAGATATTTGCTTGTAAATTCGGCTGTTTTCATTGACGGAGTGATGCCCGAAATAATCTTTGTGCTGCCGTTGAGCACGGCACCGTCCACATTGTTAAAGGAATATGACGGCGTTACAACGGGATTTTTGTTTCCGCTCATTCCGAGTTCTTTGATAATTGTCGGGTAATCATAGTAACAATAGTTCAGGTCAACATTGCCTTTGATGCCCGGCACAGAGCCTGTATCACTATACTGCCACATTCCGTAAGCACCCTCATAAGTACAGGAGCTTGCATACTGTGCAATCCAGAAGTGATAGTCCGAAAGCTCGTCAGCATAAAGCTCGTCACGTGCAAAAAACTTGTCACAGTAAATGCCGGCATAATATCCGCCGACCTCTATAGTCTCGCAGAAGGTTCTTGCAATTTCAGTTGCTGTCGATGCTTTAAGAGCCCTCTGGTCATCGGTTTCCATATCAAAATAAACAGGCATTTCAAAAACGCAATCATTTTCTTCAATAACCTTAAGAACATACTCGGCTTCTTCTCTTGCCTCACTTACGGTCAAAGCCGCGCTAAAGAAATAACAGCCGACAGGAATGCCGTGTTCCTTTGCGTTGTTATAAAACTCGACAAACTTTTTGTCTGCTCCGATTCCCTTGCTGACTGTCGCACGGTATCCGATACGAAGGATTACACCGTCAACACTTTTTGCAATTTCTTCCCACGAGGTAATCTCGTTCCAATAGGAAAGGTCAATAACATCCCAATTCACCTCTCCGTATCCCGGGTCGGGTTCTGCAGGCGCCGTGACGGTAAAGGTTCTTTCAAGAAGCACTTTATCCTTGTTGTATGTGTCGGATGCGACAATTCTATAAATATATGTACCTGCCTTCAACTGTGAGAAGGTCATATAACGGTCAAGATTATTTATGTAATATGTGTTTGTGCCGGGGTTAACTGTTTTTGTAAACTGCAA
This sequence comes from Clostridia bacterium, assembly GCA_017481575.1. GTDB lineage: Bacteria > Bacillota > Clostridia > Oscillospirales > Acutalibacteraceae > CAG-488. The sequence goes on along the minus strand of JAFUPA010000024.1, from coordinate 1,507 downwards.
AGTACCGTTACTGCTTCTTACGGAACAGGTAACCGATGTGATGGTATATTCAGACGTAACCGTGCCGTATACCGAAAATGTACTTCCCTCCAAAAACGAGGACGGGGCATTCGCCGAGGTCAATTTAAGAGTATCATATTTATCCTTTGAAAGAACCTTGAATTCTTTTTCAAGAAGCACTACTCCGCTTTCAGCGGTATCTGTCGCAACAATTTTGTATGTATACTCACCCTCGGTCAGCTTTGAAAATGTCAGCAGATAATCGACATTATGGATGTCATAGGTCTTTGTACCGGGTTTGCCTGTATATTCAAAAGCCGCTTCGCCGTCGGTATTGTATACACCGATTGTAACAGCCATAATTTTATAGCTCGAGGTTACAACACCGTAAACAGAAAAGGTGTTGCCTTCTATTATTTCAGTCGGATAAACTTCGTCTGTGAGCTTAATGTCTGACGCAGCCAGCACAGGCATAGTTAGACAAAGAAGCAATGTTACAACAGCCAATATTGCTGAACCGAGTTTCTTCATCAACATTCTTGTTTTCCTCCGTTGTTTCTAATCTTTTTTTATTATAACATAAATATGGTTGGCTGTATACTTGAAATAGCAAAAAAATATTGGTATAATTTAGAAAATTCGGGAGTGAATAAACTTATGGGTATTTTTGACAGAAGTGAAGCTTTGCTTGGTGCTGATGCTTTGACCACGCTTAAAAACTCGCACGTTGCAGTTTTTGGTGCGGGTGGTGTCGGCTCATATACCGTTGAGGCTCTTGTCAGAGGCGGCATAGGAAAATTGAGTGTTTTTGACGGCGATGTAGTTTCCGAAACCAACATCAACCGTCAGCTTGTTGCATCCACCAAAACAATCGGCAAAGACAAGGTCGAAATCGCCAGAAATCACGCTCTCGATGTGAATCCCGAAATTGAAATACACGCAGAAAAAATGTTTTTTTCTCAAGAAAATGCCGACAGCATAGATTTCACCGATTTCGATTATGTTGTTGATGCTATCGACACGGTTTCGTCAAAGCTTCTGCTGATTGAAAAATCAAAGGAGGCGGGGGTGCCTATAATAAGCTGTATGGGTGCAGGTAACAAGCTTGACCCGACACGCTTTGAGGTTGCTGATATCAGCAAAACAAGCGTCTGCCCGCTTGCAAAGGTTATGCGGTACGAGCTTAAAAAGCGTGGAATAACCAAGGTTAAGGTGGTTTATTCCAGGGAAGAGCCCATAAAGCACGGTCTTTCAGAAAACGGCAGACCGCTGCCCGGAAGTGTCTCGTTTGTCCCATCTGTCGCAGGACTGATAATTGCAGGCGAAGTAATAAAAGACCTTATAAAATAAAATTTCACCGCATTCCGTTTTGAAGTGACCCCAAAAAGTTAGACAAAGTTTTTTAGAAAAACTTGTGCAAATTAAATATTAAGCAGCAAAAATGGCTTGAGATCTGTGCATAGCAGGTGTCAAGCCATTTAATTTTAGCTTGATTCTGCGATTGTTG
>JAFUPA010000023.1 GCA_017481575.1 Clostridia bacterium | reverse complement strand
GTTAAGGGTCTGCGACGCAATTATATTAAAATGTGCGTGTAGGGGTTGGCGACTCGACAACCCGTGCAAGCTGAAAGCTTGCAATAAATTTTGTTATACACCTGACGGTGCATTCGGGACGTCGAGGACGCCGTCCCCTACGGCTGAAATAAGATTTCACTGTTAAAATCGGTCATAGGCGGAGCCTATCCGACACTTTTCTCTTACCGCTTTGAACTTTGCACTTAATAAATTTATACATTTTATAAAATTTGTTTAAGTTTGAAGTTTGCAACAGTTCTTGACATATTTTTTAAATATGTTAAAATGTACTGTACATGTTAAAAAATTGTTAACAGAGGTGGACATAATGAAAATCAAAAAGCTTCTCGCTCTGGTCATGAGCCTTGTAGTGGTATTTCTTGCAGTTGCACCTGTTGCCGCAAATGCCCAGACCGTTTGCGAATGTGACGAAATCCCCATTATCTATGTAAGAGGCAGAGCAAAGCTTATTCAAAACAAAGACCTTCCCGAGGACACCGTTGGCGGAACAAACACCGAGCTTCCCTACATAGAAAGTGACAAGCTTCTTGAATATGCCAAGGAGATTGTTCCCATTTATGCAAAAGGCTATTTCGAAGACGATTTTGAGCCCTTCCGCAAGCGTATAACAGAGATTTTTGCCGAGGTTTATGATGATTACGCTCTCGACAAGAACGGCGAAATCGACAACACATCGGGCATTCCCGCTCACATCAACTGGCGTAACACCAATATTTATGACCACCATAAGTCGAGCGGACAGGCAACAACTCCCGAGCAGGCAAAAAACCAGATTTATCAGTATTTCTTCCAGTATGACTGCCGTCTTGACCCCCGTGACACAGCCGACGAGCTTTATGCTTACATTCAGAAGGTCAAGGAAGTAACCGGACACTCAAAGATTAAAATTCTTGCACGTTGCCTGGGTACAAACATCTTTGCGGCATATCTTGCCGAATACGGCTGGGACGATATTGAAGACGTTGTTCTTTACAATGCTATTATGAACGGCACGGCAATCACAAACTCACTTTTCAACGGCGAGCTTTTCTTTGATGCCGATGCAGTTGACTATTTTGCAACCCAGACCTTGAGCGACACAACAATTCTCACCTTCATCAAGCAGGTTATCACCATGGCAAACCAGACCTACGGTCTTGACATGACCATGGATTATTTCAACATGACCGCAACAAAGGTTGCAAGACTTGTTGTTCCCGATGTAATGCGTGTAAGCTACGCAACAACTCCCGGCTACTGGTCAATGGTTTCGCCCGACAGATATGAGGCTGCAAGAGATTATATCTTTGCAGGCGTTGAGGATGAATGGGCAGGACTTATCGAAAAGCTTGACGGATATCACTATGAAGTCGGCGTAAAGATTTCAAGAATGTTCAAGCAGATGGAACGTGACGGCGTAAATATTTATAATGTTTCAAAATACGGCTATCAGCTTTATCCCATCATGGAGGATGCCGGTCATCAGAGCGACACAATCGTAACTCTTGAGCAGCAGGCTCCCAAAACAACCGTTGCTCCCATCGGACAGACTCTTTCAAAGGAATATATCGACGTAAGAGTTGCAAACCGTAAGGGCAGATATATTTCTCCCGACAAGACAATTGACGCGTCAACGGGAATGTTCCCCAACACAACATGGTATGTAAAGAACCTTGACCACAACAATTTCCCCTGGGTTGTTGACGAGCTGCTTTACACAATCCTTCGCTATGACCTTTTCAATAACGGCGAAAAGATGACTGTTTTCAGCGAAGAAAAATTCCCGCAGTTCCTTGTTTATGAGGGCGAGGAAAATAAGGGCGACACATTAAAGCCCAGCACCTCAAACAATCCCGGCTACAGCATTCAGCAGCCCTCGTTCTTCGACCTTATCAAGGATATGTTCGTAACCTTCATTCAGCTTATGAAAGAGCTGTTTGCAAAAATTTCAGCATAACAAAATTAAAACGGAGATGCTTTTGACGGCATCTCCGTTTGTTCATAAAAGACAGAAGTTGAATTGAATCAAGTGAAAAATAAAAAGTAATAGGTAATAAGTAAAAATCCGCATGATAAAACATACGGATTTTTGGCACCCTCTACCGGGATCGAACCGATATCTAAGTCTTAGGAG
>JAFUPA010000022.1 GCA_017481575.1 Clostridia bacterium | reverse complement strand
TATCCTTGTCAGCGTGGCAACACTATGGCAACAAAAAATCTGATAGTCCATAATTTATGGATAATACAGATGTTACAGATACCACGAGCTAAAATGCCCATACAAAATTGTTTAAGTTACAGTTTTCGGGAGCGAGTGGGAGTGAGTTTTGTATAACAAAGCTCTGAAATCATAACAAATAACCACCCGAAGCCGCAAGGTTTCGGGTGGTTTTGGTTTAGGTGGGATTTATATATTTTGTAAAATATTTTATTGGTCTTCACCGAAATCTGCAATATATGCTTCAATAAGCTTTTCGGGCCAATCTGAAACAGGTTCAAGTTTACCTGTAAAGAAACGAAGTGTTTTAGGTTCATGAACGAATTTTAAACCACCGATGAGATGTCTGTGGTCATACAGCCACTTTACTCTGTCAATTACAAATTCAGTCTGTGAAAGTGTAAATACTCTTCTGGGGAAAGCAAGACGAACCATTTCAACTGAAGCAATATGCTCTGTTCCGTCGGGGTTGCGTTCCTCCGAAAGTGTACCTCTTTCCATACCACGAATACCTCCGCAAAGGTAGAGTGCTGCAACAAGCGAACCTGCAGGATACTGCTCGGCAGGAATGTGGTCAACAACCTGACGGGCATCAATGTGAGCGCCAAGACCGCCACCGGGTGTAACCATAGGTACTCCGAGTTTATCAAGTTCATTAACACAATGGTTAATAAATTGAGGTCCCTGTGAGATGATATCCATATCCATGGTTTCCTCAAAACCGATTATGAGTGCTTCCATTTCCTTTACGGACATACCGCCATATGTAAGGAAGCCTTCAAACATCGTAATGTAGTCCTCCATAGCATGGAACATTGCTTCATCTCTTACCATAATTCCGCCGCCACGACCGAATCCGAACTTACGGGCTGAGAAATAAACGATATCGAAAAGATCTGCAATCATTCTTGTAATTTCACGGATAGACTTGTCTTTCATTGATTCTTCTCTTGTTTTTATGAAGTAAAGGTTATCCTGAAGAAGTGAGGCATCGAGAACAGTAACAATTCCGTATTCTTTTGCAAGGTCGGTTGCTTCCTTCATATTTTCATAGGAAATGGGCTGACCGCCGATAAGGTTTGTGCCTGCTTCAAGGCGCATATAGGCAATGTTTTCGACACCTTCTTTTTCAATGCATGCCTTAACCTTATCAAGGTCAATGTTGCCTTTGAAAGGAAGATTACTTTTAACTATAAGGCCTTCATCTTTAACAAGTTCTTCAACTCTGCCGCCGAGACGTGTAACATGAGCCTTCGATGTTGTGAAATGATAGTTCATGATTACGCAACTGCCGGGCTTTACAAAATGCTGAGCAATAATATGTTCACACGCTCTTCCCTGATGAGTTGGAAGAAGATATTTCATACCGAAGATTTCGGTTAATTTATCGTTCATTCTGTAAAACGTTTCACTGCCTGCATAAGCATCGTCGGCACGAAGCATTGCCGATTGCATATTGTCGCTCATTGCGTTAACGCCTGAGTCGGTAAGCATATCCATAAAAATATCTCCGTTATGGAGCATAAAGGTATTGAAGCCTGCTTCTCTGAGCTTGTTCAGACGCTCTCTTGCGGGAAGCAAAGAAATTTTCTGAACTATTTTAACCTTGTGCATTTCAACGGGCACGGGAGTTCTGTTGTAAAATTTAATCTGAGACATTGCTTTTTCCTCCGTGGGTATTGTTTTTTGTCGAAACATAGTATACAATACACTTTACGATAAGTAAAACAAATGATTTAGATAAACATCATCAATAAATTCGATTGGAGAACGGTATGGAAATACGCAATCTTATCTCTTTTGTTCATGTTGCGGAGCTTAACAGCTTCACCAAAGCAGCGCAAGTGCTCGGATATTCACAGTCAACAATTTCATTTCAGATAAAACAGCTTGAAACCGAGCTTAACTGTCTTTTGTTTGACAGAATAAATCATACAATCTCTTTAACTGACAAAGGCAAAGAGCTTTTGTTTTATGCTCAGAATATAAGTTCCCTGACCGATGAATTTATGCAGAATATGAACTCTGAAAAGGAGCTTAAAGGTTTTATTCATTTTGTGTCGCCCGATTCAGTTTGCGAGGATATGCTGCTGACGAATTACTTTGATTTCCATAAGCAGTATCCGGGTATTAACCTTAAATTCACCAACGCCGACACCGGTGATATGTTCGGAATGCTTGACAGAAACGAAGCTGATGCTATAATCACACTTGACAATCATGTTTACCGCAACGATTATGTAATTGCCAAAGAGGAACATATTGAAATGCATTTTGTTGCAAATAAAAACAATGTTATGGCAGGAAGAAAAAATCTTTTGATTGAAGATATAATTGACCGCCCGTTCATTCTCACGGAAAAAGGAATGGGTTACAGAAGTATATTTGATAAAATTCTTGCAAAAAAATCGATTGATATAACTCCTGTTCTTGAAGTCGGACGAACAGACATCATAACAAAGCTTCTTGAAGAAAACGATGACTGTATTTCATTCCTTCCGTGCTTTGCTACGGATGAAAAAGTAAAAAAAGGAAAACTTGTTTATCTTGATGTGTGCGATTTTGAAACCAATATATGGAAACAGCTTATCTACCATAAAAATAAATGGATATCAAATTGTATGAATGCTTTTCTCGAATATATAAAAAAGCATGAATTCAGATAACAATCAAAAAAACTGCGGCTCTACATACAATAACAGCCATCGAGAATAATTCAACATTAAACAAATTTCACTATTTTTTCATTTTTTAGTATATATTTGCAATTTTATGTGGTACAATTTACTTAAATTATACTTCGGAGGTAAATGTAATGAAAAAATTTATCAGCATAATTTTATCTGTCGTTATGGTTTTTTCAATGTTCAGCACGGTTGCTTTTGCTCGCAACAATGAAAACATAGTTAACTTTGACGGCAAAACATATAATCTGACAAACGAGCATCCGTGGGTATTCGTCCACGGTATGGGCGGCTGGGCAAACTACAACGGCGAGGCTTATTGGGGTGGCTGGGCTGACTCGGAGGGCGACGTAATTGCTCTTTATAACAGCTACGGAATTGAAGCTTATGCGGCAGTTGTAGGCCCTTTGAGCAGTGCTTGGGACAGAGCCTGCGAGCTTTATGCCCAACTGACGGGTACTGTCGTTGACTACGGTGAGGCTCATTCACAGGCTCACAACCACGACCGTTACGGCTACGACTATACAGACAATTGTCTTATGGGTGAGCCTTGGGATTGCAAAAGTGCAATCAACCTTGTCGGTCACAGCTTCGGCGGCCCGACTGTAAGGCTCTTCACTTCACTTCTTGCATACGGTGATAAAGATGAAATTGCCGCAACAGGCAACGACACATCGCCGTTGTTCACGGGCGGTCATAAAAACGCCGTACATTCGGTTGTTACGTTCTCGGGTGTTCACAACGGCTCCCCTGTTGCAAACCTTATTCACGACTCGTTTCTTATGACACTCATTATCGGTGCAATTAACCTTGTGGGTTCAATTTTCGGCAGCGAAATTATGATGTGGGATCTTCAGATGGGTCACCTCGGACTGACTCCCAAGCAGGGCGAAGAAAAGGCAAAATTAAGCTTTTCAACCATCAACACAGTTGTTGCATCTCAGGACAACTGCGGATATGATATGACTCTGCGTGGTGCCGCTGAGCTTAATGAGAAAATCAAAACGGTTGATACCGTTTACTATTACTCATACTCCTGCAATTCAAGCTATAAGACTGTTTTCAACACATATTTGCCCATCAGCTCAAACTTTGCTTTGTTCTATCTGACTTCACTTTATATCGGTCAGCTTGAAGGAAAAACCATAGACGGCATTTATATGGATGAAAGCTGGGCAAAAAATGACGGAATTGTTCCGCTTGCAAGTGCCCTTTATCCGTCAACTGATGCTGACACGGCTACAAGCTATGAGGAAGCTGTAAATTCCGGCAAACCGCTTGAGCCGGGCGTGTGGTATTATATGCCTGTTATGGAGGGCTTTGACCACTTCGATTTCTGCGGTACAATAGATTATCCCACAAGCTTTGAGGATTTCTATTTCACACTTATTGAAACAATTAACAAAGCATAAGACAGATTGTCGCAGACATAAAATATACAGAGCTTTAATTTCGGAGGGGTATGTATGAACATCAAAAGAGTTTTAGCACTTATTATTTCTGTCCTTATGATTTTTTCTTTAGCGGCTTGCGGCAACAAGAATGACGAGGTTGACAACACGCAGGAAAGCCCGTCAAGCAACATAAGCGAAGAATATACCGAGGATGTTTCCGTAGAGGATACGACATCGACAACCACTTCTGCGGTTGACACATCTGAAGCAACATCAACATCAGCAACAAATACCGATGAGGCTTCAACCGCACCCGTTCTTGCTCCGACCAAACAGTCTGACAACCCTGCAGACTGGTCAATTGCGCAGATAGTTGACGCATACAAATCGGCGGCAAAAAAGACACATTCGTCTGTAAAGTCACAGCACAGCATTGAGATTAAGAGCATAAAGGTTAACAATGACGAGATACCTTCATTTGTTCAATCCATAATGAAAACCCTTCTCAAAAACAATTCATCCGAAAAGGACGGAATTACGGGTGGCTACAACAACCTTGTTGCATCCGATGTTGCGAGTGCAAAGGCATATAAAAACGGAAGTGCACTTATCATTGAAATGACAATGAAGAAACAAACCGCAGGTGCCAACGAGGACGCTAACAGCGGTTCTGTCGGCCACGCAATCACAACTGTCGGAGACATCGGCGTTGTTACAAAGCAGCTTGAAGACCTCAAGCTTCCTCTTGAGCTTAACGAAAAGGAAACAAAGATTTATTACACCAACCCGACCGTAAAGGTTGTGATAGACCCGAACGGTAAAATTGTCAACGGCACATGGCAGTACACAGTTGACATCCGACTGAATAACTACAAGGCATTCGGTCAGCCTGTTGATTCAACCTCCGTTGTTATGGTAAACACCCTCACGGTAAACGGCGGATTTAAAAAGTAAAATTTGATTTTGAGCGGTAAGGGCAACCTTGCCGCTTTTATTTTTGTAAACGGTAGATTTTCGACAGGGTTTGTGTTATAGTATGGGTGTTTTGATTTAACATTCGGAGGCTTTTTGAAATGCTTGAAATTGCCGTTCTTGCTCTTTTCACGGTGTCACTTTTTCTTTGCGTGGGGCTTAACATTTCAATATTGATTGCGCTGGTGTTCGGCTTTTTTCTGCTTTTCTTTTACGGCATATACAAAAAGCACAGCGCAAAAGAGATGTTTAGTCTTGCTTTTTCGGGAATAAAAACCGTGAAAAATATACTGATAAATTTTGTGCTGATAGGCATTATCACCGCCGTGTGGCGTGCAGGCGGCACAATTCCGTACATAGTTTACCACGCAACAGCCTTCTGCAATCCGCACGCAATGGTGCTCATCTGTTTTTTGCTGTGTGCGCTCATCTCCTTTCTTACGGGTACGGCTTTCGGCACTTCGGCAACGATGGGCGTTATCTGCATAACAATTGCCAACAGTATGGGTATCCCCATTCTTTACTCGGGCGGCGCCGTGCTTTCGGGCGCTTTTTGGGGTGACAGATGCTCGCCGATGTCCACGAGTGCATTGCTGATAAGCGAGCTGACGAAAACCAACCTTTTCCGCAACATTGCGATGATGTTCAAAACGGCGTTTGTTCCGCTCGTCATAACCTGTGCTGTATATGCGCTTATGGGACTCGGCTTTGAATCTGACTTTGACATAAGCTCAACACAGAGCATTTTTACCGATAATTTTAACCTTCACCCTGTTGTAATTATCCCTGCTGTTGTTATCATAGTTTTTTCTCTTTTCAAGATAAATGTAAAAATCACAATGAGTGTGAGCATTCTTTGCGGTGTGGCTGTGTGTGCTTTTGTGCAGCATATACCTTTTGCGGAAATACTGAATATGACTGTTTTCGGCTACACTCCCGAAAAAGCCGAGGTTGCCGCTTTGCTTTCGGGCGGCGGTATGGTTTCAATGGCAAGGGCATTTTTAATCGTGTGCATTTCTGCGTGCTATTCGGGTATGTTTGAGGGCACGGGACTTCTCCGTTCCGTTCACGACGTGCTGATGAAAATAAGCCGCAAACTGACACCGTTCGGCGGTGTTTTTGTAACGTCAATTCTTTCAAGCATAGTCTCCTGCAACCAGACGCTGGCAATTATGCTTGCGCACCAGCTTTGCGGTGACATTGAAAAGGACGGCAAAAAAATGGCATACTGCCTCGAAAATACGGCGGTGGTTATGGCACCGCTTGTTCCGTGGTCAATTGCCGCCACCGTTCCCCTCACGTCAATCGATGCTCCGTCAGCGTGTATTCTTACTGCCTGCTACCTCTACCTTATTCCCCTGTGGAACTTTGCGGTAAGCTTGCATAAGCATAAAAAAGACAATAAAACAAAGAGTCTCCAAACCGTCTGAACTTTCAGGCGGTTTTTTATGTTAAAAGGTTAATTTTTTGACAAACTTTTGCAATAATCAATTGACATTGGACGAGAATTATTTTATTATATCTATGTATGAAATTACACTAGAAGGAAGTGTTTTAAATGGATCAGAAGTATGAAGCTTTATTTACCCCCTGGAAGGTCGGTAACGTTGAAATCAAAAACAGAATCGTTATGTGTCCGATGGGCGGTACATCTTTGTTCGGTTGGTTCGAGCTTGGCGGTTGTCACTTTGACAAGGAGGCTGCAAAGCTTTTCCTTGAAAGAGCTAACAACAACGTTGGTCTCATCATCCCCGGTATTGCTCCGTTGAGAGATACATTCTGGGGCAAGTGGCTCTGGCAGAACCCGAAGATGTTTGAAGACCTTAAGGAATTTATGGATGAACTCCACAAGACAGGTGCAAAGCTGTTCATTCAGCTTACTGCAGGTATGGGCAGAAGCTGGGCTATCACAGAGCTTGTTGCACCGCTTCATAAAAACAAGTTTACACGTGCACTTGTTAAGCCGATTCTTGACACATCACACGAATTGGCTTCTCCGAGCCCGCAGCCTTCACGCTGGGCTCACGATATCATCTGCCCTGAAATGACAAAGGAGCAGATTCACGAAATTATCGAAGCATTTGCAAAGACAGCAAAGCTCTGCCGTGATGCAGGCGTTGACGGCGTTGAGGTTCACGCTGTTCACGAGGGTTATCTTCTTGACCAATTTGCAATTGAATTCTTTAACAAGCGTACTGACGAATACGGCGGAAACTTTGAAAACAGATACCGTTTTGCAGTTGAGGTTGTTAAGGCTATCAAGGAATCCTGCGGTAAGGACTTCCCTGTTTCACTCCGTTACTCAGTTGAGTCAAAGATGAAGGGCTTCTGCGAAGGTGCAATGCCCGGTGAGGATTACACAGAGGTTGGCCGTGCAATGCCCGAATCCGAGAAGGCTGCAAAGTATCTTCAGGATGCAGGCTACGATATGCTTAACGCTGACAACGGTACATACGACTCTTGGTACTGGGCACATCCGCCGATGTATATGCCGCAGAACTGTAACCTTGACGATGTTGCTCACATCAAAAAGTTTGTTGACATTCCTGTTGTTTGTGCAGGCCGTATGGAACCTGACGTTGGTGCACAGGCTGTTGCAGACGGCAAAATCGACGGTGTTGGTGTTGCCCGTCAGTTCCTTGTTGACCCCGAATGGATCACAAAGCTTATCGAAGACAGAGTAGAAGACATCAAACCTTGTATCTGTTGTCACGCAGGCTGCTTCAACTTCTCATCTTCAAAGGGTCACGCTAATACACAGGACCTTCTTGACACAATGGGACTTTCACGTTGTGCTCTTAACCCGAAGACAATGCAGTCCAAGAAATATAAGCTTCAGCCCGCAAAGAAGAGTAAGAAAATCGCTGTTATCGGTGGCGGTATCGGCGGTATGGAAGCTGCTATTGTTTGTGCAAAGCGTGGTCACAAGGTTGACCTTTACGAGAAGAGCGACAAGCTCGGTGGTGTATTCATTGCTGCTGCAGCTCCGTCTTACAAAGAGAAGGACCGTGACCTTATTGCATGGTACAACCGTGAGATTATGCGTTACGATGCAATCACAATCCACATGAACACAGAGGTCAAGGACGTTGCTTCACTCGGTGCAGACGAGGTTATCGTTGCAACAGGTTCAGTTGCAAACAAGATTCCCGTTAAGGGCGCTGACAAGGCTATCGAAGCAGTTGACTTCCTCCTCGGTGAAAAGACAGTTGGTAACAATGTTGTAGTTGTCGGCGGCGGTCTTACAGGCTGTGAAATTGCTTACGAGCTTTATCTCCAGGGCAAGAACCCGACAATTGTTGAAATGCAGGATGACCTTATTACAACTCCGGGTGTTGCTCTCGCTAACACAAGCTACCTTCGTGACTTCTTCAAGACAAACAAGGTTCCCGTATATCTTGAAACAAAGACAACAGAAATCACAGACACAAGTGTTTCGGTTATGACGAAGGACGGCAAGGCAATCACAATCCCTGCTGACAGCGTAATCCTTTCAGTTGGTTACAAGCCTGCTCCGATTGTTGAGAAGTCAAAGCACGTTCACATCATCGGTGATGCTAAAAAGGTTGGCAACCTCCGCACAGTTATCTGGGGCGCTTGGGACGTTGCAATGAAGCTGTAATCATCCTATAATCAAATAACTTTAACGGCTCGGAAATTCCGAGCCGTTTTTATTTATTGTTTTCATTCAGCTTTTCGCACAATGCACGTTGGGTTGCAATGGTTACAAGCGTGTCGCCCAGTTGAACAAGGATTGATGCAAGAAGTGTCAGCTCATCGTCACTCAATTGGCACGCAAGAGCATTCGCAGCTGCCGTGATTGATGCTGTAAGCTCGCAAGCATTCATTTTATCACCCTATTATATCTTATGTCTTGCTTTTAAGGTGTTGCATTACATAACCGAAGTATGCTACAATTTAAAATATAAAACACGCTCGGAGGTATTTTATGATTAAGCTTGCACTTACAAACTACGACATTTTTCCAAAGGTTTTTCCCTGTGATGAGGAAATTGAAATAACCATAAAGCCGCTCGGTGCTCACGTCGCTTTCAGCGGTGAATACACGGTTGAAGTGCGTGCTCTGACCGAGGGCAACTCGCAAAGATACCCTGAAAGAAATAACCTTGTGCCTTACACACGCACACCCGATAAGGACGGTTGCATAAGATTCAGCCACACCTTCAAGGGTGAGCAGGAGCATTATGTTGACATTGTAAAGGACGGCAAGCGTATTGTCCGCCTTTCGGTTTACTCTCTCCTCCCCGACCTTGTGGGCAGATATCCGTTCCGTGGCGACCTGCATATGCACACCTTCCGTTCGGACGGCAGACAGGCTCCCGCAATCGTTGCCGCTGAATACAGAAAAAACGGCTACGACTTCCTTGCGATAACCGACCACGATGTTTATTACGGCTCACTTGAAGCCATAAACGCTTTCAAGGATGTTCCGATTGAATACAACCTTGTTCCGGGCGAAGAGGTACATCTTGAGGGTAACGATGTTCACATCGTAAACTTCGGCGGTAAATACAGCGTTAACGCTCTTATGCCCGGTGACCAGCACATTGACGTAGGTCCCGGAAAAGAGTTCCGTTCACTTGACGGCGAATGTCCCGAAATCATCAGCGTTGAGGAATACAAACGACAGGTAAATAAGCTTGCCGAAACGCTTAACATTCCCGACGGAATTGAAAAATTCACCTACGCTTCGTGCGTGTGGATTTTTAACCACATCAAAGCCGCAGAGGGTCTTGGCATCTTCTGTCACCCGTATTGGCTTCAGAATGTTTTTCAGGTGCCTGAAACTCTGACAGAATACATAATCGAAACACAGCCGTTTGATGCGTTTGAGGTGCTCGGCGGTGAGGCATATTATGAGCAGAACGGTTTTCAGGCGGCAAGATACTACGACGACCGCATAAAGGGCAGACACTACCCCATCGTCGGCAGTACGGACAGCCACTCCTGTGTTCACAACGACGAGGGCTTTGTTGCTTCGACAATCGTTTTCTCGCCTGAAAACACAAGAGAGGGAATTATTTCCTCCGTCAAGGGTTTTTATTCCGTTGCGGTTGACTCAATAAGCAAGGAGCTTCGTCTTGTGGGCGAAACAAGATTTGTCCGTTACGGGTGCTTCCTTTTGCGTGAATTCTTTCCGCTTCACGACGAGCTTGTTTTTGAAGAAGGCAGACTGATGAAAGACTATGTCTGCGGTGACGAGGATGCTGCAAGATTGCTGGCAGCAATCAACGGCAGAATGAAAAAACAGAGAGAAAAATATTTTAAGTTTTAAGCCGGGGTGATGATATGGCTAAAGTAAAAGTTTTTCAAAAGGCTAAAAATATATTTAACACAGCAAAAGAATATTGGACACAGCCTCCAAAGGGTAACTATATCCCCTACAAAGAGGTTGCCGCTTTAAGCGGTGCGGGCTTCGGCGTGAATTGGGTCACACTTCTTGCAAGTACAATTTCTCTGAACGCATCGAATTTCCTTGTCGGTGCGTGCATCGGTCTTAAACCGATGGATTTGCAGATCATGCTGAATGTCGCTAATCTTATCGGTATTCCGCTGGGTATTTTCCGTGCGTGGTACTATGACAACCACCACCTGAAGGGCGGTAAATTCCTGCCTTTTATACAGGCAACAGCCGTTCCCATCACATTGATTTCGATGCTGTTTGTCTGGTTGCCTTACGAAGATTGGAATTACATTACCAAGGCAATAGTGGTTGAGGTTATGTACCTGCTTCTTAATGTTTTCCTGTGCTTCTACAATGAAAGCTATACATACTTTCAACAGATTATCAGCCCTGATGCTCAGGAAAGAGCAAATGTAATGAGTATTTCTCAGGTTATATACTCTCTCGCACCGTCAATCACGAACCTTTTTATTCCTCTTATTGCCGGCAAAACCTGGGGACTTAACAACATCTGGACTTACCGTATTATATATCCGATATTTACAGTCATCGGTCTTGCGATGAGCCTTATTTTCTTCCGCAAGGTTAAGGAACGACTGATTTTGCCAAAGAAAAAACCTGAACCGGTCAGAATGTTTGATGCTATCCGAGAGGTTGCGAAAAACAAATATTATTGGATTATTCAGTCTGCGGCATGGGTCGGTTTCCTTGAATCGGGATATGGTGTTGTTCTGGGTTGGTCGTTTGTTTACGGCAACGGTGGACAGCATCAGGAAGTGCTCGGTGTCGCAAATACTGTTATCGGCAATGCGGCATTGTGGTCTATGCTTCTTGCTCCGTTTGCAATTAAATGGATGGGTAAAAGAAACCTGCTGATTACCGCAAACACCATAAATATTTTTGTTCTGCTTATCCTGTATTTTGTTTACAAAAACCTGATAATGATTTGCGTGCTGTGGTACTTCAACACGTTTATTAACACGTTCTGGAACATTGTTCAGCACAATATCAGTGCAGATATGAGAGACTATCACCAATGGAAAACGGGTGTGCGTGTTGACGGTCTTTTCGGTCCTCTCGGTATGATCGGTACAGCTATCGGATTTTTTACCGGTATGTTCTACCCTGCTGTTTACGAGAAATTGGGTATTCAGGAAGACTACAATGTTCTTTATGACGACGCACTGCGCAACAACCTTTTTGAAGCCCTTATACTGTGTTCCGCACTCGGTGCGCTCCTTAACCTTATCCCCTTCTGCTTCTACGACCTGACGGAAAACAAGCACAAGGCTTATGTCAGCGTTTTGAAAATCCGTGCGATGTTTGAAAACCACGCACTCGGTGTTCTTGAAGACGGAGAGCTTGAGGATGCGATGGGAATTATTCTTGAAGCAAAAGAGCTTTACGGACAGGAAAAAACTCCGATAGATAAAACCGCACTTAAGGCGGCACGAAAACTGCCGAAGCATACCGAAGAAGAAAAGCAAATACGCAGCGAAGCCATAAGAAAGGCAAAGGACGAAATACATTACGCAAAGGAACGTAACCTTGCCATTGAACGTGCACCGATTATTATGGATGACCTTAACAAATTCTCGGGTGCGGCGGCAAAAATAAAGCTTGCACAAGCACAAAGAGACCTTGCAAACGGTGAAATTCACCTTTACGAAACAGCGGCAGAGGAATTGAAAACCGCAAAGAAGCTGCCCAAAAAGACAAAGGAAGAAAAGGAAATCCGTTCCGAGGCAATCAAGCTTGCAAGGGTTAAAAAGGAGTCCGCTTCGCTTATAAAGAAGTGCGGCATTGAAAACATTAAAGCACCCGACGAGGCAGACAAAGAGGAAATTATAAACCGAGAAACCTCGAGCTTCATTGACAGTATGAGAGCAAAGCAGGAGCTTCGTGCTTACCTGAAAAAAGAGTCGGTTTATTCACGAATTACAAAGCCTTACAAGGATGCCGAAATCTACCTTGCGCAGGCAAAATATTACACACACTACAACGAGCTTGAAGAAAAGTATTATGAGCTGACGGCTGTAAAATAAAAATTGCCTCTGAAACTTTTTCGGTTTCAGAGGCTTAAATTTTATTTCTTTTTCTTTTTAATTATAATTGTAACAGCAATTGCCGCCACAATAACAACTGCAACTGCGACAAAAACAGGTGTCATATTCTTCGGCTCGGCATCGTCTTGAGTTTGTGTGCCTGGTACTTCGTCAGGCTGTTCAGAAGAAGCGGCATCTGTGGGAATTGCGTTTTCTGTAACCAATTCTGTCACTTCGCTTGTTGAAACCTCGGTTGAAGCGGATGTTGCTTCTTCGGAGACATCCTCTGTTTTATCAACCGCTGTGCTTTGAACGACGGTAGCCTGCGTTTTTTCTGTAACCACCTCTGCCGCTTTTATGAGATTGAGTGTTGAATAATCAACCTTTATTCTTGCACCGATATCCTTGTTGCCCATAAGTGCAATATGCGGATTAACCTTTACGATTATGTATTCGTTTGTGTGAGGAAGCTCAAAGTAAAAGCCTGTCGGGTCTCCCTCTGAATTTTTTGTTTCAACCGTAGCTTCGGTATAGTTACCGTTTACATCAGCGATCTTCAACTCTTGCAAGCTTGCCTTAATGCCCATCATCGACATTTCTCCCGATTTGATGTGCATTATTTTTTTGCCGTTTTTGACCTCGATTGTAGCCTTCGTTTCAATAGCAGATGCCGCCATTGATTCCTTGTCGTCCTCCGAATGCCAGAGTGCGATGTTTACCTCATATGTTCCGTCTGTCATTTCAACGGCGGAAGCATTGAATGTGAATACAGACACCAAGGTTATTAAAGCTAATACTATTGCCATGAGTGATTTTCTCATTTTTCTGCCTCCTCTGCGTTATCGGGTACGTAATTTTTTACACCGAAGGTAAAATACAATATATGGAACAGCCATACGCCTCCGAGAATTGCACACGGAATAAACAAATCCTTACGGAACATCATAAAGAATCCGAAGCTCATAAGCAAGGTGACTGTAATCATAATCTTGATTTTTGTTTTCTTGGTCATACCCTGACCTTTAACATAAGATTCAAGGTTGTTCTTGTAAAGCTTTGTTCCCTTGAACCAGGTGTCGAGCTTTTCGGAGCTTTTTGCAAAGCAGACAGCCGCAAGCATCAGGAACGGGAACGCAGGAAGCATCGGTACAACTGCACCTACTGCACCAAGCCCAACACCTATACAGCCAACAACCACCAACATAATCTTTTTAATTTTCATATCAGCCCACCTCTTTCATTCTGCCGTTTTCAACCTTATAAATCCTGTCTGCAATAGCCATTGTGGATTCACGGTGAGAAACAAGTATGATACTCTTTTTGCTTTTTTGCTGTGCGAGAGCAGATAGAATTATGCCCTCATTTATACTGTCAACATTGCTTGTCGGCTCGTCAAGCAAAATAAGCTGACTGCCTTTGAGAAATGCTCTTGCAAGCCCCAAGCGTTGCTTTTCACCTGCAGAAAGATTGTCTCCCAACGCACCAACTCGGCTCTTGTATCCTTCGGGAAGAGTCATTATAAAATCGTGAACTGATGCCATCTTACACGCCTTTTCCAGTTCCTCCTGAGTTGCATCGGGCTTTGCTATGCGAAGATTCTCTTCTATTGTTTCATCAAACAGATACGTTGTCTGACTGACCATAGTAACATTATCGAGCAGATTTTCGGAATCAATCATATCAATATCCGTACCGTTGTAATTTATTGCACCGCTGTCCTTTTGCCAGAAACGCAAAAGAAGCTTTAAAAATGTGGATTTTCCACAACCGCTTTCGCCGACGATACCGATAATCTCGCCCTTTTTAGCATTCATACAGACATCCTTGAGAATATGCGTTTCTTTATCATAGGAGAAATCAAGGTTATTCACCTCAAGGTCGGTATAGTCAAATTTTTTGCCGTTTTTAACAGGTGTAACCGCAGGCTTTTCTGCAAGCAGATTTAAAACTCTGTCGCCGCTTGCAAATGTTTGCGTGAGGTTACCCGGCAAGGCGGCAACCGCAATCACAGGCCCAAATGAGCCAAAAACAGCCACAACTCCGATTATCATTCTGCCAACTGTGAGCATATCTGCCCTGACAAGCAAAATTCCGACAACCAACGCAGTAATGATTGAAAGTGAAACTGCAAGCTCCGTGCCTGCAGCCGCACGTGTTGTATCGTGTTTCATCTTCTTGGTTTCTTTTAAAAGAACCTCCGAGCGTTCGTTTACCTGCTCTTTTCTTGCTTCGCCCGCATTGTTTAAAACGATATCCTTTATACCCTTGATGCTGTCAAGAAAATAGGCGTTAAAGGATGCAAATTCTGCCCGGTATCGCACACCTGATGCCTTAAGCTTTGAGGACGAAATAAACGGAACTGCAATTCCGATTGTAAGATAAGCAAGCACCGCCACAAGTGAAAGCCATACACTTGAAACCGTACCGACAAAAATGATTACGGCAATTGAAACGAGTACAGCAATACAAATCGGTGAGATTGTATGAGCGTAGAAAACCTCGAGAGTTTCGATATCAGAGGTTATCATAGCAATTATGCTTCCCTTTTGCTTGGATTCCAGCTTTGCAGGGCAAAGTGTGCGAAGTGCGGCAAAAATTTTATCACGCAAAACCGCAAGAAGCTTGAATGCAATGTAGTGGTTACTGTACTGCTCAATATAGCGCAGCAAGCCTCTCAACACACCGCAGACAACACACATTGCGATAATCACAGAATAAGAAAGTGCTATAGCTTCGCCAAGTGCCTTTGCTATTCCTATTGCACCAAAAAGAGTAACTCCCATAGCGCAGATAAAGCCGAGACTGCCGTTAACAACCGCAAGAAGCATAATGTATGAGAGAGAGCCTAAAAGCATAATCAGGCTTGCCATAATTTTTGCACCGCTTCGTCTTAACTTTTGCTTTTTCACTCTCTCACCTCCATATAACCCTCTTCCAGTTTTTTCTGTGTGCTGTATAAGTCTGCATAACCCTTATTTGCAGCCATAAGCTCTGAATGAGCACCCGTTTCTTTAACCTTGCCGTCAGCAAGGAAGTAAATTTTATCAGCGGCAACAACATTTTCAAGACGGTGAGAAATTACGATAACACTCTTTTTCTCGCTCAAAGCCTTGATATTTTTCATTATTATTGCTTCGCTTTCAATGTCGATATTGCTTGTAGCTTCGTCAAAAACATAGACACTCTTATCGGCAACAAGATTGATTGCAAGTGCAAGACGTTGCTTCTGACCGCCTGAAATGTTGCTTGCGTCTTCGGATATTATCTTGTCAAGACCGCCGTTTTCAAGGATAAATTCATAAAGATTGACACTTTTTAAAGAAGAATAAATCTCTTCATCAGTTGCATCTTTATTGGCAAGCAGGAAATTTTCACGCACGCTGATATTAAACACATAGGTGTTGTAGCTCACAACCGAAAGATGTGAATAATAATCCCCTCTGTCAAGGCTTTCAATCGGCTTGCCGCCGACGGTTATATGACCTGCATCACTTCTTAACGCACCTGTAAGAAGATTAACAACAGTTGACTTTCCGCATCCGCTCTCGCCTACAATTGCAGTCATTCCTTTTGAAGGGAATTGCATTGACACCGAGTCAAGAATCTGTCTTTTTTTATCGTAAGAGAAGGTCACATTATCAAGCTTAATCTCTGTGTCATCAACCTGATTTTCACCCCACACAGGGTCAGGTGTGTTGAGGAGAGAAAGGATTTTTCTGCCTGCACTCGCTCCGTTCATTGCAACATGGAAAGCACTTCCGAAGGCACGCAGAGGGAGGAAAAACTCAACAGCAACAAGAATGAGGAACAAAGCCTTTGAAACCTCAAGTCCGTCCATCGCACCCTTTACGGCAAAAGCTATTCCCACGCCTGCACCGCCGTATGCAACCAAATCCATTATGGTTGTGCTTGCAAGCTGCATAACAAGAACCTTCATTGTGATTTTTCTGAACTCTTCTGCATTCTCATTCATCTTGATATGTTGAGAAGCATCGGCTTTGAAGATTTTGAGTTCTTTAAGACCCTGAACACTATCCAGGAATCCGTCACCCATTGAGGTGTATTTGCCCCAATATTTTGCAAAAATCTTCTTTGCATATTTTGACACAGCAACGATTGAGACAGGAATGAGCGGAACACAGCAAAGAAGAACGAGCGAAACCCGCCAATCAATACCCACACAAACAAAAAAGAGCAAAAACGGAGCAAGCATTGAATAGAAAAACTGCGGAATGTACGACGAATAGTAAAGATCGAGCTGTTCAACGCCCTCCATTGCCACCTGTGTAAGACCCGCCATACTCATTCCGTCCGTGCTTCTGACACCGAGCCTGACAATCTTGTCATAGACCTGCTTTCTCAAATCCTTTTTAACTTTTCTGCCGAGAGTATCCTTTAAATCACCCGATATTCTCGAGCAAGCGTATCTGACCGCAATAAGAGCCGCCGCTAAAATTGCAGGCAAAATAAATTCCTTCGGCTCTGCGTTGTTTACGGCAAGTGAAATTGCCCAACAAATTGAAGCGGTTATGCTGATGTTTGCAATCAATCCGACAGCCATTACCGCAACGGTCAAAAAAACATATTTCTTATTTGAACCTAAAAATCTGAATAAATCCTTGTCTATCATTTTGTTGCCTCTGTTTCAAGTTTTTTCTTTCTTGCTTTCTATAAGATGTCGGGTTGCAAGCACAGGGTGGTCAAGAACAATTCTCGGCCCCGAGTACCGCATAACCTCACGGATTTTTTCTCGCATCTGCGGCTTATAGCAATGAATTCTGCAATTTGAGCAAAACGGTTTGCCGTCACCAAAGGGACATTTTTCTCGCCTGAACTCAACATATTTAAGCAACTCCGAACATTCGTCACAAAGCTCGCCCTTTTTGGTGCCGTGATTACCGTTACAATACTTTTTTATCATCAGCGTAACGACACGCAATTCTTTTTCTTTTTCCATATAATCACCGTATGTCAATATCAGTTAGCCAAGGCTAACTGCAAATTTTAAAAAATAATCAGCAAAAACTTCGTACCGTTCAAGCTCGGTTAGTCTCCGCTAACTGCATAAGATTATATTACATTTTCATTTTTTTGTCAACAAAAATAAAGGATAAAATGTAGATATTGCAACAGCCCGTGTTTTACTGTATAATATATCTATCAACATTCGGAGGTACACTATGGCAAAAATTATCGGTTCGGCTATACCCAATATCCCGTGGGAGGACAAGCCCGAAGGATACAAATATCCCGTCTGGCGTTACAGTGGAAACCCTGTTATCACAAGAGATAATCTTTACGGTGCAAACAGCATTTTCAACTCCGCAGTCGTGCCTTACTGTGACGGCTTTGCAGGTGTTTTCAGAGTGGACGACATCAGCCGAGACCATACTCTCGTTGTCGGTTACAGTAAGGATGCAATCAATTGGGAGCTTCAAGAAAAGGTTATTTTCAGAGGCTATGACCCGAGGCTTTGCGAAATTAAGGGCAAATACTATCTTTCGTGGGTTAACCTGACCCCTCACGGTACAACCATAGGCATTGCATATACAACAGATTTCAAAGAGTGGACACAGCTTGAAGATGCGTGCTACCCCGTTGCAAGAAACGGCGTGCTTTTCCCGAGAAAAGTTAACGATGAGTTTTTGCTTCTTATCCGCCCGTGCGACAGAGGTCACACACCTTACGGAGACATTTTCCTGAGCCACAGCAAAGACCTTACATACTGGGGCAAGCACAGATTTGTTATGTCGCCGCAAAAGAATTGGGAAATGACAAAGGTCGGTGCAGGACCGACGCCAATTGAAACCGACGAAGGCTGGCTTATGTTCTACCACGGTGTGCTTACAAGCTGTAACGGCTTCACATACGCTATGGGTGCGGCTATGCTTGACAAGAACGAGCCATGGAAGGTTCTCCACCGTGCAGACTGCTTCCTGCTTGCTCCGCACGAATTGTATGAGTGTGTCGGTGACGTGCCGAACGTTGTGTTCCCCTGTGCGGCTCTTGCAGATGCTGAAAGCGGAAAAATCGCAATTTATTACGGTGCGGCAGACACAAGTGTTGCACTTGCATTCACAACGGTTGACGAGGTTGTGGAGTTTATAAAAGAACACGATTTGTTGAAATGAGATTTCAACTAAAAAGGAGTAGCACTATGTCAAATTGGAATCCTGAAAAATATTTATTGTTTAAAAAGCAACGTACCCAACCCGCAATCGACCTTGCAAACAGAGTACGTAATTGTGAGCCAAAAACCGTTGTTGACATCGGCTGCGGACCCGGAAACAGCACAGTGGTGCTCAAATCAGTATTTCCGAACGCTGATATTCTCGGTATTGATAGCTCTGAAAATATGATAAAAAAAGCATCTGCCAAGCACAAAGACCTGCGATTTCAAGTCTGCGATGCAGAAAGCCTTGACGGTGAATATGATTTACTGTTTTCAAACGCCTGTCTGCAATGGATTCCCGACCACAAAAAACTAATACCGCAGCTTATGAAAAATCTTCGCACGGGCGGTGTACTGGCTGTGCAGATGCCGATGAATCAACAGGAACCGCTTTTCCTCATTATAAAAGATGTTGCGGCGGAGAAAAAATGGAAATTCGAAGGCGTACATTTTGAACAAAACGACACTCTTACACCCGAAGAATACTTCGACATTCTTTCACAGTATTCCGACAGCTTTGAGATGTGGGAAACGATATATTACCATGCAATGCCCTCACATGAGCATCTTATCGAATGGGTACGCGGCACAAGGCTTCGCCCTTATCTTGATGTTCTTGACAGTAAACAAAAAGAAGAATTCGAAAACGAGATTCTGACAAAAACTAAAGTCGCATACCCGATAACAGCAAGCGGTGAAGTGATTTTGAAATTCAGAAGATTTTTCTTTGTTGCACACAAGTAGGCTTATAATTTCCAAAAGGCGGCAGGTTTCCCTGTCGCCTTTTGCTTTTAGTTGTCAAGCACTCTGCCGTCGGTTGAAATCGTTACAACCCTCCACGGAATGAACTTGCCGCTTGCCTGCAAGGCTCGCTTTGCCGCATTTTCAATTCCGCCGCAACACGGCACCTCCATACGGACTATTGTTAAGCTTTTAATATTATTGTTCGCGATAATCTGGGTGAGCTTTTCGGAATAATCACCCTCGTCAAGCTTCGGGCAACCGATAAGCGTGATATGGTTACGGATGAACTCGTTGTGGAAGTTGCCGTAAGCAAATGCCGTACAGTCCGCCGCAATCAACAGGTTTGCGTTGTCAAAGTACGGTGCATTCACGGGTACAAGCTTAATCTGCACGGGCCATTGTGAAAGCTGGCTTATTGCAGGGGCGGTATTGACCACAGACGGTGCGGGAGCAGGTCTCTTAATAAATTTTGAGTTCGTTCCCGGGCAACCGCATGGCAATTTGGCAGGAGCTTTCTTCTCTTTTGCGGCAAGCACAGCCGCCTCGTCATAAGCAGGGGCTTCCCTTTCCTCAAAGGTGATTGCGTTTGTCGGGCAAGCGGGAAGGCAATCGCCCAGACCGTCGCAGTAATCCTCACGGGTCAGCTTTGCTTTGCCGTTCACCATTTCAATCGCTCCCTCGTGGCAGGCGGCGGCACAAGCTCCGCAACCGTTACATTTATCTTCATCAATTTTAATTATTTTTCTTATCATTTTGTAATCTCCTCTCTTGATTTTACAACCGTATTATAATACAATATCTGTATCAAGTCCGTTGTTTTTACAACAGAAAGTGATTTTTATGAAGAAATTTATTCCTATTTTAAAACAAACACAGCTTTTTTCGGGTGTAAGTGAAGAAGAAATCGCCTCAATGCTCGGTTGTCTTGAGGCAAGGCTTTGCACTTACCAAAAGGGTGAATATGTTTTCCGTCAGGGCGAAAGTGTTAATCACATTACAGTTCTCGTCAGCGGAAAGCTACACATTCAGCACGACAACTATTGGGGTAACCGAAGCATTATAAGTATGGTTGATGTCGGTGATATGTTCGGTGAGTCGTATGTCACGCCCGACAGCGGTGCAATTTTAAACGACGTTGTTGCCGTTGAGGACAGTACGGTAATATTTTTCAACCTGACAAAGATGCTGACAGTCTGCTCGTCTGCGTGCCGCTTTCATTCGACAGTTGTGCAGAATCTGTTTTTTGCTATTTCTGACAAAAACAGAAAGCTGGTGCAAAAGCTCGGGCACATCTCAAAGCGTTCAACAAGAGAAATGCTGATATCTTATCTTTCCGACGAAGCAAAGAAGCAAAACAGCTCTTCCTTCACAATCCCCTTTAACCGCCAACAGCTTGCAGATTTTCTTTCGGTTGACCGTAGTGCAATGTCAAACGAGCTGTGCAAAATGCGTGACGAGGGTTTGATTGTTTTTAAGAAAAATCAATTTACGCTGTTATAAACCCACGGTTTACTAAACTCTACCGTCGTTCGGTTTACTTCATTTTAAAGCAGAATTATAATTGAGTAAACAAAACAAAGGAGACTATAAATATGACAGACAAAACTATGGGCGAAATCATCAGCACGTTAAGAAAAGAAAAAGGTATGACTCAAAAAGAGCTTGCAGAAAAGCTGAATATTACCGACAAAGCAGTTTCAAAATGGGAACGTGATGTTGCCTGCCCAGATATAAACACCTTGCCGAAGTTGGCGGAAATACTCGGTATTTCGCTCGATGAGCTTATGAATACCAAAGCAAAGCCGATACTAAAAAACAGCAAGGTACAGGAGATTGTAAACCTTGTACTCAAATCCGTGCCTGTTGCCGCAGGTGTTGCGGTGTGCGTAACCTCAATTCTGAATGAAATTGATATAAAATCGGGATTTATTATGACAGGTATCGGACTTGCCTGCATCGGAATTTCAATGCTGAATAAAGATAAGTAACAAAGAACGGTGGCAGAAATTGCCACCGTTTTCATACTATAAAGCTCCGTTCACTGTTTTTGCAACGGCTTCAAGCTCCTCTTTTGTCCAATCGGGATTGATTGCAACATAAGCTGTGCGTGCGAGATAATCAAGGGTTTTCGGGCACATATCCATAGTATAATCCATCTGCAAGCCCTCGTTTTCTTTCATCTTAAACGGGTCCATTGCAGGGTGAATTGCACCACGCTTTTCCATAATCTGAATCCAGTTTGTGTAGATGTGCTTGCCCGTGTTAATCGGGATTGTGATTGCAAGTCCGTTTTCTTCGCATTGCTTTGCAAAGTCGTTTGTCTTTTCTGCCGAAGCAAAACGGAGTGCAAGCGTTGTGCCGCAATCGCCCTTTTCGTCGTGTGACGGTGCTACGAGTGATTTATCGTTAAGAAGGTCGATAAGTGCAAATTTATTCTTGCGCAAATCGTCAATGATTGACGGCAGCTTTTTTAGCTGTTCACGCATAATTGCACCTGTTATATCGGAAACTCTGAACTCGGTACCGCCGAAAACAGGCTCCGAATTCTCGTCAAGCTGATTACCGAAAAACACAACTGCCGAAGCATCGTGATAAATGAGCGCACGCTCAAAAATCTTGCGATTGTCGGTTACAAGTGCTCCGCCCTCGCCTGCTGTGATAACCTTGTAATAGTTAAAGCTGTATGCACCTGCATCACCGATTGTGCCGAGATACTTGCCCTTATACGAGCCACCGTCTGCCTGGCAGGCGTCCTCAACGATTGCGACGCCGTATTTCTTTGCAACAGCGGTGAGTGCATCCATATTGCACGGGAAACCCTGAATGTGAACAGGCATTACAGCCTTTGTTGCCTTGGTGATTTTCTTTTCGACCTCTGCAACGTCAATGGTGAGTGTTTCGTCAGACGCTACAATCACGGGAATTGCGCCCACAGCCGTTACGGCAAGTGCTGTTGCGATGTATGTATATGCAGGGACAATTACCTCATCTCCCGGACCGATGCCGAGACCGATAAGTGCCGATGTAAGAGCACCAAAACCCGACGACATAAGTATACAGTGTTCTGCACCGGTGTAGGCTTTCCACTCGGATTCAAAGTTCAGAACCTCCTGACCGCTGCCATTGATTTTAAAGAAGTCTTTTGAATTTATAGCACGTGCAACTGCATCAATTTCTTCTTGACCTATTCTGTACATAACTTAAACCTCGCTTCTGTTTTTGCGGATAATACGCAGATTTTCCTTGATTATATTCTGGTCGGTGTTGTTCGCAAGAGGGAACAGACTACCGTACATAAAGCAACCAACCTCATAGCCACCACGGCAAAGCTGATCCTCTGACGGGAGATAGACGTTGTAGCCGTTTGTGCAGGAAAGGCACAGCGTGTACGGATACGGTGAGTATTCACGCAGACGAACTGCAATCTCTGAAAACATTTCAAACGGAAACGGGATAAACACAACGTCGCCGAGCGAAATTATTGTCTGGTCAAAGGCGAAGGCTTCGGGAATGTCTCCCCCACCGCTTTCCAGAAAACGCTTTGTTTCGCTGTAATGCTCGTATTCGAGGCGGTCGATATTGATTAGGGTTTCGGGATTTTCAAATCTTTCAAGCTTTTTGTTGGTTTCTTCAAGTGTAGGCATTTTCTGATACGGAAGATGTGTCGTGTCTTTAAAAATACCAAGCTCTCCTGTGTGGTATCCGCCCTTGTTTTTGTAAGCACGAACAGCGTCAGCCGCCGCAACACCGCCAAGCTCACGGGTGTAAGAAAGGTTGCCTGTTGTTTCACCGTTGGTAAGACGTGGACCGACGTCACCGATTGCACCGTTCCAGAATGCGGTCAAGGTGTTTGTTTCGTGCTCAAGACGGTCAATCATAACACCTGACCAGTCACGTGACACCGCCTCGGCAAGACCTGCAGACGTGCCGTGA
Organism: Clostridia bacterium; assembly: GCA_017481575.1. Classification (GTDB taxonomy): domain Bacteria; phylum Bacillota; class Clostridia; order Oscillospirales; family Acutalibacteraceae; genus CAG-488. Next base: position 17,563 of record JAFUPA010000022.1, on the reverse strand, counting down.
CAGCCGTAATGAATAAGATTAAGTATTCCTTTTTTATCCTCAACCGAACGCAGAGACACAACCGTCATCAAAGGGTCGTAGCAACCGTGCGGATTTTGTCCGAGACCGATAACTCCGTCCTCAAACTGCTGACGGCGGTTTATGCCGACCTTGCTTTCGGTCACACCTACGGCAATTTCAGCAGGGGTAAGATTCTCTACAGCATTTTTTGAAGCCTTGAGTGCAGAGGGAAGAAAAATCTTCTCGTAATACTCCCTGTTAATGTCGCCCCAACCGACTGTGCCCGACAAATTCGGCGCAGTGTGCGTGTGGGTCGATGAGATTAAGATATTTCTTTTATCAACACCGCAATGTAATGAAATTTCGCCTGCAAGCTCGTCACACAACGCTGTCTGAATATCACCGATTTCAGCTGTGAGAAGCAACGCAGTCTGACCGTTCTGACTGACAGCAAGTGCCGTGACCGACAACGGGTCATGGACAGATTTGCTTGCTAAATCGGGTCTGTAGCCGTAAAGCAATGTGCCGACCTCGGGGGTTGTGTCCTCACGTGCGGCACCTGCAAGAAAAAGTTTGTCGTTCATAGCTTTGCCTCCTTTTTTGGGTGTTATATTAACTGTTATAGTTTGATTTTACCTTTTTGTTTTCTTAATAACAATACCGCAAATTCTCTGTTTATACCCAAAAATTCACTTTTTGTTGACTTTGTATGCACCACTATGCTACTATTAGGTTTGTGAGGTGTAGTTTATGCTTTTTCAGCCCATTCTTAATCACGAAAATTCACTTGCAGTTATACTGGAAAATCTCGGTGATTTCACTCTGCACAAGCATTACGAAAACGAAATTCTATACTGTGCAAAAGGCTCATATAAGGTCATTATCAATAATGAGCCTTATATTCTGGGTGAAGGCTCGCTTGCTTTTATCCAAAGCTTTGTCCCACACGAAACCCGTGAAACAGAAAGTGACAGTCTGCATCTTCTTATTGAGGCTGGACCGTCGTTCCTCGGAGAATTCTTTGATTCGGTGTCCTCAATTTCTCTGAAAACTCCCGTATTCAGACTTGACGACAACGAGTTCGGAAACAAAATAAAATCCATTTTGAACGAAATCATTGAAGAGAAAAAGAAGCTTTTGCCCAACGAGCTTATTATAAGAGGAAACGTTACAAATCTTTTCGGATTTTTCTACGAGGAATTCTCTGCAATTGAGCCACACAGGGATAAAAAAGATACCGTTAAAATTAAAAACATTGAAAAGGCTCTTGACCTGATTTGCCATAGCTATTCCGAAAAAATCACGGTTGATATAGCGGCAGAAATCACGGGCTACGGGAAAAGTAATTTTTGCAAAATATTTAAAAACACAACTGGAATTTCTTTTCACCAATACTTAAACAGATACAGAATTGAGCGTTCAAAATTCTTTTTAAAACACTCTGATATGCCTGTTTTTGAAATAGCCGAAACGGTAGGCTTCAACGATTCAAAAACATTCTGTCGGGTTTTTAAGGAAATAACAGGTACAACTCCGAAAGAGTTTTCAAGATTATAAAAACAGTAAAATCCCCACTCTCACGAGTGAGGATTTTGCAATTTAATTTTCAGCCAAAGCCTTAATCTATAATTTCATAAATGAACAACTTGCCACGTTGTTCATAAGACTCAATAATATAATCAAAAGTTTCAACCATTTCAGGAATATATTTTCTCATATACCCTTTCAAGTTAGAAGTGCCTGTTATTACCACCTTTTCAACCATTTTTTCACTTCTTGAAAAATCATAAATCGCAGACCAGTTTCTGCCGCAGTAATCCACACCTAAACCCAAAGCTTCAATAATTCTATCAAAAAAATCTGTTTCCTCAGTACAATTTGTAAAATCTAATTTTGCTGTTTTCATTTTTGTTCTCCTTTATGTTATCTCGATAAATGTTTCATAATGATCATAAGTTACAAAAATCAAACCATCGTTTGACCACACTATTCTATGTCTGTTTCTTTTTCCTAAATAATAATTTATGTCAGCTTCATACCATATTCGTCCCTCAATCTGTGGTAATCTACCATTAAAATTGTGATATGTTCCTCCAAAAATCATTTTTTTCGGTGCAAATTTTACCGGGCTGTCTCCATTATCCCAACCTAAATCTTCAATATCTTCTACGGATATATAATAATCCGGTAGTTTACCGTTATTCTTCAACCACCAATCCGCTCCATTTTCTCCGTCTTTAGTCGTAGCTCCTGCTTCTGCAGCCTGCAAAGGTACACTTAAGCATCTGCATTTAGGGTGATGTAATAAAACATCATTGACCGAACAAATTTTTTTATGAAACTCCTTGCAATAATCACAAGTTTTTTCATCGAGAATACATATCCAAACAAACCAATTTAAACTAATTTTCGTTGGTGGGTAAAATACATCATCTTTAGCTTTAAATCGAAGAAAATCACTGCTATTTGAAAAACAAACTCCCATTTTATCCACTCTAATTTTGGATTGCCTTCATTTGGAATAATCATACCTAAAAATGTTTTTTTGTAGAACACATTTTTATTATCGCTATTACATCCTTTATTCATTATACTACCTCCTAATATTTAGCGAACAAATGTTCTACAAATATATTGTAAAGTAAAATTATTTACTTGTCAACACCAAATTTAAATCCCCACTCTCACGAGTGAGGATTTTGTAATTTAAACCTGAGCTAAATCCTTATATGTGTCTTTAAGGTCGGAATAAAGCTTTTTGTAAATCTTGTGATAATTCATATAAAGTGCGGTCTTTTCGCTGTTCGGTGAAGAAACACCCGAATTGTAACGCACCATGGTTTCGCAAGCGGCTTCAACGCTCGGGTAAAGTCCTGCACCCACAGCCGCAAGCACAGCCACACCCAATGCGGGACCCTCGCTCGACTCGGCAGTTTTAACGGGTACAGCGAAAATATCACAGAGCATCTGTCGCCAGAATTCACTCTTGCCGCCACCGCCGCAGACAAGCATTTCGGCAGGCGAAATATTCATTCCCTTAAGCACGCAAACGCAGTCATAAAGCGAATAGCTGACACCCTCAAGCACAGCACGGATGAAATGAGCTCTTGTGTGCATTGCGGAAATGCCGAAGAACACACCACGGCAATCGGGGTCAAGGTGAGGTGTTCTTTCGCCCATAAGGTACGGAAGATACAGAAGTCTGTCACAGCCGACGGGAATTTTGTCCGCTTCGGCAGTCATAATATCATAGTTTGTTCCCTCTGTGCAGAACTCTCTTTTAAACCATTGGAGAGAAAGTCCTGCGCCCTGTGTAACGCCCATAACGTGCCACTTGCCGGGCACGGCACAGCAGAAGGTGTGAACTCTGCCCTCTTTGTCGATTACGGGAGAGTCTGTGTGAGCAAACACAACGCCCGAAGTACCGATTGTTGTGAAAGCCTTACCCTCTTTGACAACACCCATACCGACAGCGGCGGCGGCATTGTCGCCTGCACCGCCGACAACGAGCGTTTCCTCTGAAAGCCCTGTTTTCTCTGCGGTTTCAGCGTTGATTTTGCCCGTAACCTCGGGTGACTCGTAGACCTTGGGAAGATACTCTTCCTTGATGCCGAGTGCATCAATCATAACCTGTGACCAGCATCTGTTCGGCACGTCGAGAAGCTGCATACCCGAAGCATCGGAAACCTCAGTTGCAAAGTCACCTGTCAGCTTGAAACGTAGATAATCCTTCGGAAGTAAAATGTGTCTGCACTTTTCAAAAATCTCGGGCTCGTTGTTCTTGACCCAAAGAATTTTTGAAGCGGTAAAACCTGTAAGTGCAGGGTTGGCTGTTATCTCAATAAGCTTTTCTCTTGTCAGCTTTTCAGTAAGCTCGTCACACTCCTTGCCCGTTCTCTGGTCGCACCAGATGATTGACGGACGAAGCACCTCGCAGTTGTTATCAAGCATAACAAGGCCGTGCATCTGACCCGAAATGCCGAGAGAAACTATGTCTTTTTTATCAATTCCGCTTTTGTTTACAACATCGGAAATTGTTTCTATTGCGGCATTGTACCAGTCTGTCGGCTCCTGCTCTGCCCAACCGTTTTTCGGCTGATAGAGTGGATATTCACGGCTTGAAGAGCAGACAACATTGCCCTTTTCGTCAAACAATACGGTTTTGGTTGCGGAAGTGCCGAGGTCAATTCCCAATACATATTTCATAATCATTCACCAAAGAAAATCTGATTTACAACGCTCTCAAGATGCTCCTGTCTGCCCGAGCCGGGGTCTGTGCAAGAGCCGAGACGAGCGGCATTCTCTGCAAGAGATTCAAGTGTTGCAGTTCCGTCAAGAATAGTCTTGCCGATACCCTCGTTGAAGGACGAATATTTCTTCTCTATAAACTTGTCAAGTCTGCCGTCCTCAATAAGCTTTGCGGCTTTGATAAGACCGAGCGCAAAAGCATCCATGCCGAGGATGAAAGCGTAAACCATATCTTCCTTTGTGTTGCTCGGGCGGCGGTTTTTAGCGTCAAAGTTAAAGCCGCCGTTCTTCATTCCGCCTGCCTTAAGCACCTCGTACATACACATTGTTGTTTCGTAAACGTCAAACGGGAACTCGTCTGTGTCCCAGCCGAGGAGATAGTCGCCCTGGTTGGCATCGATTGAGCCGAGCATTCCGTTGATTGCAGAAATTCGAAGCTCGTGCTGGAAGGTGTGGCCTGCAAGTGTTGCGTGGTTTGCTTCAATGTTCATCTTGAAGTCCTTGTCAAGACCGTACTGACGAAGGAAACCGATAGCAGTAGCTGCATCGAAATCGTACTGATGCTTCATCGGCTCTTTCGGCTTCGGCTCAATAAAGAAATCGCCTGTGAAACCAATCTTTCGACCGTAGTCAACTGCAAGGTGCATAAGTCTTGCAATGTTTTCCTGCTCGAATTTCACGTCTGTGTTAAGGAGAGTTTCGTAGCCCTCTCTGCCGCCCCAGAAAACATAGCCCTTACCGCCGAGCTTAACCGTGAGGTCAAGAGCTTTTTTAATCTGTGCCGCCGCAAAGCAGTAAACCTCTGCGCTGTTTGTGCTGCCTGCACCGTTCATAAAGCGGGGATTTGAGAACATATTTGCAGTACCCCAGAGGCACTTTATGCCTGTTGCCTGCATTTTTTCAAGTATGTAGTCTGTAATCTCGTCAAGTCTGCGGTTTGTTTCGTTGATGTCCTCTGCCTCGGGAACAAGGTCAACGTCGTGGAAGCAGAAATACTCCACACCGAGCTTCTGCATAAACTCGAAGCCTGCATCAACCTTAGCCTTTGCGTGCTCCATTGTAGCCTCAACTGCGTCAAAGGACTTGTCCGCAGTACCTCTGCCGAACATATCAACACCGTTTGCGCCGAGGTTGTGCCACCAAGCCATTGCAAACGGAAGATGCTCACGCATAGGCTTGCCGAGGATTACACGGTCAGCATCGTAGAATTTAAATGCGAACGGATTTTCACTCTTCGCACCCTCATATTTCACCTTATCAATAAAATCAAAATACATAGCGATTACTCCTTTATTGTAATTATCTCTTTAAGTCTTATATCATTTGAAGCGGCACCGACCATAATTTCGAAGTCGCCGTCCTCAACAACCCATTCATAGTCCTTGTTGAGAAGCCTGAATGAATCAAAATCAAGCCTGAATTCAACGGTTTTTGTCTCGCCTACCTTCAGCGAAATTCTTTCAAAGCCCTGCAAGAGCTTGAGCGGTGTGATAACGGACGAAACAACGTCGTTTACATAAAGCTGAACGACCTCGTCACCGTCAACATCACCGATATTTTTAACATCCGCCTTAACGGTGAAATCTGTTTTGCCCGTCTTTTCAACAACAAGATTTGAATATTCAAACTTTGTATAAGAAAGACCGAAGCCGAACGGATAGCGTGCACCTCTGTCTCCCTCAAACATATTCTCAAAGAAGTTAGGAAGAATTGAGTAGTAGCACGGAATACGGTTTGAATCGGCAGGGAAAGAAACAGGAAGTCTGCCTGCGGGATTGTTCACGCCGAGAAGTGTTTCCACAATAGCCTTTGCACCGAATTCGCCGCCGAACCACGAAAGAAGAATTGCGTTCGAAACCTTGCATTCTTCGGAAAGGTCAATGCTTCTGCCGTTTTCAAGCACAACAACCAGTGGCTTGCCTGTCTTTGCAAGCTCGAGAATAAGCTCACGCTGTCTGCCTGCAAGTCGTAAATCTGAACGGTCGTGACCCTCACCGCTTGTGGAGGTGTTATCACCGCCGACAAAGATAATAACATCACTGTTTTGAGCTGCTGCGATTGCATCCTCAAAGTTTGCATTCTCGTCCTCATCATAAACCTCGACAAGGTGGAACTGTCCGTCCTCTGCCGTAATTGCCTGAACACCCTTGGGAATTCCGCAACCCGAAGCCTGTGTTATTTCATATCCGTCACCGAGTGCTTCTTTGAGTTCATCGTAAACGCTCTTTATTTTATATCCGTCCGGAATGGAAGAGTAACCACCGACACGCTGACGTGCGGATGACGGTCCGACAAGAGCGATTTTCTTGTATTTTTTATTAAGAGGAAGAATGCCGTCGTTTTCAATAAGGGTCATACCCTGTCTTGCACCCTCAAGACCGAGCTGTTTGTGCTCGTCACAACGAATGACCGACTTGTATTTTTCCTCGTCCGTATACGGATTTTCAAAAAGACCGAGCATAAACTTAAGGCGCAGAACTGCAAACACAGCCTCGTCAATTCGCTCCATAGGAATTCTGCCGTTGTTAACATGGTCAATTATAGTATCCTGCCAAAAATCATTTTCATAGTCACTGCAGCCCTGCATATCAAGACCCGCATTGACAACATCACGGATTGCATCAACGTGATTTGCGGCGGTGCGGTGAGCCTTAACAAGACGCTCAATTGCACCCCAGTCTGCACGTACATAACCTTTCATACCGTATCTGTCACGGAGGATGTCGTGAAGATAGTATCTTGAACTGATTACAACCTCGGAGTCGATTGCGTTGTAACAAGCCATTACGTTATTCGCACCTGCTTTTGTGATAGCCTTTTCAAAAACAGGAAGATAGCATTGCTCAATCTCACGCTTACCTGCTCTTGCCTGAGCACAGTTGATACCGTTTTCTGCAATTCCGTGAACACAATAGTGCTTCGGCTCGGTAAGAACTGCATCATCACGCTTGAAGTCGCCGTTCTGCTGTTCGCCCGTGATAATCTGATAGCCCATTTCGGAGCAAAGGTATGTATCCTCGCCAAAGGTCTCCTCCACTCTGCCCCAACGTGGTTCACGTGCAACGTCAAGGTTCGGTGCAAGGATTTCGTGCATACCGAGTGAGCGTGTTTCGGCGGCGATTGCCTTACCTGTGCGGTGAACAAGGTCACGGTTAAAGGATGCCGCAAGGCAAAGCGGAACGGGGAAAATCATAGCACCCGGCCAGCTTATGCCGTGCAAAGCCTCGCCCGTAAAAATGCAAGGGATTCCCCAACGGCTTTTTGACATAATATATTTCTGATATTTATTGAAAACGGACGGTATTGAGTAAGCATCGTGCATAAAGCCAATACCGTTATCGCCCAAAATCTTTTCAAGCTCATCGTATTTCGGTTCGGCATTTTCATCAAGTGAACAGTTATGTATCTTGTGAGGAATTGTTGTAAATTCAACACCTCTGAAAATGTCCATCTGTGCCACTTTTTCCTCAAGAGACATTCTTGAAAGCAAATCCTCTGCTCTTTGCTCGGGAGAAAGTGAAGCGTCCAAATATTTCATCAAATCACCTCTATAAGCATATACAAAAATTATATCATTGGTAAAATTTAAAGTCAACAAAAGCAAGAATATATCTCAACTTTTATTGTAATTAAATTTAAAATGCAGTATAATTGCGCTGTAATAAAAATTTAACAACCTTGCGATAAAATACAGCGAGGGGGTTTTGAAATGAAACCGATGAATCGTTTTTTGAATAAATTTGAATCAACTGCCTTTGGCAACCGCTATATGAACGACAGCAGGTTCCGTGTTATTTTCTCTGCAACAATGAGCTTTGCGATAAATATTCTTTATGCGCTTTATAACGGTCTGCTTGGTGTCCTCGGTCATTCGTGGTGGTTTGCCGCTTTTGGTGTTTACTATATGCTTTTGAGCATTATGCGCTTGTTTGCGGTACTTTATGAGCGCAGAGTCAACGAAAGAAAAAACGAAGCTTTTGTTATGAAATTTTCGGGTGTACTTCTTGTCCTTCTTTCTGTTGTGCTTGCAAGCACGGTTTATATGGCGGCAAATTCCGACAAAGCTCAACAGTACCACGAGATTATAATGATAACGATAGCCGCCTACACTTTTACAAAACTGACACTCGCAATTATCAACGCAGTTAAAGTAAAGAAAACGAAGTCACCGATACTTGTAACAATAAGAAACATCTCCTGTGCAGATGCGGCGGCATCTATAGTATCGTTGCAAAGGTCGATGTTTGCATCTTTTGAGGGAACAAGCGAAACCGATATTTTTATAATGAATATATGTACGGGCACGGCGGCATTTTTGTTTGTTTTAATTATGGGAATAAGTATGATCAAGGCAAATAAACACAAATCTTAATTTTACACCGAGGGTGTGGTAAAATGGCTGAAGTTAAAGACAGAATACAAAAGTGGGACATTCTGAAATTTGTACTGATTTTCTTTGTTGTTCTGGGACACGTTGCAGAGCAATATGAGGGCACATCAGGCTTGTTCTTCTTTATTTATTCGTTTCATATGCCGCTGTTTATTTTTGTGTCGGGTCTTTTCAGTAAACGGACGATTAACGAAAAGCGGTATGACAAAATTTTTACATACTTCGTTCTGTACATCTTTATAAAAATAATTATGTGCGTGAGCAATTATGTGAACAAGGGTGTAATTGTTTTCAAGCTCTTTGAAGAAAACGGTGTTCCGTGGTACGCTTTTGTGATTTTTGCATTTTGCCTTATAACTGTTTTTCTCAAAAACCTTGACCCGAAATACGTTTTTGCTTTCTCGGTAATTCTTGCTTGCTTTGCAGGCTATGACAGCACACTTTCAAGTTTTCTTGTTTCTTCAAGGATGGTTGTTTTCTATCCGTTTTTCTATGCAGGCTATGTACTTGACCCGAACACGGTTGCAGAAAGGCTGAACAAAAAGCCAATCAAAATAGCCTCCGTTGCAGGAATTTTTGGTTATATTATTTTACTTTGTCTGCAATACGACAGCATCAGATTTTTAAAACCGCTTCTGAGCGGCAAAAATTCCTTCTGGACTCTTGAAAAGCTTTGCGGATACGGCATCTTTTTCCGTTTTGGATATTATGTTCTTGTCTTTCTCCTGGGTGCGATGATAATTTCACTTATTCCGAACAGGCTCGGCAAGGGAACAATTGCAAAGCTCGGCAGCCGAAGCGTTCAAGTCTATGCGTTGCATTATTTCTTTATTCATTTACTCTATGCCAACCTGAATATCGACGAATGGCTCGAGAGTATCTTACCCGGCAGTTCAAAAGCACTTATTCTTCCGCTGACAATAATAATTCTTTTGTTGTGTTCGTCAAAAATATGGACACCTGTTTTTGATTTTATATTGAAACCGAAGTTTAAACATAAATAACAAATATCGGCTTGCAGAAAAATCTGCAAGCCGATAACCTTTTATTAAGTTCCTTACTTTTTCTTTACCTTGTTGAGCATAGCGTTGATTTCAAGGATTTGCTCTTTCGTAAACTTACCGCCGAGCATTGAGAACACACGCTTGACTGTGAAGCCCTTTGCCATGCCGTAAACGTTTTTAATCATTCCCATACTGAGCTGGAAGCCTGCAACCTCAAGTCCGCCGCCCTTCTTTTCCTTATCGTCTGACTTACCGCCCGAAGAAAAGGCATTTTTGAGCTTGAGGAGAATTTTAACCATAGCAAGCTTACCGCCGAGGGTAGACATAATATCGCCGATTGTGTCGTTGATTGAGTATCTGCCGTCAGGTGTGTTAATCTCAAACCAGTTGATAACCTGACCTTCCTCTTTCATAATGTAAGCCTCGTTGGGAGTGTCAACCTTGCGGATTGTGCCGCTGTCTTCAAGGTCGCCTGCCTTTACTGTGAGAGTTGTTTCGCCCTCGTTCTTGACATCAAAGTAGAAGAACGGATACTTGCCCTTTGTTTGCTTACCTACGCTGACACCGTTTGCAAAAAGCTCAACCTCGTCGCAGTTTGAATAAACCGTAACCTTTGTTGTTTCCTCAACACGGTCAATATAACGCTTGCCGCAGAGGTGAACCATAGGCTTCTTTGAAAGCCATGCCTGGTAAGCGTAGAAGGAGTCCTTCTTATACTTTCTGTCAAAGGTCACAAGACCCTTGTGGTTCATTCCGTTCTCGCCGCCCTCGGCACGTGCGTCAGCGGCAAAGTCAAACATATTCCAGACATGAGTTGCCCAGAGGAAGGGTCTTTCTGCAATCTGCTTGATGAGCTCCTCGTGGTAATATGCCTGATACTCTTCGGTATAGTCACCCTGAACAGGATTTGATGTGTGCCAGTCGAGAGCCTCACAGCCGTATTCGCTGATGCCGATAGGCTTCTTCGGATACTTCTTGTGGAAGTCGTCAAACCACGGGCCGTTCATATCTGTTGTACCGCCGTACCAGCCGAAATAGTGGTTGTAGGAAAGCACGTCGCTGATGTGAACATACTCGGAGTCAATTGAACACATTGTAACGGAAGCGATAGTTGTCGGACGTGTTTTGTCCATCTTGTGACAAAGCTCGTTGAGCTCCTTGTGATTCTTGATAAGATGCGGGTCAGATGCACCTGCGATTGTGATTTCGTTTGAAAGACCCCATACAACGATTGACGGGTGGTTGTAGTTCTGTGAAATGAGCTCCTTCATCTGTGAAATTGTGTTGTCATAGCCGTTGGGCATATGCTTTGAGATGTACGGAATTTCTGCCCAGAGAACAAGACCTGCCTCGTCGCAAAGGTCATAGAAAACCTGTGAGTGCTGATAGTGAGCAAGACGGATTGTGTTTGCACCCATTTCAAGAATGAGGTCAAGGTCCTCCTTGTGATGCTCGGGAAGAAGTGCGTTACCGATACCCGGTCTGTCCTGATGACGTGAAACACCACGGAGCGGATATTCTCTGCCGTTCAGGATAAAGCCTTTTTCGGGGTCAATTTTGAACTCACGGCAGCCGAAGCGTGTTGAAACCTCATCGATCTCTTCGCCGTCAACAATTAGTGTCGCCTTTGCTGTGTAGAGATACGGGTCGTCAAGTCCGTCCCAGAGGTGAACGTTTTTAATCTCAAATTCTGCCTCGTCGTCGCCGTCCTCTGTCTTTGATGCGATAACCTCACCGTCTGCAATAATTTCATATTTAACCTTGCAGTTGTCGTCGTCTTTTATGAATGTCTTAATTTCAATTTCTGCATTCTTGCCCTTGATTTCGGGTGTAACCATAATTCCGGGTGCGCCGTAATAGTCAAGGTCAAAGTGATTTTCGGGTACACCGATTACACTTACATCACGGTAAATACCGCCGTAGAATGTGAAATCTGCATTCTGCGGATAAACTCTGTCGTTCGGTGAGTTATCAACAGCCACTACAAGGAGGTTTTCGTCCTTGATTCCGTCAATTTTTACACGGAAGGTTGAATAACCGCCGTCGTGCTTTGTGATGCTTTTGCCGTTCCAGAAGACCTCGCAAGAGGAGTTTACACCGTCAAACTGAAGGTATTTTACCTCGCCCTCGGGAAGCTCGTCTGCCTTGAGTACCTTTGCAAAGTAGCAGGTGCCTCTGTGGTAGTCGTTGCCGCCGTCCTGACCGTCCTCGCCGTTCCAGGTGTAGGGCAGGTTGAGCTGTTTCCATTCTCCAGGATATGCTGACGGTGCATTTTTTGCCTCGGCAGAAAATGCCCAGCCTGCATTGATTTTGGTAATGCTTCTCATAGTTTCTTCCTCCAATTTTTTTGATATATGCCGTTAAATAAATTTCCAATAATATAATAACTAATTTGGAAATAAATTGCAACACAATATCCTGCTTATGCGTTGCCAAATTCAGATATTTTATGATACAATGTAGAAAAATCGATTTAAAGTTTATTTAAGGAAAGGTAATTATAATCGAAACGAGGTGATTCCATGCGTTTGCTGTTAGCCGAAGACGAGATTGATCTCTCCCATGCTCTCGTCACAATTTTAAAACACAACAATTACTCCGTCGATGCCGTTTACAACGGAAAGGATGCTCTTGATTATCTCCTCTCCGGTGTTTACGACGGAGCAATTCTCGACATAATGATGCCTAAAATGGATGGAATCACCGTTCTTAAAAAAATCCGTCAGGCATCGAACCCTGTACCTGTGCTTCTTCTTACGGCAAAGTCCGAAATTGACGACCGTGTTGAGGGGCTTGACAGCGGTGCTGACGATTACCTTACAAAGCCTTTCTCGACCAAGGAGCTGCTTGCACGAATACGTGCGATGACACGCAGACAAAGCGACATTATTGAAAACAAGGTGAGCTTCGGCAACATTACGCTCGACCGCCTGAGCTACGAGCTTTCCACCCCGAGCGGAAGTATCCGACTTGCAAACAAGGAGTTCCAGATGCTTGAAATGCTCATCACCTCGCCCCACAACATCATCCCTGCGGAGCGTTTTATGGAAAAAATATGGGGCTTTGACTCCGACACCGAAATAAGTGTTGTCTGGGTTTACATTTCATATCTTCGCAAAAAGCTGGCTTCGCTTGATGCAGACGTTCAGATAAAAGCTGCAAGAAATATCGGCTATTCTTTGGAGAAAGACAATGATTAAACAGTTAAGACGCAGATTTATTGCAATCGCAATGTGCTCAATTGTTCTCGTTCTGGGAATTATAATCGGTGCTGTCAATTTTATAAGCTTTCAAAACATTAAAGATTCGGCAGATGTACGTCTTGAAATCATAACCGAAAACGACGGCATTTTCCCGATGTTTGACGACAAAAAGCCGCTGAAGCATTTTAACAACAAGATGTCCCCCGAGGCACCGTTTGACACAAGATACTTCACAGTAACAGTCAGACCCGACGGCACGGTGATTGAAGTGAATACAGGCAAAATTGCCGCTGTTTCCTCCGAGATTGCGACGCAGTATGCAGTCGAACTTTTCCAAAAAAACAACACCGTAGGTTTCGTTGACACTTACCGATACAAGGCTGTCTCGGTCGGCAAAAATACGCTCTACGCCTTTGTTGACTGTGAACGTGAGCTTTCAACCTTTTTCACGTTTTTGCTGACAAGCCTTGGCATCAGTATAGTTGGAATATTTGCGGTCTTTGTTCTTGTTTTCTTCCTTTCAAAAATTGTTACCAAAACTGCCGTACAAAGTGCGCAAAAGCAAAAAATGTTTATCACCGATGCAAGTCACGAAATCAAAACTCCGCTGACGATTATTGATGCGAACACGGAAATCATTGAAATGGAGCACGGAGAGAGTGAGTGGACGAGGAGTACACGCAACCAGATTCATCGACTTGCCGAGCTTACAAACAAGCTGGTTATGCTTGCAAAGCTCGATGAAAATGAAAACGCACTTTTGATGTCAGACTTTTCTCTTTCGCAGGCGGTCGAAGAAACTGCTTCGGAATTTGAAGCACTTTCAAAGGCAAACGGAAAAGAATTTGAAATGCAGATTCAGGACAACCTCACCCTTTGCGGTGAAGAGAAAAGCATCCGTCAGCTTGTGTCACTCCTTTGTGAAAATGCCGTTAAGTATTCAAACGACGGTGGCCAAATTCAACTCACGCTCGCAAAGACAGGCAAAAAAAACACACTCACGGTTTACAACACGGTTGACGAAATTCAGAAAGGAAATCTCGACATCCTTTTTGAGCGTTTTTACCGAACAGATGCTTCACGCAGTTCGCAAAGCGGAGGTCACGGAATAGGACTTTCGGTTGCAAAGGCAATCGTGAGTGCGCATAAGGGAAAAATAACTGCAAAAAGTACGGACGGCAAATCGCTTGTTATAACGGTAATAATATAAAATTAACAGATTGGTCACAAAAACCAATCTGTTTTTTTAGCTTCATTTAAAGTTTTGTTTCTATACTTTTCTATGGTGATAGATATGGCATACCAAAGCGTTTTTAAACGGCTTGAACAAAAATACATTATCACAAAGGAGCGGTCGGTTCTTCTGAAAGAGCTGATTGCCGACTATATGCACTCGGACAGCTACGGCAAAAGTAAAATCTGCAATCTTTACTTTGACACGCCCGACTATCTTTTGATAAGACGGTCTGTTGAAAAGCCTGTTTTCAAAGAAAAACTGCGTGTTCGCAGTTATGGTACAGCAAGCCCTGACAGCACCGTTTTTGCCGAAATCAAGCGCAAATACAAGGGTGTAGTTTACAAAAGAAGAATTAATATTAAAGAGCGTGATGTTATTCCTCTGCTTTGTGAAAGAAAATTTGACACAGTAGGACAGATTTCACACGAGATAGATTATTTTCTGAAGCAATATTCAAGTCTTGCTCCCCGTTTCTTTATATCTTACGACCGTGAAGCATTTTACTCGAATGATGACAAGAATTTCCGCATAACCTTTGATGAAAACATCGTTTGGAGAACAAACGACCTGTCGCTTTGCTCGGCATCGTACGGTGAAAAGCTTTTGCCCGACACGGCGGTGCTGATGGAAATAAAATCTGCAACCGCAATTCCGTTGTGGCTGACTGACTTTTTGAGCAAAAACCAAATATACAAAACCTCGTTTTCAAAATACGGCGAGGCTTACAAAACTAATTTATTGAGAAAGTAAAAGGAGAATATTCATGTTAGATTCAATTTTTAAAGGTATTTTTGACACCGCTACAACACAGACCATTTCTGTCGGCAACTTTGTTTTATGTATCGGTGTTTCGCTTTTAATCGGTCTTTTCCTTGCTCTTGTTTACACGTGGAAAAGCCGCTACACAAAAAGCTTTGTTATGACACTTTCGATGCTTCCTGCTGTTGTGTGTGCAGTTATTATGATGGTCAACGGTAACATCGGTGCAGGTGTTGCAGTTGCAGGTGCTTTCAGCCTTGTGCGCTTCCGTTCCGCACCCGGTACGGCAAAGGAGATTGCAACAATTTTCCTTGCAATGGGTGCAGGACTTATTGCAGGTATGGGATACCTCGGTTTTGCCGCACTTTTTGCCGTAATTCTCGGCATCGTTACACTCATTTTCAACTACTTCACCTTTAAATCAACCGCAAACTCAAAAGAGAGAATCCTTAAAATTACAATTCCCGAAAATCTTAACTACACCGAAGCTTTTGACGACCTTTTTGAAAAATTCACAACATCACACACGCTCACGCTTGCTAAAACCTCAAACATGGGAAGTATGTATAAGCTGACATACAGAGTAAGCCTTAAAAATCCCCGGGACGAGAAAAAATTTATTGACGAAATCCGTTGCAGAAATGCAAATCTCGAAGTGAGTATGTCTCTGGAAGAGGTGAACATCTGTGAGCTTTAATAAAAGATTTTTTGCACTCTTTCTTTCTCTTGTTCTTATTCTGACGGCGGCAGGCTGTTCAAAAAAGACCGACGAAGACGACAGCACCTCAACCACCGAAGACATAACAACTGTTTCTCCCGATGATATGTTCACAGACCGAGACAAGGAAATCGGATATGACGAAGCGAGTGCAGTTAAAATAACACTTGCCGATAACAAATCAACTGCCACGACAGGCTCTGTCAAGGTTTCAGGCAACACGGTGACAATAACCGACGAGGGCGATTATGTTGTTTCGGGCAAGCTGACGGACGGACAAATTATTGTTGACTGCGAAAACACAGACAAACCGCACATCATTCTTAACGGTGCAGACATCACCTGCAAAACGAGTGCGCCGATTTATGTTAAGCAAGCCGACAAGGTGGTAATAACGCTTAACAAAGACACAAACAACACTCTGGCCGTTACGGGTGATTTCAAGAATATTGACGAAAATAATATTGACTCCGCAGTTTTCTCAAAAGATGACCTTACCTTTAACGGTAGCGGTACACTCACGGTAAAGTGTGCTAAAGGTCACGGAATTGTTTCAAAGGATGACCTTGTTTTCACGGGCGGCAGCTACACAGTAACCGCTGCAAGCCACGCTCTTGATGCAAACGACAGTATCCGTGTGCTTGACGGCACATTTAACCTCACAGGAGGAAAAGACGGACTTCACGCAGAAAACACGGACGACACCTCGCTCGGATTTATATACGTCAAAAGCGGAACTTTTACAATAACTGCTGACGGTGACGGACTTGACGCTTCAAGCTATATGAGCATTGACGGCGGCACATTCAAAATCACCTCGGGCGGCGGAAGTAAAAACGCAGAGGTAAAGCAAGAAGAATTTTCTCCGTTTAAAAATTCGACATCAACCGACACGGACACAGCAAGTGCCAAGGGAATTAAGGCAAACGGCAACCTCACACTTTCGGGTTGCACAATAACGGCTGACTGTGCGGACGATGCAATTCATTCAAATTCAAGCGTTACCTTTAACGCAACTCTCACCGCAAAGTCGGGCGACGACGGAATTCACGCTGACGCAGACACCGTCATAAACGGCGGCTCAATTAACATTTCCGAGTGTTACGAGGGTCTTGAGGGACAGACTGTAACCGTTAACGGAGGTAACATCAATATTGTTGCAAGCGACGACGGAATAAATGCCGCAGGCGGTAACGATCAGAGCGGCTTCGGCGGCGGTATGAAGAGAGATAACTTTGCCGCAGACGAAAACAGCTTTATTAAAATAACGGGCGGCAAAATCGTTGTTGATGCAAGCGGTGACGGAATCGACTCAAACGGGGCGCTTGACGTTACAGGCGGCGAAACGTATGTGTGGGGTCCGACAAACAGCGGCAACGGTGCGCTTGACTATGCGGGAAAAGCAACTATAACAGGCGGTATATTTGTGGCAACAGGTATGCCGGGAATGGCAATGAACTTCTCCTCTGCTGAAAATCAAGGCGCAATGCTCGTTAACATTTCGGGTAGCGGAAAGGTTAGTCTCAAAAATTCAGACAACAAAGAAATACTTTCCTTTACTCCGGGCAAATCATACCAATGTGCGGTAATCTCCTGCCCCGATATCACCGAGGGCAACACCTACACAGTTTCAAGCTCTTCAGGTGACACAAGTGTTGAAATGACGGACTCCATTGTCGGCTCATCAAACGGTACGGGCGGAATGATGGGCGGCGGCAAAGGCGGTATGGACGGCGGAATGATGACACCAAACGAGGGCTTTGACGAAAACATGACTCGTCCCGACGGCTTCGGCGGCGGCAGAGGAAACCGTATGCCTGACAATACAATGATGAACAAGCAAAATTTCCCACAGGAAAGTGCATAATCATAACCACTAGTAAACTAGTGGTTTGCACAGGCCCTATAAGGGCCGCCTACTGGCTAAGCCCCTGAAAGGGGCATAGAAGTTTGACAACGCATTACTATCACAAGCAGCCGCTCACGTGCGGCTGTTTATTTTTG